>NZ_JBVJIN010000002.1:0-319475 GCF_055586285.1 Actinokineospora sp. NPDC051303
GGGGCCGAAGGCTCCCCACCCGTCTTTCCCACGACGGGATCTTCCTTCGTAGGGGCCCCAAAGAAACCACTCCACCCCATCGAGCAACCCCACACCCAGCCGCCCCGAGACCCCGCTCATCCCATCGAGCAACCAGCCCCCCAATCGAGCGAACCCCGCTAACGCGAACACCCAACACAAACGACCCACTTACCAAGTGAAACATCACTGGGAAGTGATCAACATGCCCAAGCGAACAGCGACCGCAGCACTGATCATCCTGACCACCGCGCTATCCGGCTGCCACGGCAACGATTCCCCAGCAGTCCCCGACACACCCAGCACAAACACGCCAGCCGACCCCACCACAACCCGAACCAAAACGTCAGCAGGCACCAAACCCACCACGACAACACCCCCAGAACCCGACGACATCCCAGGCGTAAGCACGGTCATCGAGCCAACAGAGATCCCCGGAGTGCCCCCGTCACCCACGGTCGCGGAAACAACCACTCCGCCAATCACGACATGACCGAGCCCGACGGCGCGAGCGCGGCCCGCACCGTATGGGAAACCGCCAGCCTGATCGTCGCGCCGACCACGGCCATCACCGCCGTGCTGCTCTACTTCGGCTGGAACCGCCAGAACGCCCTCTACGGCTATTTCGGCCTCGACCAGGCAGCGCTACGGCTTTCCGTCCAGGACTACCTGCTCCGCAGCGTAGGCGTGATCTTCAAACCCGCCGCGATCGTCCTGGGCTGCCTCATCCTGCTAACCCTCACGAACCGGCTCGCCAAACGATTCACCGAAAGCACCCTGCTCATCCGGGGCCAGCGACTCCGCGTGCCACTCGCGATTCAAGTGATCACCACGCTGGCCCTGCTGCTCTGGGCGGTAGTCGCGCTCTCCGGGCACGCGGAACCGCTGGTAGGGGCGTTCGCGCTCGCCGCGAGCGCCGTCGTCGGAGCCCCGCTGCTCCACGGCCAACGCCTAGGGCGAGTGATCGTCGCCGCCATCGTCGGATTCGCTGTTTTCTGGGCCACCGCCGTCTACGCGGGCCGCAGCGGAACAGCCCTTGCCGAGTACATCAACCGCTATCCCTCGACCCGCCCCGCGCTCACCGTCCACAGCGCGACCCGGTTGGCCTTCACCGACACCCAGGTCACCGAAACCCGACTCACCGACGACCAGGGAAAACCCCACTACCGATACACCGGTCTACGCCTGCTGTCCTACGCCAACAACCGCTGGGTAGTGATCGTCGGCCGCGAACCCGGCCGCGCGCGGCTCACCCTTACCCTGCTCCACGACACCGACACCCTCCGCGTCGACATCCTCAACGACTAGCGAACGACAGCGGCAACCGACTAGCGCCGCTTCTGCGGCCGCCAGACAACCAGCGCGGTCTCCTGCCGAACCGGCACCAACTCATGCCGGTAGGACTTGTGGATAGCAGCCGCCGCCTGCTCAGCCGCCGCGTAAGCCGACGCCAGCTCCTCGGTCAACTCCGCGACCCGGGTCCGCAGCGCGTCGACCTCGTTCTCCAGTTCGATGATGCGCTTGATGCCCGCCAGGTTGACCCCGGCCTCCTGCGAGAGCCGCTGCACCTCGCGCAGCAGGGCGATGTCGCGCATGGAGTAGCGGCGCCCGCCGCCGGGGGTTCGGCCGGGGGAGACCAGGCCGAGCCGGTCGTAGCTGCGCAGCGTCTGGGCGTGCAGGCCGGAGAGCTGGGCGGCCACGGAGATCACGAAGACCGGGGTGTCCTCGTCGGCTCCCGGCGGGAAGGGGTTCATGACGACTGCCTCGCCTTCTGCACCAGAGCGGTCAGTTCCGGCCTCGGGTCGTGCTCGGCGATCTCCGCGTACGACTTGAGGGCCGACTTAGCCTCCTCCGACAGTGTGCCCGGAACCGCCACCTGGAGGGTGACCAGCAGGTGGCCGACCTGGCCGTCGCGTTTGGCCACGCCCTTGCCGCGCACGCGCAGGACCCGGCCGGACGCGGTGCCCGGGGGGACCTGGAGGCTGACGACGCCGTCGAGGGTGGGGACGGTCAGGGTGGTGCCCAGGGCGAGTTCGGTGAAGGTGACCGGCACTTTCAGCGTCAGGTCGTTGCCGCTGCGGCCGAACACCGGGTGCGGGGTGACGTGCACGCGGACGTACAGGTCGCCCGCGCTCGCGCCCTGCCTGCCGGGTTCGCCCTGGCCCGCGAGGCGGATGCGCTGGTCGTCCTCGACGCCCGCGGGGATGCGGACGGTGAGGGTGCGGGTTTTGGTGTTGACGCCTTCGCCGCCGCAGTCGGGGCAGGGGTCGTCGATGATGCGGCCGGTGCCCCGGCAGTCGCGGCACGGCTCGCTGAAGGCGAACGCGCCCTGGCTGCGGCTCACCAGTCCGACGCCGCCGCAGGTGGCGCACGTCTTGGGGGCGCTGCCCGGTCGGGCACCCGAGCCGCGGCAGGTGTCGCAGGTGGCCGGGCTGGACAGCCGCAGGGGCACGGTCGCGCCCTTGACCGCCTCCACGAAGTCGATGCGGACTTCGGTTTCGACGTCCGCGCCGCGCCGGGGGCGGGGGGTGGCGCCCGCGCCGCCGCCGCGGGCGCGGTTGAACAGGTTGCCGAACAGGTCGCCGAGACCGCCGCCCTGGTTGAAGCCGCCGCCGCCCGCCTGGCCGCCGAACATGTCGCCGAAGTCGAAGCCGCCGTTGCCGCCGCCGAAGCCGCCGGGGCGGAAGCCGCCGGAGCCGAACATGGCGCGGGCCTCGTCGTACTGCTTGCGCTTGTCCGGGTCGCCGATCACCCCGTACGCCTCGGACACCGATTTGAACCGGGCCTCGGCGGTCGCGTCGCCCGGGTTGGCGTCCGGGTGCAGCTCACGGGCGAGCTTGCGGTACGCCTTCTTGATCTCCGCGTCCGAGGCGTCGGAGGAGACGCCCAGCTCGCGATAGAAGTCCTTGTCGATCCAGTCCCTGGCACTCACCGGACGTCCCCTCCTCTCGCCTTATTCCTGGTCTTGCGCCGCGGCTGGCGGCGGCCCGGCCTCGGCGTCGGTGACCGCGACGAGCGCGGCCCGCACGACGCGGTCGCCGAACCGGTAGCCCCGGCGCAGCACGCCGGTGACCGTCGGCCCGGCCACCTCGGTGGAGGTGTTGTGCTGCACGGCCTCGTGCACCGACGGGTCGAACGGCTCGCCCTCGTGGCCGAACGGTTCGAGGCCCGTCTTCTGCAGCGTCGCGGTCAGCTTCTCGGCGACGGCCTTGAACGCGCCGGTGAGGTCGCCGTGCGCCTCGGCGCGCTCCAGGTCGTCGAGCACCGAGAGCAGGTCCGTCACGATCTGCGCCTTCGCCGCGGTGGCGACGACCTCGCGGTCGCGGTCGACCCGCTTGCGGTAGTTGGCGTACTCGGCCTGCAGGCGCTGCAGGTCGGCGGTGCGCTCGTCAAGCTGGGCTTGGACGGCGGCCGAGGTGTCGACCACCGGCTCCCCGTCCTGCTCGTCGGCCGCGTGCCTGCCCGCGGGCTCGGCCGGGGCGGCCTGCGCGGCCGCCCCGTTCTCGCCCGGCCGGACTTCCCCGGTCTCCGGGTCGATCCGCCGCCGATCGCGCACCACGACCTGAGGCTCCTCGCCGGAGTTCTCGCCGTTGTGCTGATCAGTCACTCTGCCACCTCGCTGACACTCGTCGGTCGGAAGCTCGAACTGGCCCGGCTCAACGCTTGGCGTCCTTGTCCTCGTCCACGATCTCGGCATCCACCACATCGTCGGCGCCGTCGGCCTTGGCCTCCGACGACGCGGAGCCCGCGCCGTCGCCCGACGCGGCGGCGCCGGTGTCGGCGTAGAGGGCGGCGCCCATGGTCTGCGACTCGGTGGCCAGCTTCTCCATCGCGGCCTTGATGGCCGAGATGTCGGTGCCCTTGAGCGCCTCGTTCGCCTCGGCGATCGCGGAGTTGACCTTCTCCTTGGCCTCGGCCGGGATCTTCTCGTCGTTGTCCTTGACGAACTTCTCCGTCTGGTAGACGAGGGTCTCGGCCTGGTTGCGGACCTCGGCCTCTTCGCGCCGCTTCTTGTCCTCCTCGGCGTGCGCCTCGGCGTCGCGGACCATCCGGTCGATGTCCTCCTTGGGCAGCGCGGAGCCGCCGGTGATGGTCATCGACTGCTCCTTGCCGGTGCCCAGGTCCTTCGCGTTGACGTGCACGATGCCGTTCGCGTCGATGTCGAAGGTGACCTCGATCTGCGGCACGCCCCGGGGGGCGGGCGGCAGGCCGGTGAGGTCGAACGTGCCGAGCTTCTTGTTGTCGGCGGCGAAGTCGCGCTCACCCTGGAACACCTGGATGCCCACGGTGGTCTGGTTGTCGTCGGCGGTGGAGAAGATCTCCGAGCGCTTGGTCGGGATGGTGGTGTTGCGCTCGATGAGCTTGGTGAACACCCCGCCCTTGGTCTCGATGCCCAGCGACAGCGGGGTCACGTCGAGCAGCAGGACGTCCTTGACCTCGCCCTTGAGCACACCGGCCTGCAGGGCGGCGCCGACCGCGACGACCTCGTCGGGGTTGACGCCCTTGTTGGCCTCGCGGCCGCCGGTCAGCTCCTTGACCAGCTCGGCGACGGCGGGCATCCGGGTGGAGCCGCCGACGAGCACCACGTGGTCGATCTCGCCCACGGAGATGCCCGCGTCCTTGACCACGTTGTTGAACGGGGTGCGGGTGCGGTCGAGCAGGTCGGCGGTGATCCGCTGGAACTCCGCGCGGGAGAGGTTCTCGTCGAGGAACAGCGGGTTCTTGTCCGCGTCGACGGTGATGTAGGGCAGGTTGATGTTGGCGCTGTTCGAGCTGGACAGCTCGATCTTCGCCTTCTCGGCCGCCTCACGGATGCGCTGCAGCGCCATCTTGTCCTTGGTGAGGTCGATGCCGTTGGACGCCTTGAACTTCTCGACCAGCCAGTCGACGATGCGCTGGTCCCAGTCGTCGCCGCCGAGGTGGTTGTCACCGCTGGTCGCGCGGACCTCAACGACGCCGTCGCCGATCTCCAGCAGGGAGACGTCGAAGGTGCCGCCGCCGAGGTCGAAGACCAGGATGGTCTGCTCCTTGGCACCCTTGTCCAGGCCGTAGGCCAGCGCCGCCGCGGTCGGCTCGTTCACGATCCGCAGCACGTTGAGGCCCGCGATCTGCCCAGCCTCCTTGGTGGCCTGCCGCTGCGCGTCCTCGAAGTACGCCGGGACGGTGATCACCGCGTCGGTGATCGTCTCGCCCAGGTACGCCTCGGCGTCGCGCTTGAGCTTCATCAGCACGCGGGCGCTGATCTCCTGCGCGGTGTAGCCCTTGCCGTCGATCTCGGTCTTCCAGTCGGTGCCGATGTGCCGCTTGACCGACCGGACCGTGCGATCCACGTTCGTGACAGCCTGGTTCTTCGCGGGCTGCCCGACCAGCACTTCGCCGTTCTTGGCGAACGCCACGATGGACGGGGTCGTCCGCGAGCCCTCCGAGTTGGCGATAACCGTCGGTTCACCGCCTTCGAGGACGGCGACGACGGAGTTGGTCGTCCCCAGGTCGATGCCGACCGCTCGCGCCATTTCTTCCTCCTGCTGTTGCTGTGCTGTCGTTGGTCGTGCGCCTGACTGAGTTGAGCGTACCGGACTCAGTTTCCAGACTTGAGCCGTCCCCGCTCAACCTTCCTGCACCCTCAACGCGCGTCCCGCGGCGAGTGTTCCCGAGGGCCGTCCGCTCAACCGAAGGCGACCGTGACGTCGCCGCTGTCGGCGGTCACGTCGATGCGATGGGCCGCGGCGGGGTCGTGGCCGACGGTGTTGGCGACCTCGCCGCTGTCCGCGGTCGCGGTCACCTGGTAGCCCCCGCGCGGGACGCTGACCTCGACCGAGCCGCTGCCCGCGCGGGCCCGGACGTCGCCCGCCTCGGCCAGCCGGACGGCGATGTCGCCGGATGAGGTGGCCACGTCGACCTTGCCGCGCGCGCCCTGCGCCTCGACGCGGCCGGACTCCACCTGGGCGGTGAGGTCGCCGCGGACGTCGCGGGCAAGCACGTCGCCGGAGTCGGCGTCGATCGTGACGCGCTCGCCGATGTCGGTCAGGTCGACCGTCCCGGAGTTCGCGACCAGGTTGACCGTCCCCGACACCCGGCGCGCCCGCACGTCCCCGGACGACGAGCGCAGGTTCACCGAGGACGCCCCCTCGATGTCGACCGAGCCGGAGTCGACGTCGCCGGACACCGTCACCCCTTCGGGCACGACGACGTCGTAGTCGACCCAGCAGTCGCGGATCGGGCAGCCTTCCAGGACCAGCACGTCCCCCTCGACGCGGTGCGTCGCGCCGGGCTTGGCGCCCGCGTGCGACACCTGCCGGTGCACCGTCGTCGTGTTCCCCGCCCGCAGCCGCACCGCGCCACTGGCGCTGGCGAGCCGCACGCCGCGCACGGTCTGCCCGATCACCGCGTCGTCGGAGTACCCGTGGACGGCGGTCCCGCAGGCCCCCACCGTCGCGGCGATGGCCACCGCCCCCGCGACTGCCATTCCCAGCACGACTCTCCGCTGTGTCCTCGCGGCCATTGCACACCCCTCGTCGGCGAACCTGCTACGGCCCCGACGCTATGGCCGCCCCGCCCCGCGGCGGATCAGGGACGCCCCGGACCCGGCCCCTGAGGCGCCCCTGACCGGCGCGCCCAAGATCGCTATTTCACTATCCCGAAAAGATCAAAAAGAACGGCCATCCTCAACCGGGTTAATTAAGCACCTTGTGAACCCTCAAGTTCTTGTTTGAGGGTAGCTAACTACTTAAAGTCCGCAGCGGGGTCCGCACCATTGATCAACATTTCGAGACGCGCGAACCAGGAGTTCCACCCGTGAGATTCACAAAGTCTTTCCTTGCGATTCCAGCGCTTCTCACCATCGCGGCCGGACTGGTGACACCCACCTCCGCCGCGACCGCTGCCACCACCTCCTACCAGCGAGGACCCAACCCAACCGAGCAGAGCGTGCGGGCCGCCGACGGGCCGTTCAACTATTCCCAGTTCGCCATTCCCGACGCGGAAGCGACCGGTTTCGGCAAAGGCACGATCTACTACCCCAACAACACCAGCGTGGGCACTTTCGGTGGCGTGGTCATCTCTCCGGGATTCCAGGCCGACCAGAACTCGATCGTCTGGCTCGGCAAGCGACTCGCCTCGCACGGGTTCATCGCGGTCACCATCACCACGAATGAACTCAACGACCAGCCGTTCGAGCGCGGCAAGCAGATCGTCGCCGCGCTGGACTACCTCACCGGCCAGTCGCCCGCCTACGTCCGGTCCCGGCTCGACCCGCAGCGGCTGGCCGCGGTCGGCCACTCGATGGGCGGCGGCGGCACGCTCTTCGCCGCCGCGCAGCGGCCCAGCCTGAAGGCGATCGTGCCGCTGGCGCCGTGGGCGATGGACAAGACCTGGTCGGAAATCCAGGTGCCCACCATGATCCTCAGCGGCGCCCAGGACCAGAGCGCCCCGCCCGCGGAGCACGCCGAGAAGTTCTACGCGAGCATCACCCGGCCCGAGAAGGCCTACGCCAAGCTCGACGTCAACCACGTGCGGTTCACCTGGGAGCACCAGGTGATCGGCAAGCTCACCGTCTCCTGGCTCAAGCGGTTCGTGGACCAGGACACCCGCTACACCCAGTTCCTGTGCCCGACCGCGACCGGTGACGTGCTGGTCGACTACCGCGCCACCTGCCCGCTGGGCTGACCTTCAGCGCAACGGCTCCAACAGACGGGCGACCACCGGCAGCAGCTCAGCCGCTGTCGGTGGTTCGTCATCGATGAGCCCCTGCATGAGCAGCCCGTCGACCCCGGCGAGGAACGCCCGGACCCGGACCTCGTCGGGCTGGCGGGCCAGGCTGGTCAGCACGTCGAGCCACAGCCGCGCGGCGGGGCGCAGGGTGGGGCGGCGCGCGGCGAGCAGGCACAGCTCGTACTCGGCCATGGTCCGGCCGCGGCGGGGGCCGAGCGCCTCGGCGAGCATCTCGGCGACCGCGCCAGCGGGGCTGCTGCCCTTGATGCGGCTCGACTCGATCTGGTCGCGCACCTCGACGGCCATGCTCTCGGCGGAGAGCAGCAGGGTGGCCACCAGCAGGTCGTCCAGCCCGGGGAAGTGGTAGGTGATCGACGCGGGCGGCACGTCGGCCTCCTTGGCGACCGTCCGGTGGGTGACTCCGGCGACGCCGTCGCGCTCGATCACCCGCAGGGTGGCCTCGATGATCGCGGCGCGCCGCCGGTCGCCGCGGGCCTTGCGGCCGTCGACCCGGCGGTAGCCGCGGGTCACCGGGGGACCGGCGCGCCCGCGTGGGCGATCGGGGGCAGGATGGGTGCGCACATGTCGGCCAAACTACCTGAACTATCGTCCAGATAGTTTCGGAGACGTGCGCCACACCTGCGACCCCGGACTTCTCAGACTGGTTACTCACGAGTAAGAAGGCGTAAGGTTCCGCCCCAAACCGAACTGAACGGAAGGTCACCACGACATGGGTGCCGTGCAGCTAACCCTGGGCCTGATCGCGGTCGCGGTCAGCCTCGTGGCCTGGAGCATGTTTATTCGCACGATCGTGCGGATGGTCTCGATCGTGCGTCTCGGGCAGCCCGACGCCACCCGCAACGGCCCGTTCATCCCGCGGCTCAAGACGCTGATCACCGAGTTCGCCGCGCACACCAGGATGAACAAGTTCCGGCACGTCGGCTTCTGGCACTGGCTGGTGATGTGGGGCTTCCTCATCGGCTCCGCCGCGCTGTTCGAGGCCTACGGCGAGGTGTTCGTCCCCACCTGGGGCTGGCCGATCCTCGACCACATCAACCTGTGGCACCTGCTGATGGAGCTGCTGGGCCTGGGCACCATCGCGGGCGGCGTGGCCCTGGCGATCATCCGCCAGCGCAACCACCCGCGCCGCGCCGACCGGCAGTCGCGCTTCCAGGGCTCCAACTTCTGGCAGGCGTACTTCGTCGAGGCCGTGGTGATCTTCGAGGGCATCGGCATCCTCGGCGTCCGGGCCAGCAAGGCCGCCCTCGGCGCGCACGAGCTTCCGCTGTGGGCCGCGTTCGTCAGCAACCCGCTCGGCGAGATCCTGCCCGCCAGCGAGAACCTGGTCTCCGGCCTGGCGTTCGTCAAGCTCATGGGCGCGATGGTGTGGGTCTACGTCGTGGCCAAGTACATGACCATGGGCGTGGCCTGGCACCGGTTCAGCGCGTTCTTCAACATCTACTTCAAGCGCGAGGCCGACGGCGGGGTGGCGCTGGGCGCGCTCAAGCCGATGATGTCCGGCGGCAAGGTGCTCGACCTGGAGGAAGCCGACCCGGAGGTCGACGCGTTCGGCGCGGGCAAGGTCGAGGACTTCTCCTGGAAGGGCTGGCTCGACTTCACCACCTGCACCGAGTGCGGCCGGTGCCAGTCGCAGTGCCCGGCGTGGAACACCGGCAAGCCGCTGTCGCCGAAGCTGGTCATCACCCAGCTCCGCGACCACGCGTACGCCAAGGCTCCGTACCTGCTCGCGGGCGGCAAGAAGGACATGGCGGGCGAAGAGATCGGCCTGACCGGCGACAACCCGCACGCGGGCATCGACGTGCTGGCCCTCGCCGAGGCTGAGCGGCCGCTCATCGGCGGCGTGGACGAGCTCGGCGTCATCGACCCCGAGGTCCTGTGGTCCTGCACCACCTGCGGCGCCTGCGTCGAGCAGTGCCCGGTGGACATCGAGCACGTCGACCACATTGTCGACATGCGCCGCTACCAGGTGCTCATCGAGTCGAACTTCCCGTCCGAGCTGGGCGGCATGTTCAAGAACCTGGAGAACAAGGGCAACCCGTGGGGCCAGAACGCCAAGGACCGGCTCGCCTGGACCGAGGAGCTGGACTTCGAGGTCCCGGTGTTCGACGGCGAGCTGGCCGCTGACACCGAGTACCTGTTCTGGGTCGGCTGCGCGGGCGCGTTCGAGGACCGCGCGAAGAAGACCACCCGCGCGGTGGCCGAGCTGCTGCACACCGCCGAGGTCAAGTACGTCGTGCTCGGCTCGGAGGAGACCTGCACCGGCGACCCGGCGCGGCGCGCGGGCAACGAGTTCCTGTTCCAGATGCTGGCGCAGCAGAACGTCGAGGTCATCAACTCGGTGTTCGAGGGCCGCGAGGCCGGTAAGCGCAAGGTCGTCGTGACCTGCGCGCACTGCTTCAACACGCTGGCCAACGAGTACCCGCAGCTGGGCGGCAAGTACGAGGTCGTGCACCACACGCAGCTGCTGAACAAGCTGGTCCGCGAGCGGCGCCTGGTGCCGGTGGCCCCGGTCGCCGAGGACATCACCTACCACGACCCGTGCTACCTGGGCCGCCACAACAAGGTCTACGACGCGCCGCGTGAGCTGGTCGGCGCGTCCGGGGCGACGCTGCGGGAGATGCCGCGGCACGCCGACCGCGCGATGTGCTGCGGCGCCGGTGGCGCCCGGATGTGGATGGAAGAGCGCATCGGCAAGCGGATCAACGTCGAGCGGGTGGACGAGGCGCTGGGGACCGCGCCGTCGAAGATCGCGACCGGCTGCCCGTTCTGCCGCGTGATGCTCACCGACGGCCTCACCGCCCGGCAGTCGGACGGCATCGCGGGCGAGAACGTCGAGGTCGTGGACGTCGCGCAGCTTCTGCTGACGGCGGTGCGGCGGGGCAAGGAGCCGCAGGACACCCCGACCGACGAGGTCGGCACCGGCACTCCGCTGCCCGACGAGGACAAGGCGCCGACCGCGGGCAACTGACGCTCGGCCTGCTCGAAGGGGCTCGACCCACTGGGGTCGGGCCCCTTCGGCGTTTCAGGATGCGGGAAGGTTGTTCCGCCATCCAAGAATCGTTAGCTATGTTAACGATATGTCGAGACGTCGTTGGGTGATCTTGGCCGTGGCCGTCGCCGCCCAAGCGGCCACCAGCGCCCTGGTCTACGGGCTGCCCTTCGTCATACCGGCTCTGCGCGCGGCGGAAAACCTGACACTCGCCGAGGCGGGCACGCTGTCCGTCATCCCCATCCTCGGCCTCTTGCTCGCCCTGATCGCGTGGGGCGCGGCGGCGGACCGCTTCGGCGAGCGCGTCGTCATGGCCATCGGCATGGCGGGCTCCGGGGCGGCGACCCTGGCCGCCGCTGTGGTGCCGGGGATCGTGCCGTTGGGCGCGCTGCTGGTGGTCGCCGGGGCGTTCGCGGCGGCGATCAGCGCGGCCAGCGGCCGGGCGGTGCTCGGCTGGTTCGACGTGCGAGAACGCGGGCTCGCCATGGGCATCCGGCAAACCTGCCAGCCGATCGGCGTCGGCATCGCCGCGCTTACCCTGCCCCCGGCGGCGCAGGCGTGGGGCTACCGCTCGGCGCTGCTGATTCCCGCCGCGTTATGCCTGGCCATGGCCGTGCTGGTCGCCGTCGCCCTGCTCGACCCGCCCCGGAAACCGCGCGCCGAACTGCGGGCCTCCCGCTCGCCGTACCGGTTCCCACGGCTGTGGCGGGTGCACCTGGCCAGCGCCCTGCTGGTCGGCCCACAGTTCGTCGCGGGCACGTTCGCCCTGACCTACCTGGTCACCGAGCAGGGCTGGCCCGCGGTGACCGCGGGCGCGGCGCTGGCCGTGGTCCAGGTCGCCGGGGCCGCTGGCCGCGTCGGCGCGGGCGTCTGGTCCGACCGGGTGGCCAGCCGGATGCGCCCGATGCGAACCATCGCGGTGGCCGCGGCCCTGGCGATGCTGGTCTGGGCCGTCGGCGATGCGGTGGCGCCCTGGCTGGCCGCGGTGGGCCTGATCGCCGCGATGATCATCTCGGTCACCGACAACGGCCTCGCCTTCACCGCCACCGCCGAACTCGCGGGCCCGGCGTGGGCGGGCCGGGCCCTGGGAGTCCAGAGCACCGGTCAGAACGGCATGGGCCTAGCCGTCGCCCCGGCGTTCGCCACCGTCGTCACCGCCATCGGCTGGCCCTGGGCGCTGGCAGTGGCCGCCGCCCTCCCGGCGGCGGCCGTCCTGCTCACTCCCGTGCGCGGTGAAACCCTGGAACCCCTCTAGAACACGAAGCCCAGGCGCAGGAACACCGACTCGCCGGGGGCGTCGTCCAGGCCGTCGTTGTCGACGACGCCGACGAGGCGGGCGAACGGCCCCTTGCCGACGACCGCGAGACCCTCGGGCTTGTCGTGGACGGCGCCGCCGCCCGCGCGCAGCGCCGGGATCAGGTCGCGCACCGGCCGCTTGGCCAGCACCGGCTTCGGCTGGCCCTCGGCGGCGGGCGTGACGCGGCTGATGTCGACCCGGTAGACCTTCTTGAGAGTCGCCGCGTCACCGCGCTGGTTGTCGCGTTCCAGGACAAGCAGGGTGTGGCCGTCAAGAGCGGTCAGCTCCGACAGTCCTACCCAGGCGCCGGTAGGAGCGGTGTCGAGCGGGTAAGCGACGAACGCCCACTCGCCGGTGGCCGGGGTGAAGCGGGCGAGAGTCGCCTGGCCGGGGACGTCGGCCTTCCACTCACGCTGCACCGCGACCCACACGTGCTCGCCGACGACGGCGACGCCCTCGAACCCGTTGCCGGTCGCGGTGGCGGCGACCCCCGCGGGCAGCGGGACCTCGCGCACGACCGCGCCCCCGGCGTCGACCTCGACCAGCAGGTTCACGGTCTTCTTCGCGTCGCCCTCCGCGGCCAGCCAGTACCCGCCGCCGGGACGGGCGGTGATGCCCTCGCCGTCGTAGCCCACCGGCTTGCCGTCCTTGGTGACGGTCAACTCGCGCTCCACGCGCGCGGGCAGCGCCGCCGTGTCGATGGTGAGGACGCGGGTCGGGGTGTACGCGGAGTCGGTGACGGCGACAACGCGGCTGGCGTCGCCCGGGATGGCGGACAGGCCGGACAGCGCGCCGAAGCCGATGCCGTCGGACACGATCGACGGCGCGGCCTGGTTGGCCTGAAGCGCGATCCCGTTGGGCACACCGGTCAGCCGGTAAGAGGTGAGGGACGACCGCACACCGTCCTCGGCGGAGTCCTCTTCGGACGAGACGACCAGCGTGCCGGTCGCCGGAATCGGCAGCACGCCCTCCGGGCCGACCCCGGTCGGCAGCCCCTGCACCAGCTTCGGCGCGCGCGGGTCGTCAACCTGGTAGACGGCGACGAGGTTGGCGCGTTCCAGGCTGACGAACGCGTACCGGTGGCCGCCGTAGGTCGCCACGGCCAGCCCCTCCGGCTCGACGCCCTTCTTGCCCGCGCGCTTCTCCGGGTACTGCCCCTGCCGGATCGCCAGGTCCTCCAGCTCAGTGCCGGAGGAGAACGCGACCGCGCCGGTCAGCGCGTCGAAGACCGTCCACGTGCGGGTGCCGCCGAGGTAGTCGCCCTCGTCGGCGGTGGCGAGGTGGCCGTCGCCGAGCCAGGCGATCGAGTCGGGCTCGCGGGCCGCGGTGACCGTGCCGGTCGGGGCGATGCGCCCGTCGGTCTTGGTGTCCACCCCGGACACGGTGGCGCTGCCCGCGGGAAAGTGCCGCACGACCGCGCCGGTGGGCAAGTCGACGATGGCGATGTGATTGTTCTCCTGGAGGGTCACCGCGACCTGGCCGCGGTCGTTGACGCTGACGTACTCCGGCTCCGGGTCCTCGGGGGCGACCTGGGCGAGCCCGGTCAGCTCCGTCCGTCGGACCGCCCACGCGGTCGGCGCGCCCACGAGGTCCACAATCGCCAGGAAACCGGCGGGCGCCTGCGGGATCGCGCCGCCGTTGACGTCCTCGTCGCGCTCGTTCTCGATGGCGATCGCCGCGTGGCGGCCGTCCGGGGACAGGTCGACGGAGTCGGGCTGCCCGCCGAGGTCGTGCCGGGCGACGACGGCCCGCTCGGCGATGTCGACCACGACGAGTTCCCCAGCGGGCGCGGCGAACGACGGCGAGGTGTTGACCGCGACCAGGGCGAGGCCGCCGCGGATGTCGACCGAGGTCGGCTCACCCGGCATGGCCAGCACCCCGGCGGGCGCCAGCTCCCCACGCCCGTTCACCTGGGCGAACCCGATCCGCTCACCGGGGGAGTCGGTGTAGACGACGGTGCGCCCGTCCGGTGTCGCCGCGGCGATCTCGGCGGCGGTGTGCTGGTCGGCCGAGGTGTTGTGGAACACCGACAGGGTGTCGACCCGCTGGAACCGGTCCCCGCCGCGCGCGTACGCCGACGTGGGTAAGGACACCAGGGAAACCACGAGTCCACCGGCGACCACGCTCACCAGGACTCGACGGGGCAGAACCGGCACAGGGCCTCCAAGCTCGAAGTGGGCCCCGGTTTGTAACCCAGTCGAGCGAAGCCCACCTGAACTCTCAGCGACGCGTGGTGTCGACCCGGTGGAAGTTCAGGTAGGCGCGGGACGGCGTCGGCCCCCGCTGCCCCTGGTAGCGGGACCCGGCTTCCTTCGAGCCGTAGGGGAACTCGGCCGAGGAACTGAGCCGGAACAGGCACAGCTGCCCAATCTTCATCCCCGGCCACAGCGTGATCGGCAGGTTCGCCACGTTCGACAGCTCCAGGGTGATGTGCCCGGTGAACCCCGGGTCGATGAACCCGGCTGTCGAGTGCGTCAACAACCCCAACCGCCCCAGCGACGACTTCCCCTCCAGCCGCCCAGCCAGATCATCCGGCAACGTCACCGACTCGAACGTCGACCCCAGCACGAACTCCCCCGGGTGCAGCACGAACGGCTCATCCCCATCCGCCTCCACCAGCGACGTCAGGTCGTCCTGCTGCTGCCGAGGATCGATATGCGTGTACCGAGTGTTGTTGAACACCCGGAAGAACCGGTCCAACCGCACATCCAGACTCGACGGCTGCACCATCAACGGCTCGAACGGCTCCACCCCCAGCCGCCCCGAGTCCAGTTCTTTCCGCAGGTCACGATCGCTCAGCAGCACAGCCCCACCATAGCCGCGCCCCCACCCGGTGACGCCCTCGGCCGGTCCGTGTAAGCTATGACCGTTCTGGCGTGATCATGCGGATGTAGTTCAATGGTAGAACATCAGCTTCCCAAGCTGAATACGCGGGTTCGATTCCCGTCATCCGCTCGGAACGCGAAATGGGTTGTCACCGGCAGCGGTGGCAACCCATTTTCTTTTTCCCTGGAATCAGCTCAACGCGTGGCGCAGCAGGGAACGGACGGTGTCGGTTTGGCGAGCTGAGGCGGCGCCGGGGAGTTGGCTGAGGGCGTTGAGGCGGGAGAAGACTCGGTGGCGGGCGGCGGCGGCGGCCTTGTGCCAACCGCGGGTGCGGAGTTCGGATTCCATGTCGATGAAGTAGGCGCGTTCCTGGGCGAAGCGTTCGCCGCTGCGGGCGACGGTGCTGGAGTGGCTTTGCTTGTGCCTGCGGTAGCGGAAGGCAACCTCGGTGCCGAGGACCAGGGTGCCGCCGCGCAGGAGGATGTCCACGACCATGGCCAGGTCGTGGACGGCGTCGCTCTCGGGGCGCTCGACCAAGTCTTGGGCGAGGTCGCGGCGGTAGGTGAGGGCGGGGGTGTAGAGCCAGTTGCCGCGTAGGAGGCTGGCCACCGCCGTCTCGCCGGAGAGGATGCCGTCGGGGGTGGTGGGCCTGGCCCAGCTTTTCACCCGGTCCGGCAGGGGGAGGTGGGGGACGTCGCGTTCGTCGATGACCTCGACGGCCGGTTGGAGGAGGGCGGCGTCGGGGCGGCGGGCGATGAGGGCGGCGATCTGCTTGCCGTAGGTGGGCAGCATGAGGTCGTCCGCATCCAGAACCGTGAAGTACTCGCGGGTGGCTTCGCGGATGGTGCGGTGCTTGTTGCCCGCGACGCCGAGGTTCTTCTCGTTGCGCAGGTAGCGGATGCGGTCGTCGCCGATGGCCTCGATGCGGCGCTGGACGGCCTCGCCGCCGGGGTAGCAGTCCTCGACGATCGTCATGCGCCAGTCGGTGTCCTCCAGGGCGCGGACGCTGTCGACGGCCCGGTACAGGTATTCGGGGTCGCCGTGGTAGGGCGTGAGGACGTCCAGCGAAATCATCGGCAGCTTGCTCCTTGTGCGCCCGCAGTGAACAGCCGCGATTGTGCCACGCTAATAAACGTCCTTGTCCACCAGGTACAGGTGCTCGGTGACATGGATATTGCGGGTGCGCAGGTTTCGGCTTCCCCGATAGGCGTTGTACTGGGTGGTGAACTCGGTGACGGCGCCGACCGGGCGGAGGATTTCGTGGATTTCCGCTGGTGTGATGAAGCCTTCGTCGTTGAACGACAGCAGCAGGTGCCGGGCGGGGAGCCGGGTGACCAGGTCGGCCAGCAGGGCGGGGGCGGCGCGGCGGATGTTGTACGGGGAGCGCCGCCAGTCGGCGGGGATGCCGGAGACCGGGCTGATTCGCTCTGGCTCACGGTAGGTGGTGAGCAGGTTGAGCATGAAGTAGTTGGAGCCGTACGGGTGCTGGTTGTACGGCGGGTCGATATAGGCCAGGTCGATCTCGCCGACGGATTCGGGGAGCGTGTTGGCGTGTTGTTGGCGTACTTGCCGGGCGCAGTCGAAATTGCTGAGCACCGGCGGTCGTAAGCGAATCTCGCCCTTGATTCTGGACAGCGCCTCGTTGGTCCGGCCGCCGAAGTGGCCGACCCCGGTCTCCCGGTTCTTGTAGAAGCCTTTGAACACGCCCGCGGTGTTCGCGTGGATCGAGGCCGCCGACAGCAGCGGCCCGAGCAGCAGCGCGCGGACGGCCGGGTCGACCTGCTGGATCAGGGACGCGTACCCGTCGAGCCGGGCGGCGTTGGCCGCGGTGTAGAAGACGCGCTCGCCGGGCTGGATGTCGTTGTCGTCGCGGGGGGAGTAGAGCCTGCGGATGAATCCCTCCACCGGGGACTGGTCGACTTTGCGGTTCAGGTCGTCCACAAGAGCGGCCAGTTCGACGTGGTTTACCTCGCTCGCGTTAGTCAGGTAGCACTCGCTTACCGCGCGGGCGTAGTCCTCGATGTCGTTGGCGATGATCTCCGACGCGTGCTGTTTGAGGACCCGGGAGACGACGCCGGTCCCGGAGAAGGCGTCGAGGACCCGCAGGCCGCGGCCCATCCGGTCCCGGAGGCCGCGCACGACCGCGTCGATCGGGCCGAGCAGGTTGCGCTTGTTGCCGAGGTAGGTGACCAGTTGCGACCGCAGGTAGTCGGGGTTCTCCTCGGCCACCGGCATGGCTTTCAGTTCACACGGGCGCGGATCTGGTCGACCAGGGCGGGCAGGCCGAACTCGCGGACCGCGGTCAGGACCTCGTTGGCCAGCGTGCGGAACGGCTTCCCGGCTTCGACGTTCCACCAGAGGTCGCCGATCGGGGTTCCGCCGCCGACGCGGATCAGGTTGCCGATGCGCTCCTGCCAGCCGGTGCCCGGGTGGCCCGCCGCGCGCAGGTAGGGCCGGATGCGTAACTGGGCGGACCACTCGTCGGTGGCGGTGACGCTCAGCACGAGGGTGAACCGGGTCGACTCCGGCGCGCCCCGGCTGGACTGGAGGATCGACACCTGCCCGACGTGCGCGTCCTGGGTCAGCCGGTAGCGGCGGCCGCTGCCGGAGAACCCCAGGGCCCGCAGGCCAGGGGCGAGGTCGGTCTCGACCATGAGCCGAAACCACTCGTCCGCATTGCGCACCGCGCCCGCTTCCACGTCGCCCCCCTGTCCGACCGCGTCACGGCCCGGCCGCGCCGTCCGCCCAGCTTTCCCCGCCCGACTTTCCCCACGCTGGGCATCCGACCGGTCACCGCGCGGTCATCTCGACTTTAGCTGCGACCACCGACAGTCCCGAAATATTCCCGCCGCCACCTGCCAGTTCCCGCGACGGGCTGGACATCGCCGCACGACAGAGGACGATGTATGTAACCCGGATCACACATCAGCCCCCGTGTCACCCGCGTGGGGGATTTGGTCCGAAACCCGCAGGAGGACGTCACGAGAGGGGAGCCCGGTCGTCGCAGTACGGGAGACTGGAGGAGCACGATGCCACGCACTATCGACCATCGGGCCACGTTCGGCAGACCGTACGGCCCGACTGTCGCGCTCGTCGACGGGGTGCCGCTATTCCGCGAGGGCCTGTCCGCGTTGATCATGCGAACACCGGGTTTGCGCTGGTTGGGCGCGACCGACACGCCGCAGGGCGCCCTGCAGTTCGCCGAGCGGTACCGGCCGAATGTCGTGCTCATCGATTCCGGGCTCGACCCGCGCAACCACCTCAGCGGAATGCTGGCCACCGGCAACCCGGGCGGGATCGTGCTGGTCCTGGTGCGCGACGCGCATCGGACGACGCAGTACGTGGCCAGCGCGATCGCCTCGGGGGTGCACGGGGTGCTGCCGCGCTCGGTGGAGCCGCCGCAGCTCATCGAGGCGATCCGGGCCGCGCACGACACGCGCCGCTACATCGATCCGTCGTTGGCGCAGATCGTCGCGGCTCCGCGCGGCAAGCTCGTGCGGGTGCCCGACAGCACGCAGCAGCCGCTGTCGCGGCGGGAGTTCCAGGTCTTACAGCTCATCGCCGACGGGCTGGAGAACCAGGCGATCGCGAAGATCCTCTACGTCTCGGTGGAGACCGTGCGCACGCACGTCAAGAGCATCTTGCGCAAGCTCGCCGCCCGGGACCGCACGCACGCGGTCGCGGTGGCGTTCCGGTCCGGTGTGCTGATTCCGTCGTCGGAGCCGCTGGTGCCACCCGTTCGGCCGCAGCCGCGCACCGGCACGTGAGCGGAACCACTCAGACATGTGAGTGATCCCGCGCCGTTTCCTTGCTGAAGTTACCGGTGGGTAATAGACTGCTTGTTACCGGTGAGTAGCAGAACTCTGCTCGCGGGCGGCCTACCCGCATCAGCGTGAGGACACGGAGCAACGAGATGGGTCACTACAAGAGCAACGTCCGCGATCTGGAGTTCAACCTCTTCGAGGTGTTCAAGGTCCAGGATCGCTTGGGCAAGGGCGTCTTGGCGGAGTCGGACGAGGACACCGCGCGCGGCGTGCTCGCCGAGCTGAACAACCTGGCGGTCGGCCCGCTGGCGGAGTCCTTCGCCGACGCGGACCGCAACCCGCCCGTCTACGACCCCAAGACCTTCAGCGCGACCCTGCCCGAGTCGTTCAAGAAGTCCTACAAGGCGCTCTGGGACGGCGAGTGGTGGCGCCTGGGCCTGCCCAACGAGCTGGGCGGCTTCGGCCTCCCGCCGACCGTGCAGTGGGCGGCGGCGGAGCTGATCCTGGGCGCGAACCCGGCGCTGTTCATGTACATGGCTGGCCCCAACTTCGCCATGATCGTGCACAAGAACGGCACGGAAGAGCAGAAGCGCTGGGCGCAGATCATGATCGACCGCGCGTGGGGCGCGACCATGGTGCTGACCGAGCCGGACGCCGGTTCCGACGTCGGCGCCGGGCGCACCAAGGCGGTCAAGCAGGAGGACGGCTCCTGGCACATCGACGGGGTGAAGCGGTTCATCACCTCCGGCGACCAGGACCTGACCGAGAACATCATGCACCTGGTGCTGGCCCGCCCCGAGGGCCACGGCCCGGGCACCAAGGGCCTGAGCCTGTTCCTGGTGCCGAAGTTCCACTTCGACTCCGAGACCGGCGAGCTGGGCGAGCGCAACGGCGCCTTCGTCACCAACGTCGAGCACAAGATGGGCCTGAAGGTCTCCACGACCTGCGAGCTGACCTTCGGCCAGCACGGCACCCCGGCCAAGGGCTGGCTGCTCGGCGAGGTGCACGACGGCATCGCGCAGATGTTCCAGGTCATCGAGTACGCCCGGATGATGGTCGGCACCAAGGCCATCGCCACCCTGTCCACCGGCTACCTCAACGCGCTGGACTACGCCAAGGAGCGCGTCCAGGGCGCCGACCTGCCGAACATGCTCGACAAGGCCGCCCCCCGGGTCACCATCACCCACCACCCGGACGTGCGCCGCAGCCTCATGCTGCAGAAGTGCTACGCCGAGGGCCTGCGCGCGGTCTACCTCTACAACGCGACCTTCCAGGACCAGGTCTGGACCCAGGAGGGCGACGAGGCGGCCACCAAGCTGGCCGAGCGGGTCAACGACCTGCTGCTGCCCATCGTCAAGGGCGTCGGCTCCGAGCGGGCCACCGAGCAGCTGGTGCAGTCGCTGCAGACCTTCGGCGGCTCCGGCTTCCTGCAGGACTACCCGATCGAGCAGTACATCCGCGACGCCAAGATCGACTCGCTGTACGAGGGCACCACCGCGATCCAGTCGCTGGACTTCTTCTTCCGCAAGATCGTCCGGGACAAGGGCCAGGGCCTGGCGTTCCTCGCGGGCGAGATCACCAAGTTCATCGAGGCCGAGGGCGGCAACGGGCGGCTCAAGCAGGAGCGCGCGCTGCTCAAGCAGGCGCTGGAGGACGTCCAGGGCATCCTGGGCGCGCTCATCGGGTACCTGACCTCCTCCCAGGAAGACCCGCGCAACATCTACAAGGTCGGCCAGCACAGCGTCCGGCTGCTGATGGCCGCGGGCGATCTGGTGGTGGGCTGGCTGCTGCAGCGCCAGGCCGAGATCGCCATCGCCCGGCTGGACGAGGGCGTCAGCGCCAAGGACAAGGGCTTCTACGAGGGCAAGGTCGTGGCGGCGGCGTTCTTCGCCAAGAACGTCCTCCCGGAGCTTTCCGCGGCCCGCAAGATCGTTGAGTCGGCGGACAACGACCTGATGGACGCCGACGAGTCGGTGTTCTAAGCCGGTTCCCACAAGCGCGATAACGGCGGCGGTCCCACTTCGGGACCGCCGCCGTTCGCGTCTGTCCGCTCCCTGTCACCCGGGATCGCGCCCCCTAATCGAGTGATGCTATTGCCAAGGAAGTGTCATTGGCGAGCGCGATGAAACATCCGGTGCGAGGCTGGAGACCCGTGGGTCGAATGATCGAAGATCAAGGAGCCGATATGGGCATCGGAGGCATTTTCAGCGCGATCATCGTCGGGGCGATCCTCGGCGTCGTGGGTCGGGCCATCGCGCCTGGCCAACAGAAGATTCCCTGGTGGCTGACGATTATCACCGGCATCATCGCCGCCTTCATCGGCACCTTGCTCGCCAAGCCGTTCGGCTGGGACAAGACCTCCGGAATCGATTTCCTGGAGATAGTGCTCCAAGTGATCGTCGCCGTGATCGCGGTGACCCTTGTCGCGGGGCTCTATGCGAAAGCCAAAGGCGGCCAAACGGCGCGGCATTGAGGCCAGGCGAAGCGATGCGCACGCTGACCAAACCGCGCCGAACCGGCGCGGCGAACACCCGGCCGCCCACCTCGGCCGCCTCCCGGCCCGCCACACGGAAAACGGCAGGCCCGGAAGTCCGGGGCCTGCCGTGTGGTTCCGCGCGCCGTGGTCGTTCGACTCGTGCGTCTTCTACTCGCCGGTCAGCCACCCGGGGGCGGCGCCGGGCAGACGATCTTGGGCTGGGGGTTGTACTTGACCGTGCGGGTGTCGCGGCGGACCTCCCGGCCGGTGGCCGCGTCCCGCAGGATCCGGGTGTCGGAGGTGGTGAAGCCCGGCGAGCCGTTGCTCGGCGAGCACTTGCCCGTGGTGGGCCCCGGCTTCTCGTGCGGCGGGGTCTCGGCGCTGCGGCCGCCGGGCACCGACTCGACGGTGTAGCGCTTCGTGCCCCAGATCCGCACCGTGATCGACTGCGGCGTCCAGATCGTCTGGATGGCCACGCCGGTCGGGGCGTCGTTGGTGAACTTGAGGTCGATGACGCTGCTGCCGTCGTGGTTCTGGAAGACCGTCGCTTCCCGGGCGGGCGGGTAGCGGCTGATGTAGTAGCTGTGCTCCTTGTGCCCGGCGTCCTTGAGGCCCGCGAAGTACGCCGCGTTGTAGAGCGTCGTCGCGAACTGCGAGATGCCGCCGCCGACCTCCCGGCCCGGCGCGCCCTCCTTGATCACGCCCGCCTCGACGTACCCCTGCGCGGCGGTGCGCGGGCCGGTGAACCCGTTCAGGCTGAACGTCTCGTTCGGCTTCACGATGGCGCCGTTGACCTTCTCGGCCACCGTGCGGATGTTGACCCCGGAGTCGGCGGCGAAGCCCTTGGTGCTGAACTCGCCGATGACCTCCTTGATGCCGAGCTGGTTGGCCTGCTCGGTGGTCACCTTCGCGGGCTTCTTGGTGTACTCGACCTTGATCTCGCGGCCCTCGGTCTTCTTCACCACGTCCAACAGGTTCGCGAACGCGGTGTCGTACTTGATGCCCATGCCGTCCTCGGACGGGCTCACGGTCGGCTGGCCGCCCTCGAACACGACCTGCGCGTCCTTGCCCTCCTTCTCGGTGGACGCGAGCTGCGGCTGCACCGCGGCGACGATCTTGCCCACGTCGATCTTGGGGTTGAGCGCTCCGCCGTCCACCGGCTCGAAGCTGAGCGCGCCCGCGATGACCTCGGGCTTGATGGTCGCGTCCTTGCCCTCGCCCTTGACGATCACCGGCGCGGACACGGCGACCTTCGCGACCTGGTCGAACGCGGCCCGGACCCCCTCACTGGTGGTCTTGACCGGCGTCGTGGTGACCGGCAGGTCCAGCGCCTCGCCGCGCACCCACCCGTCCACGATGACCTGCCGCGCCCGCGCCACGTCGAGTTCCTGGCCGGGCACCGGCTCGACGGCGACCGGGGTGGCGCCGTCGAAGGTGATGCCGCCCTCGACCGGCGTGCGGGCCGCCGAGGCCCGCAACCGCTCGACGGCCGCGGTGAGCCCGGCGTCGTCGGTGCCGGTGACCACGCCGACCTCGCGGCTGCTGAACAGCGAGCTGATCCGGGTGAACGGGTTCAGCGGCTGGTCGCCCGCCTGGGCGAGCGTGGCGTCCCAGTCGAGCTTGAGCCCGGCCTTGGTCGGGTCCAGCTTCTCCTCGACCGTGCCCGCCCGCAGCGTCACCGGCTGGGTGAGCCTCGGCTCGATCTGCTCCCGCAGCCGCCGCTCGGCCTCGTCGTGGGCCAGCCCGCCGACCTCGACCCCGGCGACGGTCACCCCGCGCGGCACCTCGCCGCCGCTGAGGACCAGATCGAGGCCGTAGAGCAGGGCGAGAGCGCCGACGACCGCGCCCGCGATGATCGCGGGCTTGCGCAGGCTCCTGCCCTTCTCCGGCTCGTCATCGGGGACCGGCAGGGTCCCGGACGACGGCGCGAACCGCTCGGTCTCGACGTCCCACGAGTTCCCCGAAGGGGGCACCCGAGGCAGCAGATCGGTCTGCTCGGCGTGCGACTCGGGCCATCTGTGCTCACCCGGCCAGTTGGGGTCGTCCGGCACGACTCACCTTTCCCTCACAAGTACAACCCGGTGCCCTGCTCGATGCGCTCACTGGCGATGGCGTGCACGTCCCGCTCGCGCATCACCAGGTAGGTCTGCCCGTGGACCTCGACCTCGTACTGGTCCTCGGGATTGAACAGCACCCGGTCGGCGACCTTCACGGTGCGCACTCCCGCGCCCACTCCGTGCACGTCCCCCCACGCCAGCCGCTTGGCCATCTGGGCGGTCGCCGGAATGACGATCCCGCCGGTGCTGCGCCGTTCCCCCTCTTCCGGGGTGAGCCGCACGAGAACCCGATCGTGCAGCATCTGGATTTCGAGCTTCGGTTCCGGCACTGAGGAATGGTAACCGCCTGCTCGCGCGGCGGATGAGGCCGTGCTGGGTGTCCGATTTCCGTGAGACTCATCGGCGCCCACCGTCAATTCCGAAACCGCATCGACCGTGGTCGCCGCGGTCGACTCCGTTCCATCATGACACGACCGGGGGCCGCGTCACCCGTTTGGCGCGGCGGGCTGGTCGTCCAGTCCGCCCATCACCAACGGGAGCCGCCGGTCGCCGGTCTCGGTGACGCGGACGGGAACGCCCCAGTCCTGCCGGGTGAGGTGGCACGCGGCGTGCTCGCTGCCGTCGTCGTCGCAACTGGCCGCCTGGGCGACGACGTGCAGGACGCCTTCGGGCACGTCGGCGGCGAGGACCAGCGTCCGGGCCAGATCGGCGCCGACGCCCGCGCCATCGACGAGCAGGTGCGGCGGCGACGCGGTGACCTCAAGGCGGGTCGAGGGGCCCCACCGGTCGTCAAGCTTCTGCCCCGGCGGCGGGGCGAACACCACGACCAAGTCGACCGTCCCCGCCGCGACCTCCGCCTGCGGCCTGCGGACCTGGTGGGCGGCCCCCGCGACCAGGTGCGCCGCGGCGACCGGCCGCTCCAGCCGGTGCGCGGCGGAGGCGACGACCACGAGTTCGCCGTCGACCAGCGCGGCCCCGGACGGCTCGGCCAACCCGGTGGCCAGGGTCGTGACCTCCCGCGTCGCCGGGTCATAGCGGCGGATGGCGCCGTTGTAGGTGTCGGCGACCGCGACCGCGCCATCGGCCAGCACTGTCACCCCGAGCGGGTGCTGGAGCAGAGCCTGGTCTGCCGGGCCGTCGCGGTGGCCGAAGTCGAACAGGCCAGCGCCGACCGCGGTGTGGACGGTGAAACCCGCCTGTCCCGGCTCGACCCACCGCAACGCGGACGTCTCGGAGTCGACCAGCCAGAGCCGGTCCCCGGCCGCGGCCAGCCCGGAGGTCTGCGCGAAGAACGCCTCCTCGGCGGGCCCGTCGTGCAGCCCCTCGACCGTGGTGCCCGCGAAGCGCCGGACCGTGTCGGCAAGCGGGTCGAACAATCCGAGCGTGTGGTTGCCCGCCATGGCGATGACGACGCCGCCCGCGCGCTCCCACCAGACGACGTCCCACGGGCTGGTGAGGTCGATGGTGAGCGCCGGGCCGTCGGTCGGGCCGTCGCGCCACTGCGTGCCGGTGCCCGCGACGGTCGTCACGGCGCCCGTGTCGGTGTTGATGCCGCGCAAGAGGTGATTGACCGTGTCGGCGACCACCAGGTGATACCCGACCCGCTTAGCGACGGCCAAGGGCAGGATCGCGATCCCGGACGGCTCGGAGAAGGTCGCCTCGACACCGTCTCGCCTGCCCCGCTCCCCGGTGCCGTACGCCCTGACGACGCTCTCACCGTCGATCTCCACGACCCGGTGATGCGCGGTGTCCGCGACGAGCACCGTGCCGTTGTTGGTCGCCACCGCCTTCGCGGGGAAACGCAACTCGGTCTCCACCGGAACCGGCGGCACATACGGCCCGTCCCCCCGATGCAACGTCCCCTTCGCGTCGTGCTCGGCCACCACCTCGCGAACCACCCGCCGAAGCGCCTCAGCATGCCCCTCCCCAGCGGCGACGTGCACGACGTAGCCCTCGGGATCGATGACGACCAACGTCGGCCACGCCTTGACGGCATACGCCTGCCAGGTGGTCAGATCCGGATCGTCCAGCACCGGATGGTGCACGTCATACCGCTCAACCGCCGCCCGCAGCGCCTCCGCGTCGGCCTCATGCGCGAACTTCGGCGAATGCACCCCCACGGTGACCAGCACATCAGCGAACTCGGCCTCGACGGGACGCAGCTCATCGAGGACGTGCAAGCAGTTGATGCAGCAGAACGTCCAGAAATCCAGAAGCAGGACCTTGCCCCGGAAGTCGCCGAGGTGCAGATCCCTGCCCCCGGTGTTCAGCCAGCCACGACCGACCAGCTCGGCCGCACGCACCCGGCCCCGCATCAGAGAAGTCATGTGGACAGTCAACCGGATTCGGCGCACCGGTGATTCCAGTTGTCCACAGGCTGGCGAAGTTGTCCACAGGGCTCATCAGAGGGTGGCGACGACGACCGCCATGGGGTCACTCTGGGGAGCAGGCGGCTTGCCCGGCAGGTTCGCCCTGAGGTCGAAGACGTTCACGGCGAGCACGAGTTGCTGGTGGAAGGGAAGGGGGTCAGAAGATTACGGCGGTGAAGTCGTCCCCTGAGGCCTGCGGCAAGACCGGCGGCTGGCGACAGAGCCGACGGTGAATCGACGGCCCGGGGCGCGCGGGGACAGCTAGGACTCGGCGGCCTGCTTCAGGCGGGCGAGGGTGCGTTCGATGTTGCGCTGGTTCTCGGTCGAGCGGTCGCTGACGCCGGTGGCGAGGATGGTGATGGGGCGGTACCAGGCGGGCCTGCGGTCCCAGGTGCTCTCGGTGACCCGGCAGCCGGTGTCGGTGGGCTCGATGTCGTACTGCCAGCGCGACACCGGCAGCCCGAGGGAGCGCACGTCGAAGGCGAACCGGGTCGGGTCGGCGTCGGTCACCGTGGAGACCGTGGACCACCAGCGGATGCCGCGGCGGTTGGCGCCGCGGAAGCGGGCGCCCACCTTCGCTTCCGTGACGCCGCCGAGCCAGTTGCCGCGCTGGAACTCCTCCGACAGGGTTGCCAGCCCGGGCAGGTCGCTGACCAGCGCGTACACGCGTTCGGCTGGGGCGGCCACGTCGATCTGGGCGTGCGCGTCTGGCTGCATCGGGGGACGCTCCTCTGGACTCGGCGGCGAGACCTACCGAAAGTAGCCTACTGACGGTAGGGAAAACAGGGGATCATTCACGACGTCCGGCGCAGCATCCGGCTGACGCCCGCGGCCACCGTGGTCGCCAAAATCCAGCCTAGGGCGATGAACGCGGCCGAGATCCACTGGGACGCGCCGGGCACCGTCCACTTGTTCTTGTGGCCGAAGTCCACGATCGGGACCAGCAGGTCCAGCGTGTACAGCACCGGGTTCCACACCAGGTGGTCGTCGGAGTTGGCCTCGTGCGGCCGGGGAATCAGCGCGAACCACACCGTGCCGAGCACCAGGAACGCGATCAGCCACGCCAGTGCCCGGGTCGGCCGGTAGCCGTACCCGACCATCCACCGCTGCAACCAGCTCCACACCTGGATGCCGGGCCGCGCGAGCCGGGCGCCCTCGGCCAGCGCGACGTACCGCCGCCGCTGCTTCTCGACCAGGACCGTGGCCGCGTGCTCCTCGTTGCCGCAGGCGCGCAGCATGGCGGCGAACTGGTCGTACGGGCCGGGGCGGTAGCGCTCGCGCATCCCCTGCCGCAGCCAGCGCAGGCGGCGCATGACCTCGGTGTCGTCGTCCAGTTCGATCGGGGTGGCCAGGGCGTCGTAGCGGAAGTCCTCCAGCTCGATGCGGCCCTGGGCGTCCCAGAAGCGCTCGTTGTCCGACAGGGACGCGCAGCGCAGGTGCCGCAGGTCGACGCGGCCGCGGGGCGGGGCGCCGACGTCGAGCCGCAGCTCCTGGGTCTGCACGCCGAACGCGTTGAGGGCCACCACGTTGCGGCCGTTGCCCAGTTCGGCGCCGTGGAAGTTCAGCTCCCGGCTCACCACGGCGCGGCGGATGCGGACCTCGCCGTGCGCGGAGAACGGCTCGTCGCCGTCCGCGCAGACCAGGTCGCGGCCGATGTGGGCGACGCGCAGGTCCAGCGAGGGCTTGGGGGACTTGTCGCGCGGGTAGCGGCCCGGGGCGACCAGGCGGCTGCCGCGCAGGTCGAGGTTGGAGCCGATTTTCGCGCCGGGCAGCAGGACCGAGCCGAACACCAGCAGCGCGCGGCCGTCGAGGTTGCCGCCCACTGCGAACCGGCGCCCTTCCAACGCGTCGCCGCCTCGGTTGCTCAGGACCGCGCGGTCGAGCAGGACGCTGCCCTGCACCTGCATGTCCACCAGCCGCGTCTGGCCTGCCACCCGCATGTCGCGGGCGTCGATGCCGCCGCGGACCTCGGTGCCGTCCAGGTGCAGCGCCCGGTCGGGGTACGGACCGGGCGGCGCTGGGCCGGAGCCGACCCGCTCGACGAACGGCTCCCGCCCGCCGGACAGGTCGATCCGGGCGTGCGCCAGGCGCAGCGAGCCGCCGATGTGCGCGTTGACGATCCGGACGGTGCCGGTGCTGACGAACCCGAGGTCGAGGCTGACATTGCCGTCCACTTTGGACCGGTCGGCGACCAGGGTGGCGTTGGGGTCGAAGAACGGGTCGTCCGGCGGCGTCGGGCGGAAGCGCTCCGGGCGCGGCGAGAGTTGCGCGCCGCGCAGGGAGAAGTCGCTGTCGACGCGGGCGCTGGGCAGGAACACCTGGCCGACGCTGCGGAACGCGGCCCCCGTGCGCGGGTCCGTCGTGAAGTGCAGGTTCCCGCCGACGTGCAGCCCGTTGCCGTTCATGGCCAGGCCGCTCGGGTTGTCCAGCAGCGCGCCCGCGAAGTTGACGTTGCCGCCGCTGCGTAGGCCCGCGATGCGGATTTCGCCGTGCGCCTCAAGGCCTGCCGCCAGCAGCGCGCCCACCAGGTGCAGCCGGTCCGCGTGCAGCGCCGGGCCGTCCACGGCGGTCAGGGTGCTGTCGCGCAGCACCAGCGACCCGTGGATCTCCCCGTCGGTCAGGTCGACCGTGCCGCGCACGACGGTGCCCGCGACCAGTCGCACGTCGTTGTCGCTGCGCAGGTTGCGTCCTTGCAGGCCAGGCAGCCAGCAGTCGCGGAACTCGACGCCCGCGAGCCGGGCCTGCCGCAGGTCCGGGGGCTGCTCGAACCGGCAGCGCTCGAACTCCAGCAGGTAGGGGAACTCCACTGCGCGCAGGTCGAGCGGGCCGACGAGGTACCGGTCTGTGACGCGGACGACCGGGGCGATGCTGGGTTTGCGCCTGCGCAGCACGCCGCCGCTGTCCGGTTCGGCGGCGCGGCGCACGACGTCGGCGGCGGGCATCCGCGCCCACGAAGGCGGGTTCGGCGCGCGCGGGTCGAGCACGCCGTCAGCGGGCTCGTCCGCGACTTCCTTGGTTTCCTTGCCTGCCATCGGTCCCCCCTACCCGAGAAGCTACCCGGTGGGGTCCTGGTGGGTCGGGTCGAGGACGCGCCGCAGGAACGTCTTAGTCCGCTCGTGCCTCGGGTCGCTGATGACCCGCGCCGCTGGCCCCTCCTCCACGATGACGCCGCCGTCCATGAACAGGACCTTGTCGGCGACCTCCCGCGCGAACTGCATCTCGTGGGTGACCACCAGCATCGTCATGCCCTCGTCGGCGAGGGTGCGCATGACCCCGAGCACGTCGCCGACGAGTTCCGGGTCGAGCGCGGACGTCGGCTCGTCAAACAGCATGACCCGCGGGTTCATCGACAGCGCGCGGGCGATGGCGACCCGCTGCTGCTGCCCGCCGGACAGCTTGGCCGGGAAGACGCGGGCCTTGTCCGCGACGCCGACCTTCTCCAGGTTCTCGAAGGCGACCGCCTCCGCCTCGGCCTTGCCCCGGCGCAGGACCTTGCGCTGCGCGATGGTCAGGTTGTCCAGGACGGTCAGGTGCGGGAACAGGTTGAACTGCTGGAACACCATGCCGACCCGGCGGCGGGCCGCGTCGATGTCGACGTCGGGGTCGGTCAGCTCGACGCCGTCAACGATCACCTTGCCCTCGTCGGGTTCCTCCAGCAGGTTCACGCAGCGCAGCAGCGTCGACTTGCCCGAGCCGGACGGCCCGATGACACACACGACGTCACCGGGCTCGACGGTCGCGTCGATGCCCTTGAGGACCGTCAGGTCCCCGAACGACTTGTGCAGGCCGACGATCTTGACCGCGGGGGCCACGGACGTCACCTCGCCTTCCGTTGCTTGGCTTCCAGGCGCCGGACCACGTAGCCGAGCGGCACCGTGATCACCAGGTAGGTCGCGCCCGCGAGCACCAGCGGGGTCGAGTCGGCGTGCTCGGCGGCGAGGTCGCCGCCGAACTTGGACAGCTCGGTCGTCAGCGACGTGACCCCCAGGACGAACACCAGCGACGAGTCCTTGAACAGCAGGATCAGCTCGTTGGTCAGCGGCGGGATCACCACCCGCAGCGCCTGCGGGATGATGATCGACACCATCGCCCTGGTTTTCGGCATCCCCAGCGACCGGGCCGCTTCCATCTGCCCGTTGGGCACCGCCTGGATGCCCGCGCGGAACGTCTCGGCCATGTACGCCGCGGCGACCAAGCCCAGCGCGACGGCGACCGTGCCGTACTGCTCGAACGGGAACTCCAGGCCGGGGAACGCCACCGGCAGGCCGAACCCGAAGATCAGGAACACCACCAGGGCGGGCAAGCCGCGGAAGACCTCGATGTAGACCAGCGCCACGCCGCGGTACACCGCGACCGACGACAGCCGCATGAGCGCGACTATGAGCCCGAGGACGAACCCGACCACGTACGCCGAGAGCGTGTAGATGACGGTGTTCTTCAGCGCCACCGTGATGAGCTCGGGGAACGCCTCCTTGGCGACGTCGAGGTCGGCGAAGTACTCGGCCAGCGACGCCCAGTCGGCGCCGAAGCCGACCGCGGCGACCGCGGCGGCGAAGACGGCGTACTGGATGCCGCGGCTGATGCGCTGGCGTTTGCGCGGGCTGAGGCGGGCCCGGGGGACCGCCTCAGCCCGCGGTGTCGTGTCGGCCATGGACGCTTACTTGCCCGGCGTGGACTTGGGCTTCGAGCCCATCCACTGCTCGTACAGCCGCGCCCAGGTGCCGTCGGCGATGGCCGCGCCCAGGGCGTCGTTGATCGTCTTGAGCAGCTCGCCGTTGCCGCCCTTCTTCACCGCGAAGCCGTACTGGGCGCCGGTCTCGATCTCCGCGCCGATCTCGTACTTGTCGCTGAGGCCCTGCTTCTTGAGCCACTCGTTGACCACCGGCAGGTCCTGCAGCACCACGTCGACCTGGCCGGACTGGAACGCCTGCAACTGCTTGCCGGAGTCCTCGAACTCGGTCGGCGTGAAGCCCTTCTCAGTGGCGTAGTCGAGGCTGGTGGTGGCCTTCTGCACGCCGAGTTTCTTGTCCTTGACCTGGTCGAGGCTGGTGATGCCGGAGCCCTTGGGCACCAGCAGGGCGATGACCTCGTCCATGTAGGGGTTGGAGAAGTCCAGGTTCTGCTTGCGCTCGTCGGTGATCGTCATGCCCGCGGCGGCCACGTCGCACTTGTTCGAGTTGAGGGCGGCGCCGCTCTTGATGACGTCGAACTGGATGTCGACGATTTCCTGTTTCGCGCCGACCTTGCCCGCGACGAGGTCGAGCAGGTCGACGTCGAACCCGACCGTCTTGCCGCCCTGGGTGAACTGGAACGGCGGGTACGGCAGGTTCGTGCAGGTCTTGAGCTTGCCCGCCTCGACCAGCGTGACCCCGGGCGCGGTGTTTCCGCTGGTGGGTCCGCTGTCGGTGGTGCTTCCGCAGGCCGCGACCGCCAGGGCCAGCGCGGGCAGCAGGGCGAGCACCTTCAGCTTGGATCGTCGCGCCACGGTGTCACTCCTTGAGTCGTCTCGGTTCGAGTGTCCGCATCCTGCCACCGGGAGCGCGGGCTGTGCACTCTTCGCCCATTTGTCACAGGGATGCGGCGTATTTGTCGCGTGTTGGTGACGCGGGCGGACTATTTCCCGCGCATACCGGGCCATCCGGCAAGAAGCACGGCGACCAGGGCTGTCCACCCGGTCTGGTGGGCGGCGCCGAGGCCCTCACCCGTGTCCCCATCGAAATACTCGCTGAACGTCACATGCTCGCGCCACAGCGGCGAGTCGGTGGCCTCGATCCGCTTGCCGTCGGCAGGCCTTGCGCCATCCGGCCCAGGCAGGAACAACGCCGCGAGCCTGCGGGAGAGATCACGAGCGGCTTCACCGGCGGTCACCCGGTTGCCCGAGCCGGTGGGCAACTCCACCGTGACCGCGCCGTGGTGGAACGCGTCGAGCGCGCACAGCGCCTGCACCAGCAGCGCGTTCGTCGGGAACCACACCGGCCCGCGCCAGTTGGAGTTGCCGCCGAACATCGCCGTGCGCGACTCGCCTGGCTCGTACTCGATCCGGTGCGGCGCGCCCGCGATCTCCACCTCCAAGCCGCCGCGGTGCGCGGCGGACAGCGACCGGATGCCGTGCGGGGACAGGAACTCCGCCTCATCGAACATGCGGCTCAGCACCCGGCGCAGCTTGCGGTCGTCCAACAGCGACAGCAGCGCGCTGCGCTCGCCGTCCGCGCCGGTGTGCCAGGTCAGGAACTGGCCGAACTCGGGCTGGCGGCGCAGCAGGTAGTTGAGCCTGCCCGCGAAACCGGGCAGCTCGGCGAACACCCACGGCTCCAGTTGCGCGCAGGCCAGGACCGGGATCAGCCCCACCATCGACCGCACCCGAACCGGCTGCGCCTCGACGTGGCCGCCGTCGAGGGTGCGGGAGACCAGGTCGTAGCAGAACCCGTCCTCCTCGTCCCAGATCGGCCGCCGCGCCGAGCCGAAATGCGTCGACGCCTGCGCGATGCTCAGGAAGTGCTCCACGAACTTCGTGGCCACGTCCTCGTACGCCTCGTCGTGGCGGGCCAGCTCCAGCGCGATCTGCATGAGGTGCAACGCGTACGTGGCCATCCACGACGTCGCGTCGGACTGCTCGAACCGCCACCCGCCCGCCAGCGGGGCCGACCGGTTGACCGGGCCGATGTTGTCCATGCCGAGGAAGCCGCCCTCGAACAGGTAGTTGCCGCCGGGGTCCTTGCGGTTGACCCACCACGAGAAGTTCAGCAGCAGCTTGTGGAACACCCGGGCCAGGAACACCCGGTCGCCGCTGCCGGTGGCCTCCTGCTCGGCGCGGTACACCTGCAACGTCGCCCACGCGTGCACCGGCGGGTTCACGTCGCCGAACTCCCACTCATATGCGGGAAGCTGCCCGTCCGGGTGCATCAGCCATTCCCGGCACAGCAGCAGCAGCTGGTCCTTGGCAAACGCCGGGTCGACCAGGGCGAACGGAACCATGTGGAACGCCAGGTCCCACGCGGCGAACCACGGGTACTCCCACTCGTCGGGCATGGACAGCACGTCGGCGACGTCCATGTGCTTCCAGTGCGCGTTGCGCGCGTGCGGGCCCTGCCGCTCGTGCGGCGACGGCGGGTGCGCCGGGTCGCCCTCCAGCCACTCGCGCACCCGGAACCGGTAGTGCTGCTTTGTCCACAGCAGACCCGCGAACGCCCGCCGCGCCACCTTCTTCTCCTCAGGCGAGATGTCGGGGACCACGTCGGCGTAGAACTCGTCCGCGTCGTGTTCCCGTTGCGCCATAGTGGAAGCGAACGTCGACCCGAACGCGCTGCCGTGCCCGTCGCCCGCGACCAGCCGCACCCGGACCGTGACCGACTCACCCGGCGCGACGGAGTCGAAGCGGTACCAGGCCGCGGCTTTCGTCCCCGGCTGCGACGCGCCTCCGGCCGGAACCACCTGGCACACATCGGTTCTGCCCTCGACGACGTGGTCGCCGATCCCCGCTTTGGTGTACCGGCTGGGATTCACCGCCCGCCCGAACAACTGCGCCTCGTCGGTCTCGTTGTCGGTGACCAGAAGCGTTGGCGCGCCGTCGAAATGCGCCGTGTACCGCCCCAACAGCGCGTGCTCGGCGACCACCCGCGGCCAACCATCCACAGTGGACCCGATCAGCGCGGGCCGCCGCGCGTCCCGCCCCCACGACCACGTGTTGCGGAACCACAACTGCGGCAACAGATGCAGCGGAGCCGCCGTCGGCCCGTGGTTGGTCGCCTCGATCTCCACACAGATGTCGTCCGGCGCGGCCTTGGCGTAGGTGACCCGCACGTCAAAGAACCGGTCGCCGTCGAGCACCCCCGTGTCCGACAGCTCCGGCTCCCGCTGGTCCCGCCCCGCGTGCGCGGCCAACTCCCGCAGCCGCGCGTACGGAAACGCCCGCTGCGGGTACCGGTAGAGCACCCTCATCCACGAGTGCGTCGGCGTGCCATCGGTGATCCACCAGTGCTCCTTGACGTCCTCACCGTGGTTGCCCTCGGAGTTCGCCAACCCGAAGTACCGCTCCTTGAGGATCTCGTCCTGCCCGTTCCACAACGCCAGACTGAAGTTGAGAAACCCATGCCGGTCGCAGATCCCCGCGATCCCGTCCTCACCCCACCGGTACACCCGCATCCGAGCCTGGTCGAACGAGAAGTACCCCCAAGCGTCCCCATTCCCCGAGTAATCCTCGCGAACCGTCCCCCACTGCCGCGCGGCCAAATACGGCCCCCACAGCCGCCACGGCGACTCCGCGGACGGGGACTCGGCCAACCGCTCGTGCTCGCTCACCCGCCCCAGTGTGGTCGAATCCCCTTTTCGAGGAAACCGCACCTCGGATCACGCGACTGCCGTATCCTCGGGCACGCACAGCCACGGTCGGGACACAGGGGGACTCGATGACGTCCGCGTACGACAGCATCGGCGCGTCGATCGGCCACATCGCCGACGCGCCCGCCACCAGCGGCCCACCCCCCATGCCCGGCAGCGGCGGCGGCACCGCGCCGCCCGGCGGCGGCGCCCCGGGTGGCGGCGGCCAGTTCTCCTTCGACCCCGACGAGATCCGCGCGATCATCAACGACTGGAAGGCTCTCGCGGAAGACTACTTCGCGACAAGGGAAATCGAGCGCGGGCGGGCGCTGCTTGAGCCTCCTGGCAAAGATTACGCCAGCGAAGCTCACACGCAGGCGACAAGCGCGTCCACGGCGCTGTACTTGAAATCGCTTGACGAGAAAGTCAGGTACTGCGCGACACAGGCCCAGAAGTTCCAAGACGCGCTGAGCGATTACCTCGGCACCGATCGACAGAACGTCTGGACACTCGACCAAACGGGGCACTCCTTGCCCGACAATCCCGGAAGGATCTGAGGTGCTCCGCCGACCGCTCACCTACCTGGTCGCGGTGATCGCGCTGACCGCGTGCACCGCTCAGGAGCCTGGCAGCCCCAGCGCCAAGTCCGGCCCTTCCACCCCGCCGTCCAAGGCAACGGAAGCCCCTCCTGGCACCACTTCCACACCCGCCGGAGACTTGCCGGGATACGGTGCGCCCAAGGTCACCGCGCCGATCGATGTCTCCCGGTTCGCCCAAGACCCCTGCCTGAGCCTCACTCCCGCGCAGGCGGACGAACTCGTCGGCGCCCCCGGCAAGCCAAGCGACGAAACCGAGGAAGACGGGAAGGCATGCCAGTGGGCCAACTCCGAGTCCCTTGCTTCCATCACGGTATTTTTTCCTCAGACCGACAAGGGTCTTACCACTTACTATCGCAACCGTGATCAAATGGCGTTCTTCGATCCGGTTCCGGAGATCGCGGGCCTGCCCGCGGTCAAGCTCGACCGTGTGGATTTCCGCGAACGCGGGGGGTGTTCCGTTGCTGTCGGGGCGTCCGACACGGTCACGTTCACGGTGATAACTCAACAGTCCATGGACAAAGTCAGCCCGAACGTCGACCCCTGCGGTGTTCCTGTTCGCGTCGCCGAGCAAGTTATCAAGACCATGAGAGCGGAAGGCTGACGACCGCCATGATAGGAATGTCCGGAGCCGAGATCTACCGCGCGCTGACCAGTGGCCCTGGGGTCGGTGCGCTCGTCGCCGTCCAGCGGTCGGCAGGCCAGGAGTCGGACGCCGAGGTTCGGCGCGCCAAGATGATTGAGAAGCTCGCCGAGAAGATCAGCGCGGGCTGGCAGGGGAAGGCCGGTGCCGCCGCGTACGGGGCCGCGCAGCCGCTCGCCGAGGTCACCATGATCGGCGCCGAGAACATGCGGCTCACCGAGCAGCTGTTGAACGAGCAGAGTCACACGTTCGGGTACGCCTCGAAAACGGTCGTGCCGGTGGCGGACAACCCCCCGGACACCGGGTTCCTGGACGAGGTGTCGCCGTGGGACACCGACACCGAGGACGAGCTGAGCAAGCACCAGGCGGACTCGGAGCACAACATCCGCGTCTACCAGCAGTACGACGAGCAGAGCTGGGCCAATGAGACGGCCCTGCCCATGGACTACCCGCCGATCGACGACCCGGGCGGCGAGATCATCATTCCCGGGCCGGACGACCCGCCGACGCCGCCGGGGCACCCCGGGGACCCGAGGGACCCGGTGACTCCGCCGGGGCGGAACGGGACGGATCCGGGGGATGAGTGGGCCACGCCGCGGCTGCCGCCGGATCAGCCGCCGCCGTTGCCGCCGGATCAGCCGGAGCGGCCCACTGACCCGTGGACGCCGCCGCAGCAGGACAAGCCGCAGCAGACGCGGCCGCATGACTGGACGCCGCCGCAGACGCCCGTGCAGCCGCCCAACCGGCCGGTTGGGCCGCCGCTTCCCATCCAGCCGCCGGTCGCCGATCCGCTGCTGCCCTTCGGGGGCGGACGGTTCGGCGGTGGCGCCGATGGCGGTAGTGGCCGGGCAGGCGGTGCGGGCCGTGGTGGCGCGGGTGGATTCGGCGCGCGCGGTGGCGGTGCGGGCGGATTCGGCGCGGGTGGCGCGGGCGAGCACGGAGCAGGGGCGCGGCCGGGTGGTCCGGCGACTGGGGCCGAGCACGGGCCTGGTGGACGGCCGGGTGGCGCGGGCGCGGCGGCAGCCGCGGCGGGCGCTGGCGGCGCGGGCACCGGTGGCCGCGGCGGGCAGCCCGGCATGGGCGCCGGTGCGGGTGGCGGGCGCGGCCAGGGCGAGGAGGACACCGAGCACACGCGCGCGTCCTTCCTGCTTGAAGACGACCCCGAGGCGATCTTCGGCACCGACCAGATGACCGCGCCCCCGGTCATCGGGGAATGACGATGCGCACCCAGTCGAGAGTCGAGCTGTCCGTCGACACCCTGTACCGCCTGCTCAAGCAGGAGAACCTGGGCGACCCGCACACCCTGTTCACCGGCGGTGAGCGCTACTACTCGCCGCGGTTCAAGCAGGAGACCGACGCCCAGTTCCGGCGGGAGTTGGACCGCGCCGGGCTGAGCACGCCGCAGGGGGTGGCCGAGGACTTCCTCGACCTGCTCGCGGTGATCCAGCGCGGCGCCGTCGAGTACTACGGGTGGCTACAGGACTCCGAAGGGCCGTACTCGGTGCTGGTCGCCGCGTCGGGGCGGTCGGCGGCGTTGGCACAGCGGGTGAACGAGGTGGTCACCTTCGAGTGGATCGACGCGTCCCGGGCGTTGGAGGCGTTCGTGTTCCGGTTGCCGAACGTGGCCGCCGCGCGGGGCGAGGCGATCTCGGTGCGGGCCGAGGACTACGGCAAGCCGGTGCGGCGGGACGTCGGCGGGTTCAGCATGAGCGACCCCCATTCGGCGACCCGGCCGGAGGCGCGGCGGCTGGCCGCGCTGATGAAGGCGCCCCGGGTGGGTGGCGGCAAGCTGTACACCGCCAAGCGGGACCACCGCGGCAAGCGGACCCGCGCGAAGGACTGGATCTCGTTCATCGACCTCGCCGACGGCCGGTGGGCCCTCTACACGACCGAGGGGCGCGGGGAGAAGTCGATCACCGCGGTCCCCGGCACGCCCCAGCTGATCGCGCGCCGACTTTCCGAGTTGCACGCGTCTATCGGCTGACCGTTAGCGACTCGACCGGGTGACGCCAGTACCCTTGCCGGACGTGGACGGCGATCTCCCCTATGAGCGCGTGATTCCCGCCGACAAGTGGCTCGGCGTTCTCTTGGCTGGGGCGGTGGGCGACGCTTTGGGAGCGCCGATCGAGTTCCTGTCCATCGAGGACATCCGCGCCCGGTTCGGCCCCTCCGGTGTCACCGGGTATGAGGAGGCGTACGGCGGGCGGGGCCGGATCACCGACGACACGCAGATGACGCTGTTCACCGTGGAGGCGATGATCCGCGGGCACCTGGGCCGCCGCCTGATGTTCTTCGAGCAGCAGCCCGCGTCGGTCGTGCAGCACGCCTACCAGCGGTGGTTCCACACGCAGGGCACGCCGTGGCACCGGGCGGGCGGGTCGTACGCCATGGAGGCCGAGCCGGACGGGTGGCTGATCGGCGAGCGCGGCCTGTTCCACCGCCGCGCCCCCGGCGCCACCGTGCTCACCGCGCTCAAGGGTTTCGCGGGCGGGGCGGAGCGGGGCACCCTGTCGCACAAGCTCAACGACTCCAAGGGCTGCGGCGCGGTCATGCGGGCGGCGCCGTGCGCGCTGTGGTCGGAGGACCCGCTGGACTCGTTCGTGGTGGCCGCGCAGTCCGGGGCGCTCACCCACGGTCACCCCAGTGGGTACTTGAGCGCGGGTGTGCTGGCGTTCGTGGTGCACCGGCTGCTCGACGGCGCCACGCTCCCCGACGCGCTGGTGGAGGTGCGCGCGGAGCTGGTCACCTGGGAGGAGTCCGCCGAGACAGTCCACGCGCTCGACGCCGCGGTCGCGCTGGCGCAGCGGGGGCGGCCGACACCGGAGCTGCTGGCAGCGGAGCTGGGCGGCGGCTGGGTCGGCGAGGAGGCCCTGGCGATCGGCGTGTGCGCCGCGCTGGTCGCCGAGGACCTGGCCGATGGGCTGCTGTTGGCGGTCAACCACTCCGGCGACAGCGACTCGACCGGCTCCATCTGCGGGAACCTGCTGGGCGCCGTCCACGGTGTCGACGCGATCCCTCAGCCGTGGCTGGACGACCTGGAGCTGCGCGAAGTCATCGAGACCCTGGGGCGGGACGCGCTGATCGAGTTCAGCCCCGCGAACTCCCTCAACGACCCGGCCTGGCGAGACCGCTATCCGGCCTGGTGACCGCGCCTGGCCGACCACCGAGGCCGAGGCGGTGGCCGAGCAGGAACGCCTTCGGACCCGCGTCGAGCCCCGGCCGCCTGCAGGTTTCGCGCCGCGCACGGCCGCGGGCCTCGACGTCGGCTACGGCGAACGGCTGACCGCCGCGGTGTGCGTCCTGGATCTGGCCACGCTCGACGTCGTCGACCAGGCGGTGGTCGAGGCGGACGAGTCGTTTCCCTACGTGCCGGGCCTGTTCGCCTTCCGGGAGCTGCCGCCGCTGCTGGCCGCGCTGGACCGGCTGGGCACGCCCCCGGACGTGCTGGTCTGCGACGGGCAGGGACTCGCGCACCCCCGCCGGTTCGGCCTGGCGTGCCATGCGGGCGTGCTTACCGGCATCCCGTCTCTCGGGGTGGGCAAGACGGCGTTGGGCGCGTTCGAGCCGCCCGGCCCGCGCCGGGGCGCGTGGACGCCGCTGGTGGACGGCGGCGAGGTCGTCGGCCGGGCGCTGCGGACCCGGGCGGGCGTCAAGCCGGTGTTCGTCTCAATCGGGCACCTGGTGGACCTAGACACCGCGACGGACCTGGTGCTGCGGCTGACCCCGCGCTACCGCCTGCCCGAGACGACCCGGCAGGCGGACCGGCTCTCACGGGGCCGCTAGCGAGGCGTGGGCGTTGAGGATGTGGGCGACGGCCTCGGTGACCCGCTCGGCTTGTTTCACGTGAAGCCACTCGTCGGGCACGTGGGCGTTGCTGTCGGGCCCGAGCGCGCCGGTGATGACGAACTGGGCGTCCGGGTAGCGCTGGGCGAGCAGGCCCATGAAGGGGATGGAGCCGCCGAGGCCGAGCGTGCGCCACGGGTTGCCGAAGACCTGGTCGGACACGGTGTCGAGGGTTTCGCGGAGCCAGGGGGCGAGCGCGGGCGCGTTCCAGCCGTTCGCGGTTTCCGTGCGGGTCAGCTCGACGGTGGCGTTGTACGGGACGTCGGAGGTAAGAGCGTCGCGGACAGCGGCCAGGGCGGCTTCCCCGTCCGCGGTGGGCGGGAGGCGGAAGCTCAGGGTGAGGGTCGTGAACGGGCGCAAGACGTTGCCCGCGTCGGCGGGCTCGGGGAACCCGGACGCGCCGATCACCGACAGGGTGGGCCGCCAGGAGCTGTTGAGCACCAGGTCCACCTCGTCCTCGCTGACCGGCTTCGTGTCGTCCACCAGCGGGAACGCGTCGCGGAACGCCCCGGGGGCCGCCGCGACCGAGGCCGCGGCCTCGGCGGCGCGGTCGGCCGGGATGTCGACGTGCATCTCCTTGATCAGGATCTCGCCGGTCTCGGCGTCCTCGACGCGGTCGAGCAGCGCCCGGATCACCCGGAACGAACTGGGCACGACGCCGCTCGCGAGCCCTGAGTGCTGCCCGGAACGCAAGACCCGCACGGTCAGGTCTACCGCCATAAGACCGCGCAGAGAGGTCGTGAGCCAGAGGCGTTCGTAGTCGTTGCCACCGGAGTCCAGGCAAATGACAAGAGAGACGCGGCCGAGTTGGTCGCCAAGATGGTCCAGGTAAGCGGGCAAGTCCGGGCTGCCGGACTCCTCACCGGTCTCCAAGAGCACCACGCACCGGCTGTGCGCGCCGCCCGCCGCGCGCACCGCCTCGATGGCGGCGGTGGCCGCGTAGCCCGCGTACCCGTCGTCGGCCGCGCCGCGCCCGAACAGCTTGCCGTCGCGCAGCACCGGCTGCCACGGGCCCAGTCCCTCGGACCAGCCGCCGACCGGGGGCTGCTTGTCCAGGTGGCCGTAGAGCAGGACGGTCCCGGTGTCGGGCACGCCCTCGGTGGCCGGGACGTCGAGCAGCAGCACGGGTGTCCGGCCGGGTAGCCGGACGACGTCGATGCGGGCGCCGGGGATCGCGCGCTCGGCGATCCAGGCCCGCAGGTGCCCGACCGCGGCGTCCAGCGCGCCGGTGGCGGCCCAGTCCGCGTCGAAGTTCGGGGAGAGGGCGGGAATCGCGACGAACTCCCGCAGGCTGGGCAGGATCTCCGCGTCCCACAGCCGCCGGACGGTCCGCTGAACTGCTGTCGTGTCCACACCACGATCCTGCCACCCGCGCGTCCCGGCGGCCGGAACCTGAAGGACTCTCAGGGGCGGTCGGGCAAGGTCCACGGTGGGCTGGTGGCCGGGGCCGTTCCCGCACCCGCGCCACCGGCCCGCCTAGTCTTTGTGACTCAGATCACCAATGTGAACCAATCGCCCTTCCGGTCCCGGGTGGACGGTGCTGAGCTGGCCCGACCCCGCCCTGCTCTGACCCCCGAACGTCGGTGGTCCAACGTTTTCCCTGCTCAGAAGCCCCCTGTGGACAACTTCCGACGCGCCGACCCTCGTGAGGCCACACTCGGCCGTGTCAGGATGAGAACACCAAGCCGTCAACGTCGACGGTGGCCAACGCCCTACCAACGGCGGTGGCACCGGCGGCGCGGCCGTAGCCGACGCCACGAGCGTCTGCGCGGCCCGGACACGAGGAGAACGCGCATGTCGTCCCCAGAACAGTGGACGCACCCGGAGCCCCGGGAAGGCCCTGCCGCCACCGCCGCCGCCCCCACAGCGGAGCAGGTGATCGCGGGTTTGCGTGCGACCAGCGAAGGCGGTCCGGAGCTGGTCCAGCTTCTGACGCCCGAAGGTGAGCGGGTCGAGAACCCGCGGTTCGACCGGTACGTCGCCGAGGTGACCTCGGCCGACCTGCGCGCGCTGTACCGCGACATGGTCCTGGTGCGCCGGGCCGACCGCGAGGCCAACGCCCTGCAACGGCAGGGCCAGCTCGGCATCTGGGTCCCGCTGCTGGGCCAGGAGGCAGCGCAGATCGGCGCGGGCCGGGCGATGCGGCCCACCGACATGGCGTTCCCCAGCTACCGGGAACACGGCGTCGCGTGGACCAAGGGCATCCACCCCAGGGAGCTGCTGGGCATTTTCCGCGGCACCGACCACGGGAGCTGGGACTCCGCGGCGACCCGCTTCCACCCGTACACGATCGTGATCGGCAACCAGGTCCTCAACGCCGCCGGGTACGCGATGGGGCAGCGGTTCGACGGCAAGGTCGGCGACGACGACGGCGAGGCCACCATGGTCTTCTTCGGCGACGGCGCCACCAGCCAGGGCGACGTGCACGAGGGCTTCGTCTGGGCCGCGGTCTACGACGCCCCGCTGGTGTTCTTCTGCCAGAACAACCAGTGGGCGATTTCGGAGCCCACCGAGCGCCAGTCCCGGCTGCCGCTCTACCAGCGGGCGCGCGGCTACGGCTTCCCCGGCATCCGGGTCGACGGCAACGACGTCCTCGCCACCCTCGCGGTGAGCCGGTGGGCGCTCGACGAGTGCCGCCACGGCAACGGCCCGGTCCTGATCGAGGCGTTCACCTACCGGATGGACGCGCACACCACGACCGACGACCCGACCCGGTACCGGCACTCCGACGAGTTGGAGGCGTGGAAGCTCAAGGACCCGATCGAGCGCGTGCGGGTCCACCTGGTCCGCAACGGCGGCGTCGACCCGGGCTTCTTCGAGTCGGTGCAGGCCGAGGCCGACGCGCTGGCCGTCGAGCTGCGCGAGTTCTGCTTCGCCATGCCCGACCCGCCGCCGAGGCACATGTTCGACCACGTCTACGCCGAGCCCAGCCCGGTGCTCGACGCGCAGCGCGACGAGTTCCTGGCCTACACGGCCGGGTTTGCCGGAGGTGAGCGCTGATGGCCGCGCCGGTGCTCAACAAGGCCGAGGGCGCCGCGCCGTCGGTCCAGTCGCTCACCTTGGGCAAGGCGCTCAACCTCGGTCTGCGGGCCGCGATGGAGGCCGATCCCAAGGTCCTCGTCATGGGTGAGGACGTCGGCAAGCTCGGCGGCGTCTTCCGGATCACCGACGGCCTGCAGAAGGACTTCGGCGAGCACCGCGTGCTGGACACGCCGCTGGCCGAGTCCGGGATCATCGGCACTGCGGTCGGCCTGGCCGTGCGCGGGTTCCGGCCGGTGTGCGAGATCCAGTTCGACGGGTTCGTCTTTCCCGCGTTCGACCAGATCGTCTCCCAGGTCGCGAAGCTGCACGCGCGCACCATGGGGCGGGTGAAGGTGCCGATGGTCATCCGGGTGCCCTTCGGCGGCGGGATCGGCGCGGTCGAGCACCACTCGGAGTCGCCGGAGTCGTACTTCGCGCACACCGCCGGGCTCAAGGTCGTCGCGTGCTCCAACGCCGTCGACGCGTACTGGATGATCCAGCAGGCCATCCGGTGCGACGACCCGGTGCTGTTCTTCGAGCCGAAGCGGTTCTACCACTCGGGGTTCCTCAAGGCCGAGGTCGATCCCGCGGCAACGCCCGCGCCGCTGTTCGCCTCCCGGGTGGTCCGCGCGGGCGACACGGCCACGGTCGTCGCGTACGGCCCGTCGATCAAGGTGGCGCTCGACGCCGCCACGGCCGCCGAGGAGGAGGGGCACACGCTGGAGGTCATCGACCTGCGGACGCTGTCCCCGCTCGATCTCGGCCCGGTGTTCGACTCGGTCCGGCGCACCGGCAGGCTCGTCGTGGTCAGCGAGGCCCCGGCGGAGTCGTCGCTGACCTCGGAGATCGCCGCCCGCGTCCAGCAGGAGTGCTTCTACTCGCTGGAGGCTCCGGTGCTGCGGGTGACCGGGTTCGACACGCCCTACCCGGCGGCGAAGCTGGAGGAGCACTTCCTCCCCGACCTGGATCGGGTGCTCGACGCCGTCGACCGATCGCTGGCGTGGTGAGCGATGCCTGAGTACAAGAGCTTCCCGCTCCCGGACACCGCGGAGGGGCTGACCGAGGCCGAGATCCTGACCTGGCACGTGAAACCAGGTGACACGGTCACGGTCAACCAGATCATCGTGGAGATCGAGACCGCCAAGGCCGCCGTCGAGCTTCCCTGCCCGTGGGCGGGGGTGGTCACCGAGTTGCACGTGCGGCCGGGGCAGACGGTGGACGTCGGCACGCCGATCCTCACCATCGACACCGATCCTGGCGGGGCCGCCGCCCCACCCCCGGCGTCGAGCAACGGCTCCGCGCCCGCCGCCGGGGAGGAGGAGATGAAGCCCCTGGTCGGCTACGGCGCGAAGGCGGTCAGCGCCAAGCGCCGTCCGCGCCGGGGCCCGGCCGTCCCCACCGAGCCCGCGGCCGCCGCCGCTCAGAGCACGGTGGGCGCCGCCTTCGCCCGCACCCAGGGCCCCGACCCGACCGCGGGCCAGGCCCCGGAAGCGATCCCCACCGCCCGACAACCGCAAAGCCCTGGTCGAACGAGGGCAGGCGCCAGCGGAACAACCGACGACACCGGAACGCAGAGCGCTGGAACCGGCTCGGCTTCCGGCGCGCCGGAGCGCGCGCGTGGGGGGCACGTGCCGCTGGCCAAGCCCCCGGTGCGCAAGCTGGCCAAGGACCTCGGGGTCGACCTGCGCTCGCTCACGGGTTCCGGGGGCGGCGGCGTGATCACCCGCGCCGACGTGGAGCGCGCGGCCGCCGAGCCCGAGCCCGAGCCCGCCGCGCGGGCCGGGGAGCGGCGGGCGCCGATCAAGGGGGTCCGGAAAGCGACCGCGCAGGCCATGGTCGCCAGCGCGTTCACCGCGCCGCACGTCACGGAGTTCCTGACCATCGACGTGACGCCGATGATGGACCTGCGGGCGCGGCTGGCGGCCCACCCGGACTTCCGCGACGTCCGGCTCACCCCGTTGGCGTTCTGCGCCAAGGCGGTGGCGATGGCGGTCGCGCGGACGCCGGAGGTCAACAGCGCCTGGGACGACGCGGCGCAGGAGATCGTCTTCAAGGATTATGTGCACCTGGGCATCGCGGCGGCGACGCCGCGCGGCCTGATCGTGCCGAAGGTCCGGAACGCGGAGACGCTGTCGCTGCGTGAGCTGGCCCTGGCCTTGGAGACGCTGACCACGACCGCCCGGGACGGCAAGACCCAGCCCGCCGACCTGGTCGACGGCACCATCACGATCACCAACGTCGGCGTCTTCGGCGTCGACACCGGAACCCCGATCATCAACCCGGGCGAGGCCGCGATCCTGGCGTTCGGCGCCATCCGCGACATGCCGTGGGTGGTGGCCGGGGACATCGTGGTCCGCAAGGTTTGCCAGCTCGCGCTGAGCTTCGACCACCGCCTGGTCGACGGCCAGCAGGGCTCGCGGTTCCTGGCCGACGTCGGCGCCCTCCTGGCCGACCCCGCGGTCGCGTTCACCTACTAGCCCGTGGGTGGTGGGGAGCCCGCCCGGCTCCCCACCACCTCGTCGGGCACATCGGACTCGTCGTCCGCGGTGTTCGCGGTGGTCACGACCGCGCGTTCGCCGAAGTCGGCCCCGGCCGCCAGCACCGCCGTCCGCCGGAAGTCGTTGCGCTGCAACCGCAGCCTGCCCCGCGGGAACGCCATCCGGGAAAAGTCCACAACGGACAGATCAAACCGGCAGTCGGTGAAGACCAGACTCGCGACGACGCCGTCTACGTACCGGTCGCCGTGCCCGAACAAGATGTCCTCGCCGACGGCGACGCCGCCGAAGTCGACCTCGGTCCCGCTGAACTCGCACCGGTCGAACCAGAGGTGGCCGGTGGGCCACCAGGGCGCCAGGTCCGCGGTGACGTCGGTGAACACGCAGCGGTAGAAGTCGACCTCGCCGCCGGTGAACTCCGACCGCCGCAGGTCCAGGCGGGTTCCGGTGAACTCGGCGCCGACGAACTCGGCCTTGCCGTCGAACCGGGCCGCGCCGAAGTCGGTCCACTCGGCGTGGAACCGGGTGCCGTGGCAGCTCAGCGTGCGGGTGAACACGGCGCCGCCGAACGAGGTGAGCGTTCCGGTGAACACCGCCCGGTCGAACATCGCCGCCCCGCCGAACCGCAGCCCGCTGAAGTCGGCGTTGACGAACTCGACGTCGGTGAAGTCGAAGTCGAGGTCCGACCACCGGCCGCCCGACAGCCGCTCCCGGATCACCCGCAGCACGGTCCGGATGACTTCGTCCTCCGCGTCGTCGGCGGACCCCGGCAGCCGCAGGTAGGCGCACAGCACGTCCACGCACGTCTGCCGCTGCGCCAGCCAGTCGTCGGCGAGCCCGGCCATCGCGTACACCCCGGCGAGCCGCACCGCCGCGCCACCGTGGGCCAACTGCTCAGCCGCCGACCCGAAGCGCTCGTTGAACAGCTTGGTGCGCTCGCGTTCGTCCTGCTTGACGGTGAGGTCGTGGCCTTCCTCGGTGACCTTCTGCTTGCGGTAGTTGACCGCCAGCGCCACCACACCGCCGAACCCGGCCACCACCGCCAGCCCGATCTTGAGCAGGTCCAGCAGCTCAGCGGTGCCGAACGTGGTCGCCTGGGGCAGCGCGGGCAGCCCGAGCAGCCACAGCAGCCCCGCCCCGGTCGCCGCCGCCAGCCCCACCGCGACCAGGCACCACACCACCACCGCCCGCGCGATGGCTCCCCGCCGCGCGATCGCCCACAGCGCCAGCGGCGCCAGGACCAGGGCCGCCCACGGCCAGTCGCGCTCGATGATCACCCCCACGCGGGCAACCTAACCTGGGCGGCCCCGCGCGCCCGGTCAGGGGCGGGGGAGGTCGAAGTACTCGATGAGGGTGGCCGCGAAGGCGATGTCGCCTTTGACCTTGACCTTGCTCGACAGGAACAGCATGGGCAGGCTCACCGCGCCCATGACCGCGCGGAGGAAGTCGGCCGGGGCGATGGTGATGGTGACCCGGGGGTCGTCGGTGGGCTCGTCGCCGGTGGTGCAGCGCCCGCCCGCGATGACGGTCTCGAAGCGGTCGTAGCCGTCTTCGCCCGTGCCGCCGGTGAACCGCCAGTGCAGGACGGCCCGCAGGCCCGCGGCGCGGTCGGCGGCGATGTGGTCGGACATGCGCCGGAAGACCTCGGCGAACACCACGTGCCGCAGGTGGGGGTGGGCGGTCAGCGCGTCGAGTTGGGCGCGGCTGGCGCGGGCGAGGAAGCGCAGGAACGTCTCGGTCCGCATACCCGCCAGGTCGATGCCGGTGCCCGCGGCGCCGAGCATGTCGAGGGTCTCGACCAGTTGGACGAACTGGGCCGGGTCGAGCTTGGCCGGGTCGACGGCATCGGCGAAGCCGTCGAGGTCGACCACGGCGACCGGGGGGAGGCGGTGCCACTTGCCACGCCTGCGTGCGATGCGCATGAGGGCAGTGTGCCCGCTGACGCGGCCACGCTCACGGTTTGGGCAGGTCGAACAGCCCGGTCAGGCCAGCCGCGAAGGCGAGGTCGCCGCGCACCTTCAGCTTCCCGGTCATGAACAGCACCGGGGCGGAGACGTTGTTGGTGATGAGCTTGAGGAAGTCGGTGGGGGAGAGAGTGACGGTGACCTTCGGCGACGCGGTCATCTCCGTGCCGCCGACGCAGCCGCCGTCGGCGATGACCGTCTCGTAGCGGTCGTAGCCGTCCTCGCCCGCGCCGCCGGTGAGCCGCCAGTGGATGACGGCTTTGAGGTCCTTGATCCGTTCTTTGCGCGGGTGGTCGCTCAGGTGCCGGAACATCTCGCCCAGGACCCGGGCGCGCAGGCCGGGCTCGGCCATGATCGACTGGATCTGGTCGGTGGAGGCGTGGGTGAGGATGCGGACGAAGGTCTTGGGCGACATGGCGGCGAGATCGACGGGCGCGCCCGCCTCGGCGAGCCGGGTGATGGCGCGCAGGGCGGTGGCGAGGTCGTTTCGGCCGAGCTTCCTCGGGTTGAGGGCGCGCCCGATAGCATCCACGTCGATGTTCATCGCGGTCACGTCAGCGGCGTTCATCCGATCGAGCAGTTCGACCAGTGCCCGTGGCTTGAGCGCGCCGATCGCCGCACCGGTGTGACCAGAGTCGGGCATGAACACCTCCCCGTTATACCTACTCACGAGTAGGCTACGGGTGAGTAAGTTGGCTGACAAGGGGATCGATACCTACGATCGGGAGGTTCGGCGTGAGCGTCGACGAACAGCGTCGACCGGCGCGCGTGAAGCGCCTGCCCCGGGAAGTGCGGGAGCGCCAGATCCTCGACGCCGCCGTCCGGGTGTTTTCCCAGCACGGCTACCACAACGCGTCGATGGACGAGATCTCCGATGTGGCGGGCGTCTCCAAACCGATGATCTACGCCTATCTCGGCCACAAGGAAGACCTCTTCGCCGCCTGCATCCGGCGGGAGGCGAGCCTGCTGATGGACGCCATCGCGGGCGGGGTGCGGGCCGAGTCGCCACCGGACATGCAGCTGTGGCACGGCCTGCGCGCGTTCTTCGCGTTCGTCGCCGCGCAGCGGGAGAGCTGGAAGGTCCTGCACCGGCAGGCGACCTCGCAGGGCGGCCCGTTCAGTGAGGAACTGCACGCGATGCGCGGGCGCGCGATCAACCTGGTCGACGCGCTGCTGGTGCGCTCGGCGACCAGCCGCGGCCTCGGCGAGACCGCGACCAAGGCCACCGAGGCGCTGGCCGCGGCCCTGGTCGGCGCGGGCGAGTCGCTGGCCGACTGGTGGCTCGACCACCCGGACGTGCCGGAGAAGGTCGTCGCGTCCTGGCTGATGAACCTGGTCTGGATGGGCCTGGGCGACCTGGTCGACGGCGCGGTCTGGACACCGACGCCCGAGGCGGCGCCCGAGTGACGCCGAAGGGCCTCCGGGAAGCCCCGGAGGCCCTTCGAGCAGGTCTACCTTTACAGCTTTACCGCCTTACAGCGCGGTGATCGTGCCCTCGATGTGCGGCTTGGGCTTGCGCGCGTCGAACAGGTCGAAGTGCCACCCGTCCGAGGTCTGCTCGGCGTGGAAGCCGACCTTCGCGGGCAGGAACACCGGCAGCTTGAAGCGCACGTCGACCGTGTACGCCTCCGGCAGCCTGCCCTCGAACGCGGCCAGGCAGCGCGCCTTGGTCCACATGCCGTGGGCGATGGCCTTCGGGAACCCGAACAGCTTCGCGCTGAGCGGGTGCAGGTGGATCGGGTTGCGGTCGCCGGAGACCTCGGCGTAGCGCCTGCCGATGTCCTCAGGCGCCCGCCAGACCGCCGACGCCGAGGGCAGCTCGCGGCGTTCGTCGTTCGTGCCGGACTCGCCAGAGCCGCCGGAACCCCGCCGCAGGTAGGTGCTGACGTCGTGCCAGATCACCTCACCGTCGACCAGGGCCTCGCTGACCATGTCGAACTGGCGGCCCTTGGGGTGCGGCCGCAGGTTCTCCACGTGCACCCGCAGGTCGAACGTCTCGTCCACCCGCAGCGCCCGGGTCTGGGTGATCCGGTTGGCCACGTGCACCGAGCCAACCAGCGGGAACGGGAAGTCCGCGTCCGTCATCAGCTTCACCTGCATGGGGAAGGTGAGCATGTGCGGGTAGGTCGCGGGCAGCTCGTCGGTCAGCCGGAACTCGCAGACCCGGTTGTAGTCGGCGAGGTGCTTGGCGTCGACCCGCACGCCGGTGCGCCGGTAGGTGCGGTCGGGCAGCTCCCCGCCCTTTTTGGAGAACCCGGAGATGACGGCCTTGGGGAACAGGACGCCCAGGTTCGGCGACTCGCGGAGTTCCAGCACGGACATCACGCCCCCAGCAGGCTCTGGCCGCAGACCCGCACGACGTTGCCGTTGACCGCGCCCGAGGCCGGGTTGGCGTACCAGGCGATCGTCTCGGCGACGTCGACCGGCAGGCCGCCCTGGGCCATGCTGTTCATCCGGCGACCGGCTTCCCGGATGAACAGCGGGACCGCGGCGGTCATCTTGGTCTCGATGAAGCCGGGGGCGACCGCGTTGATGGTGATGCCGCGCTCGGCGAGGACCGGGGCGAAGGCGTTGACCATGCCGATGACGCCCGCCTTGCTGGCGCCGTAGTTGGTCTGGCCGAGGTTGCCCGCGATGCCCGCGATCGAGGAGACGCCGATGATCCGGCCGCCTTCGCGGAGCACACCCTGGGACAGCAGCGCGTCGTTGACCTTGAGCTGGCTGGCGAGGTTCACCGACAGGACGGAGTCCCAGGCGGCTTCCTTCATGTTGGCCAGCTTCTTGTCGCGGGTGATGCCCGCGTTGTGCACGACGATGTCGACGCCGCCGTGCCTGCCGCTGAGGTACTCGACCAGCTTCGTCGGCGCGTCGGCGGAGGTGATGTCGAGCTGGAACGACGAGCCGCCGACCCGGTTGGCGACCTTGGCCAGGTCGTCGCCCATGGCGGGGATGTCCAGGGCGACCACGTGCGCGCCGTCGCGGGCGAGGACGTCGGCGATGGCCGCGCCGATGCCCCGGGACGCGCCGGTGACCAGGGCGACCTTGCCCGCGAGGGGCGCGCTCCAGTCGTCGGGCTCGACGGCGTTGCCGCCGTGCGTGCCGATCCGGATGACCTGGGCGTCGACGTACGCGGACTTGCCCGAGAGCAGGAAGCGCAGCGTGGACTCGGTCTTGTCCTCCGCGCCCGCCTCGACGTAGACGAGCTGCGCGGTCGCGCCGCGCACGAGCTCCTTGCCGAGCGAGCGGACGAAGCCCTCAAGCGCGCGCTGGGCGATGAGCTCGCCCGCGTCGGCCACCTTCTCCGGCGGGGTGCCGAGCACCACGATCCGTCCGCAGGCGCCGACGGATCGGACGACTGGGTGGAAGAAGTCATAGAGCGCCCGAAGCTGCTCTACGCTGGAGATACCGGTGGCGTCGAAGACCAGACCGCCATAGCTCGGGCCGCGTTCCCCGCCTTGGGGCACCGGCAGCGCGCTGGTCAGCACCTCGATGCCCGAGGCCTTCAACACACTGCTGACCTGGTCGAGCAGCCGCCCTCCGGGGGCGCCGCCGATCAGTGCGGGGCCGTCCAGCGCGGGCTCGCCGCGCTTGTACCTCCGCAAGGGGGTGGGGTTCGGCAGTCCGAGACGCTTCACGAGAAGTCGTCCGACGCCGGAAGTGCTGAACTGCTGATAGCGGTCAGTCATCTGAGTGCGCCTCCCTACTCGCTAGTAAACTTACTCCAGAGTAGGTTAGGATGCTACCTCAGTTGCAAACCTGTGCTCAGGAGGATGGAATGGCCCCGAGTCGCGTGCGCCGAGTGGCGGTCCTTGGTGGGAACCGCATCCCCTTCGCGCGGTCCAATGGTCCGTACGCCAAGGCGTCGAACCAGGACATGTTCACCGCCGCCCTGGACGGACTGGTCGCGCGTTTCGGCCTGCAGGACGTCCGGCTGGGTGAAGTGGCCGCTGGCGCGGTCCTCAAGCACAGCCGGGACTTCAACCTGGCCCGCGAGAGCGTGCTGGGCAGCAAGCTCTCCCCGGAAACCCCCGCTTACGACATCCAGCAGGCCTGCGGCACCGGCCTGCAGGCGATCATGCAGGTCGCCAACAAGATCGCCCTCGGGCAGATCGACTCGGGCGTGGCTGGCGGTGTCGACACCACCAGCGACGCGCCGCTCGCGCTCAACGACGACCTGCGCCGCATCCTGATCGCGGTCAACAACGCCAAGACCGTCGGCCAGCGGCTCGCGCTGCTCGCCAAGATCCGGCCCGCGCACCTGGCGCCGGAGCGCCCGGAGAACGCGGAGCCGCGCACCGGCCTGTCGATGGGCCAGCACGCGGCGCTGACCGCCAAGGAGTGGGGCATCACCCGCGAGGCGCAGGACGAGCTGGCGGCCGCGAGCCACCAGAAGCTCGCCGCCGCCTACCAGCGCGGCTTCTTCGACGACCTGATCACCTCGTTCCAGGGCGTGTCGAAGGACCACAACCTGCGGCCGGACTCCACCGCGGAGAAGCTCGCCAAGCTCAAGCCGGTCTTCGGCGGCCCGGACGGCACCATGACCGCCGGCAACTCCACCCCGCTGACCGATGGCGCCTCCACGGTGCTGCTGGCCAGCGAGCAGTGGGCCAAGGAGCGCAACCTGCCGGTGCAGGCGTACCTGACCTTCACCGAGACGGCGGCGGTCGACTACATCCACGGCGGCGAGGGCCTGCTGATGGCCCCCGCGTACGCGGTGCCGCGCATGCTGGCCCGCGCGGGCCTGACGCTCCAGGACTTCGACTACTACGAGATCCACGAGGCGTTCGCGTCCCAGGTCCTGGCCACCCTCGCGGCGTGGGAGGACGTGGCCTTCGCCAAGGAGAAGCTGGGCCTGACCGAGCCGCTTGGCTCGATCGACCGCTCGAAGCTCAACGTCAACGGCTCGTCGCTGGCCGCTGGCCACCCGTTCGCCGCGACCGGCGGCCGGATCGTGGCCACCCTGGCCAAGCTGCTGCACGAGAAGGGCTCGGGCCGCGGCCTGATCTCCATCTGCGCCGCGGGCGGCCTGGGCGTCACCGCGATCCTGGAGAAGTAACCGCTCCCTGCTGAGAGCATCGGCGGTGGCCGCCTTCCCCCCGGGGAAGGCGGCCACCGCCGTCTTTTGCCCGGTTTCGGCGGGGAAAGATCCGTCTCGCTCTACGATCGCGGTGTCGGCGCGCGCACGAGGAGTGAACACATGACCGGAGCGGGCAACCCGCAACGCAAGGGCTTCAGCGAACTCGGTCCTGTCTGGATCTCGGCGATCGCCGCCCTGCTCGTCGCCATGACCGGCGCGGGGTTCTTCGTCGGCAAGGCGAGCGAGCCGCAGGCGAAGTCCACGACGGTCACCGTCACCGTTCCCGCCGCGCCCGCCGAGCCGTCGGCGTCCGGCGCGGCCAAGGCCACCGCACCGCCCACGACCACTACCAGCGCCAAGGCCACCGAGCCTGGGGTCCTCTTCTCGGGTGAACTGGTCTGGGGCAAGTTCAGCCTCGACTTCGCCGAACCTCGTCCCCTGAACAGCGCGCAAATCAATGGACTCTCCGGCGACATGCTCTACAGCGACGGCGGCGGCTCCCTTGTCGAGTGGAAGACGGACTCGACGCCGACCAAGGACGAGTGCGCGAGGGTGGCCAAGGCCGACGGTTCCAACCAGGCGAACGGCCTGGTCAAGGGGAGCCATGTGTGCGGGCTGACGCCGCAGGGTCGGGTGTTCCGGATCGACGTCGAAGCGGTCGGCAGCGGCGGGATCGTCAGCCAGGTCACGGTCTGGGAGAACACGCCGTAGGGAAATCTCGGCAAATATTGCTTCGGCGCTAGAAACGCCGATACCGTTCGATGATGGACCCCGTTCGCAACCCGTTCGCCCCCGGCGCAGGTCAGCGGCCCCCGGAGTTGGCCGGGCGCGAGAAGGAGTTGGCCGCGTTCGAGGTCGTCCTGGAGCGGATCGCACGGGGCAGACCGGAGCGCAGCCTGGTACTCACCGGGCTAAGAGGTGTCGGTAAGACGGTCTTGCTGGGTGAGCTGCGGTCCATGGCCGTGCGGCGCGGCTGGGGCGCGGGCAAGATCGAGGCCCGTCCCGACGCGGACCTGCGCCGCCCCCTGTCGGCCGCGCTGCACCGGGCGGTCCGCGATTTGGCCGTGCGCCACCGCGCCCCCGAGCGGGTGGAGTCGGTGCTGGGCGTGCTCAAGGCGTTCGCGTTGAAGTCGAACCCGGACAACGCCAAGCTCCGCGACCGCTGGCAGCCCGGCATCGACGTCCCGGCCACCACCGGCCGCGCCGACTCCGGCGACATCGAGATCGACCTGGTCGAGCTGTTCACCGACGTCGCCGAGCTGGCCCAGGACGTCGGCACCGGGGTCGCGGTGCTGATCGATGAGATGCAGGACATCGGCGCAGACGACATCTCGGCCCTGTGCGCCGCCTGCCACGAGCTGTCCCAGTCCGGCGCCCCCTTGGTGGTCGTCGGCGCGGGGCTGCCGCATCTCCCGGCGCTGCTGTCGGCGAGCAAGTCCTACTCCGAGCGCCTCTTCCGGTACGTCCGCATCGACCGGCTTGACCGTGAAGACGCGGACCAGGCTGTCTTGATCCCGGTAGACCGCGAGCAGGCGGCCATCACCCCCGAGGCGTTGGACGCCCTGTTCGACCGTTCCGGCGGCTACCCGTACTTCATCCAGGCGTTCGCCAAGGCAGCCTGGGATGCCGCCCCCACCGACCCCATCACGGTCGAGGACGTGACCATGGCCGCCCCCGAGGCCGAGGAGGAGCTGGCGGTCGGCTTCTTCGGCTCCCGCTACGAGCGGGCCACCCCCGCAGAACGCGAGTACCTCCGGGCGATGGCGGAGCTGACCGAGGGCAAGGACGACCCGGCGGGCACCTCCGATGTGGCCGTCTTCCTGGGCCGCAAACCCTCTTCCCTGTCTCCCGCCCGCGACAGCCTGATCAAGAAGGGCTTGGTCTACTCCGCCGAACGCGGCCGCATCGCCTTCACCGTCCCCCACTTCGGCCGCTACCTGCGCGGCATGGAGGAGTAGCCCTCCCTAGACCGATCTACCAAGAACGCTAGACCCACACATACGGCGCGAGACGGCACCTAGACCGATGATTCATCGGCAAGTGCGCCGAATCACCGAATAATCGGGTGAAAGAGCGGCGAAGGAGGCGCATACTTGAGGCATGCCACTCAGCCAGAGCGGCAAGAAGACCCAAAGGGGATGCACAACCCATGAACGTCACCGCGAAGATCCGAGCCCGCCGCGCCGAGGCCCGCACTCGCAAGGCGGTGAACCGCGCCATCGACCGAGCCGCGACCCCCTCGATGCGCCACGAACTCATCACCATGGCCCAGACTCACAACATCTGGCGCTAACCCGAACAACGGTCCCCCAAACGTGATCCACGACACATTCCGTGTCCGTGTAACACCATCGGGACCCATCACGATGTTCAGGTTGACCCCGTAGTGCTGGCGGACCCCCGACCTGGCAGCACTACGGGGTTTCCCATGTCCAGACCCACCCCGCCCGGCCCACCAGACCCACCCCGCCCCAAACCCCCGAAAACCCCCAAAACCCCCGGCAGTGCCGACAGCGCCAGCACCACCCGCCACCGGCAACACCTGCCACCGGCGACGCACCCCCACCCAAGGTGCTCGATCGGGTGGACCGGCTTGATACGGGGAAGGGCGACCGTAAACTTGCCGTGGTCGTGGGGGCGAAGCCTCCCCACCCAGCTTTTCCCACGACGGTCGCCCGAGGGGTCCCCGTGTCAAGCCGGTCCACCCGATCGAGCCAACGCGCACAAAGCGTGTCAAGCCGATCCACCCGACCGAGCCAGCACACCCAAACTGAGCCACAGCCCTCCCGCGCACAAAGCCCCACCGCACGCACCGAGTTCATCGGCATAGACATAGGCGGCACCAAGATCGCCGCAGGCGGCGTCACCCCAACCGGCCAGATCACCTGGCGCCGCCAAACCCCCACCCCCAAGGCTGGCCCAGAGGAAGTCTTCGCCGCCCTAGCCACCCTCCTCCACGACACCACCCCCGCAGCCATCGGCATCGGCTGCGCAGGCCCAATCGACCTCACCACCGGCGCCGTCTCCCCGGTGAACATCCCCGGCTGGCGCGACTTCCCCCTCAAAGCCCGCGTGCAAGACCTCTTCCGCACCCCCGTAGAGCTGGCAGGCGACGGCCTCTGCATGGCCGTCGCCGAACACTGGGCAGGCGCGGGCCGCGAAACGAACAACATGGTCGGCCTGGTCGTCTCCACCGGCGTAGGCGGCGGCCTGGTGCTGGGTGGCCGAGGCCACCCGGGACGAACCGGCAACGCGGGCCACATCGGCCACATCGTGGTCGACGACAGCGGCATCCCATGCCCATGCGGCGGCCGGGGCTGCGTCGAGACCGTCGCCAGCGGCCCCAACCTGGTCCGGTGGGCCCGTGAGCAGGGCTGGCGCGCCCCCGCGAACGCCGACGCCGCCCACTTGGCCGCCGCCGCCCTGCACGGCGACGACCTCGCCAAGGCGGCGTTTGACCGCGCGGGCCGCGCCGTCGGCCTCGCCATCCTCGCCACCGCCGTCCTCGCGGATCTGGACCTGGCCGTGGTCGGCGGCGGCGTCGCGCAGGCGGGCGACCTGCTGTTCGCTCCGATCCGGGCCGCGATCGTGGAGCACGTGGGCCTGTCGTACGTGCGGCACCTCAAGGTTGTCCCCGCTGAGCTGGGCCCGGAGGCGGGCATCGTCGGCGCGGCGGCGCTGGTCGCCCGCTAGGCCCTAGCGACCCGTGACGCCGAAGGTTCGGTTGTCGCCGAACCGCCCCGAATGAGCGGGGAGCGGCAGGTCCGAAAACCGCTGACCGATCGTTTCTGTACCTCTCACCGGGCGAACCGGACAAACTGACCACCCGTTCGGCGGCAGCGCCGGGCCCGCCACGCCCGAAAACCGGACCCCGATCGCTTATCCACCAAATGGACTGCTATTACTCCACCCGTTTAGCCCTACAGCGGCCCCAAGCCCACTCAAGTGGACCATTCGCGCGGATAACGGCCAGTAACATCACCCGATAGGTGAGGCCGGTCACACGGTGCCGTTCACCGACAGACACGCTCCGCTTATCGTCTACTACGCAGTAGATACGCGAACGTCACGTCTTGGGGTGGAAACTAGTTGCACAGCGCAGCAGCACGAAGGAGCCCGACGCTTTGGCCGTGACAGGAACGGAGTCCGTGCGAGCGGATGACCGCCAAACCCTGCACCTGACCTTCCCTGTGGATCTGACCCCGCCGCCGATGCCGCCGACCCCGGCCGTGGTGAGTGATCGGCCGCCGCCGCAGCGCACGTTCGGCGAGCGCTGCCTGCTCACCGCCGAGCGGTTCCTCGGCGGCTGGGCGCCGACGCTGCGCCAGGCCCTGCTGCTCGTGGCCGCAGGGCTCGCCGGGTTGGTCCTCATCGGGTTCTTCGCGGGCGTCGTGCCCGCGCTGATCAGCGCGGCGGTCTTGGTCGTGCTGGCCAGCAGGCGCGGCAACTGACACCTCGAACAACGCGAAGGGCCCGGACCAGCGCGGTCCGGGCCCTTCTCCTCGGGCGGGTCAGTGGACGGCCACCGGCCGCAGCTTCGGGTCGTCCTCATCGACGTGGTAGTCGGCGGGGTCGGTCTTGTCCAAGCCGTTGAACAGCCGCAGCCGCCGCGCGATCACCGTCACCACGACCGCGACCAGCAGGTTCGCCAGCAGCGCCACGATGCCGACGTAGATCTGCAGGGTGGAGCCCGCGAACGGGTGCCAGCCGAACAGGTTCAGCTCGCCCAGCCGCAGCGCGGACGCGCCGAAGTGCGCGCGCTTCCCGTCGGCGCTGGGGATGTTGTAGAGCAGCACCATCCCCCAGCCCATGCCCGCGATCCAGCCGCCGATCAGGCCCCAGACGTGGAACCAGCGGGTGTAGAGCGCGATGGCGACCGCGGGCAGGGTTTGCAGGATCATCACCCCGCCGATCAGTTGCAGGTCGATGGAGAACTGCGGGTCGATGAACAGGATGAACGCGACCGCGCCGAACTTGACCACCAGCGAGGCCAGCTTGGCCTGTTTCGCCTCGTCCTGGGCGGTGGCGTCGCGGCGGAGGTACTCCTTGTAGACGTTGCGCGTCCACAGGTTCGCCGCGGCGATGGACATGATCGCGGCGGGCACCAGGGCGCCGATGCCGATCGCGGCGAACGCGATGCCCGCGAACCAGGACGGGAACTGCTGCTCGAACAGGTTCGGGATGATCGTGTTCGTGTCCGGGTTGCCGGTGGCGTTGTTGGTCAACGGCTTGGTGCCCGCGGCGATCGCGACGTACCCGAGCAGCGCGAGCAGGCCCAGCAGCAGTGAGTACGCGGGCAGCGCGGACATGTTCCGCTTGATCACCGTGCGGCCGCGGGAGGCGAGCACGCCGGTGATCGAGTGCGGGTACAGGAACAGCGCCAGCGCCGACCCGAGCGCGAGCGTCGCGTACTGGAGCTGGTTGTTGCCGTTGAGCAGGATGCCGTCGCCGGGCGCCGGGGTGGCCCTGAACTTCTCGTCGGCCGCGCCGAAGACCTCGCCCCAGCCGCCGAGCTTGATCGGCAGGTAGACCACCGCGACGATGATCACCACGTAGACCAGGATGTCCTTGACGAACGCGATCAGCGCGGGCGCGCGCAGGCCGGACTGGTAGGTGTAGACGGCCAGGATCACGAACGCGATCAGCAGCGGCAGGTGCCCGACGATGCCGGTGCCGTTGAGGCCGAGCGTGCGCAGCACCGCCTCCAGCCCGACGAGCTGCAACGCGATGTAGGGCATGGTGGCGACGATGCCGGTGATCGCGATGAGCAGCGCGAGCGTCGGCGACCCGTAGCGGCCGCGCACGAAGTCGGCCGGGGTGACGTACCCGTGCGCCCGCGACACCGACCACAGGCGCAGCAGCGGCAGGAACACGATCGGGTACAGGATCACGGTGTAGGGCAGCGCGAAGAAGCCAGCCGCTCCCGCGCTGAACATCAGCGCCGGGACCGCGACGAAGGTGTAGGCGGTGTAGACGTCGCCGCCGATGAGGAACCAGGTGATCCACGAGCCGAACTTGCGCCCGCCGAGGCCCCATTCGTCCAGATGCTCCAGGGTGCTGCCCGCCCGCCAGCGCGCCGCGACGAACCCCAGGACGGTCACCACGCCGAACAGCAGCGTGAACACGACCAGCTCGGTCCACTTCATCGTCCGGCCCCCTCGTCCAGGTCGTCCACGTCGAGTTCGGCGCGCGGGGGCGTTGTCGTCGGCTCGTCCCGGGTCTTGACGAACACGATCGTCGTGGCGGCCACGCCGACGGCGACGCCGAAGAACTGGAACCAGTAGAAGAACGGCATGCCGAGCAGCGCGGGCCCGGTCCGGTTGAAGATCGGGGTGATCAGCATGAACAGGGGAACCAATAACAGCAGGTTCCACGGGCTCCAGCGGATGCCGGAGGCCGACTTCCCGGGGGATGCCATCGGTGCCTCGCTCAGGTAGCGGGAGTGTTGCCGGGAAACACTAAAGCCCCGCGCCCGTCACGTCACGAGTCGACCAGGTCTGATCCTGTCCGGCGATTCGGCAACCAAGTGATCGCCTTCCACAGGCTGTGCACAACCCTGCCCACAACCTGTGGATAACTTGTGGACGCGCTGACCAGCGGAAAAGCGGTGAACTGGCCCGCACACCGCGACTTACGCACAGGCTCGCGCGAACTAGTCCACAGGGGGAGCGCCCGCGAGCTCGGCGAGCCGGTCGCCGACGATCAGCAGGCACGACAGGCACCGGGCGCCCGTGTGCGTGCGGACGACCCGGCCGAACGGGACGGTGTGCGCGCAGACCGCCTCCACGAAGCTCGCTGGCCGCTCACCGGCCGGGAACGCGTGCACCCGGTCGTCGTACCCCGACAGCCGCCAGTTCCAGCCATGCCCTGCGCGCATCGGACCAAACCTCCCGGGGTGAGCGTCCACTCCTGCCCGCACAACGCCGAAGGCCACCGTGCGCGGAGCACGGTGGCCTTCGCTGGCGCTGGCTACTGGCAAGTATGTCCAGCCGAGAGACTAGTCAAAGTCAGCCGAGTCGCTGCTTCAAAGCTTCGAGTTCGTCGCGAAGCGGCGTGGGCAGCTTGTCGCCGATCTTGTCGAACCACTCCTCGATCAGCGGGATCTCCGCGCGCCACTCGTCCACGTCGACCTTGAGCGCCGCCTCGATGTCGGCGCGGTCGCCGTCGATGCCGGACAGGTCGAGCTCGTCGGCGGTGGGCACCCACCCGATCGGGGTCTCGGTCGCGGCGGCCTTGCCCTCGATGCGCTCGATCGCCCACTTGAGGATGCGGCTGTTCTCGCCGAACCCGGGCCACAGGAAGCGCTTGTCATCGCCCCGACGGAACCAGTTGACGTAGAAGATCTTCGGCAGCTTGGCCGCGTCGGCGCGCTTGCCGGTCTCGATCCAGTGGTTGAAGTAGTCACCGGCGTTGTAGCCGATGAACGGCAGCATCGCCATCGGGTCGCGGCGCACGACGCCGACCGCGCCGACCGCGGCGGCGGTGGTCTCGCTGGACAGCGTGGCGCCCATGAAGGTGCCGTGCTGCCAGTCGCGGGACTCGGTCACCAGCGGGATCGTGGTGGCCCGGCGGCCGCCGAAGAAGATCGCCGAGATCGGCACGCCGTTGGGGTCGTCCCACTCGGGCGCCTTGGTGTCGCACTGCTCGATCGGGGTGCAGTAGCGCGAGTTCGGGTGCGCGGCCTTCTCTTCGGACTCCGGGGTCCAGTCGTTCTTCTTCCAAGAGGTCAGGTGGGCCGGGGGCTCGCCCATGCCCTCCCACCAGATGTCGCCGTCGTCGGTCAGCGCGACGTTGGTGAACAGCGAGTTGCCCTTGGCGATGGTGCGCATCGCGTTCGGGTTGGTGTGGAAGTCGGTGCCCGGCGCGACGCCGAAGAAGCCGTTCTCCGGGTTGACCGCGTACAGGCGACCGTCCGCGCCGAACCGCATCCACGCGATGTCGTCGCCAATGGTCTCGACCTTCCACCCCGGGATGGTCGGCTCCAGCATCGCGAGGTTGGTCTTGCCGCAGGCGCTGGGGAACGCGGCCGCGACGTAGTAGACCTTGTCCTCGGGCGAGGTCAGCTTGAGGATCAGCATGTGCTCGGCGAGCCAGCCCTCGTCCCGGCCGATCACCGAGGCGATGCGCAGCGAGTAGCACTTCTTGCCCAGCAGGGCGTTGCCGCCGTACCCGGAGCCGTAGCTCCAGATGAGACGCTCCTCCGGGAAGTGCACGATGTACTTCGTGTCGCTGCACGGCCACGGCGCGTCGGCCTGGCCCGGCTCAAGCGGCGCGCCGAGGGAGTGCAGCGCGGGGACGAAGTCGCGCTCGGTCCCGTCCGGGGCGATGAACTTGTCCAGCGCCTTGGTTCCCATGCGGGTCATGATGCGCATGGAGACGACCACGTACTCCGAGTCGGTGATCTCCACGCCGAGCATGGGCTTGTCCGCGTCGAGCGGTCCCATGCAGAACGGGATCACGTACATCGTGCGCCCGCGCATCGAGCCCCGGTAGAGCTCGGTCATGATGGCCTTCATCTCGGCCGGGTCCATCCAGTTGTTGGTGGGGCCCGCGTCCGACTCGTCGGTCGAACAGATGAAGGTGCGCTCCTCCACCCGCGCCACGTCGTTGGGGTCCGACGCCGCGTAGAAGGAGTTCGGCTTCTTGGCCAGCCGCGTGAACGTCCCCGCGTCGACCAGCTTGTCGGTCAGCCGGGTCCACTCCTCTTCGGAGCCGTCGACCCAGACCACCTGATCCGGAGCGGTCAGTTCGGCCACCTCGCGCACCCACGCCAGGAGTCGCTTGTGCGTCGTCGGTGCCTGGTCAACGCCAGGGATTGTCACTGCCGTCATCTCGCCTCGTCTCCTGACTGAACGCCGAAATGCCGATCAGGACGCCATGTTCCTGACCGGGACAGCGGCGTCCTAACCGAATGGCTGAGCCCCCGCCCGGAGGATCAAGCGGGTGCGTGCCGTGAAGGAATGGTTTGAGGCTAGCGAAGTGACCGCCAGGTAACCGAGACCTTGCCTGTCGGTTCTCTCACAAGAACGATAAGGGGATCGATTCAGTACCCGGATGCGGACGGTCGGATTCGGCCAGACGAGTGCCCCCCTCACTGGCTGGGCGGGCGGCAAGTGAATCTCCCCACGACCGGGCTTCCGACAAGAAAGATCCCGGCACGCGCGGGGCGTGCCGGGATCTCTTCCTGACTCAAGGGGGACTGCGGACAGTGATCAGCAGACCTGGATCAGCGGTCGATCAGCCCTGCCAGGCGGCGTCGGAGTCGGCGCCCGCACCGGTGCCCTCGGACTCGTAGGTGCCGTCAGAGTTGATGTGGCCGGTCTCGACGGTGGTCCACTCGTCCTCGCCGGTGTGCTCGGCGACGGTGACGTCACCGTCCGCCTCGATCACGACGGCCTGGTCGGCCTCGCCGTCGCCATCGGCGTCGGTGAAGGCGTAGGTGTTGCCCTCCTCGTCGGTGACGACCGCGGTGTCGTTGGTGCCGTCGCCGTCGGCGTCGTACTCGGCCTCGCCCGCGGTCACCTCGCCGTCCTTGGTGTCGACGGTGATGGTCTCGCCGCCCGTGCCCGAGGTGGTGTCGTCGCCCTCGTCCGTGCCCGCGGTCGTCGTGGTGTCGTCGGCGGAGCCAGAGTCGTCGGAGCCGGTGGACGCGGTGCCGGAGTCGGCGCCGTCGCCAGAGGGGTTCTCCACCGAGGTGGGGTCGGCCTCGGTCCACTCGCCGGACGCCTCGTCGTACTCGGCGGCTGCGGTGACGTTGCCCTCTTCGTCCAGCTCGACCATGGTGTCGGCGGTGCCGTCGCCATCGGTGTCGGTGAAGGCCATGTAGCCGTCTTCGGTCTGCACGACCGCCGAGTCGTTCTGGCCGTCCTGGTCGTAGTCGTAGTTCTCCTCGACCTCGTACTCCTCGCCGCCGACCTCGACGGTGAGCTCGTCGTGGCCCGCGTCGTCGGCGGTGGTGTCGGTGGTGTCGTCGGCGCCGGTCTCGTCCACGTACACGGGTGCCCCCTTACTGATCCCTCGCGGGATTTCGCACTTGCTTGTTGGCAGTACTTGCTTGTTATCGGTATGACTGACTGTGCGCCGATGTGGTTCCCGCTGCCGTGACGTTAGTTCTTGTCCCGAACAGACCGGATGCTGGCAAGCAGCTTCTCCGCGCGGTCCCGCCCGGCGACGACGTCGGTCAGGCGCTTGTTTACCACGGTGACCCGCTTCTGGCGCTCGCTCACGTCAAGTCGTAATGCCTTGTCGACCTCGCGGAGTTGTTCCTCGATGCCCGCGATCCGCTTGCCAAGCGCCTCGTCCAGCGCCAGCGAGAGCTGGGACTCGGCGTCGATGAGCTGTTCGGAGACCAGCTGATCCAAAGTGGACCGGGAGTCGGCGATCGAGTCGTTGAGCCAGAGCTTCATGTGCTGTTTGTCCGCGGTGTGCTTGCGGGTGCGCGCGATCCACCAGCCAGCGCCGAGGCCGATGACGATCGTGGGCACCAGCAGGATCGGCGCGGCGACCGCGCCCGCCAGCGGCAGCACGGCGAGCTTGCCCGCGCCGATGCCGCCGGAGACGCCCATGAACACCAGCAGCTTGTCCTCCGCGGTCGGCATCCGCTTCTCCGCGGCGCGGAGGATGACCTGCGCCTGCCCGGAGCGGGCGAACTGGGAACGGATGACGGCGAGTTCTTCCGCGGTGAACAGTTCGCTGAGCACGGTGTCGGCGACCTGGTTGAGCCGCACGCTGACCGAGTTGCTGACCCGCCCAGTGACCATCTGCAGCGCGGCGTCGACCTGGCCGGGCAGCTCCTTGAGCTTGTCCCGGTCCGCGGTGTCGATGGCCTGACGGAACCAGGATTGCAGGTCGCGCATCTCGCGGCTGACCTCGTGCGCGTTCTCCAGCCGGGCGCGCTGGATCTCGCTGCGCAGCTTCACCTGCCAGCTCCGGGTGGACGAGCGGCGCTCGGCGGTCAACTCGTCCTTGCGCGCGCGCAGCGCCTCGGCCTCGGCCTCGCCGGTGGTCAGCGCGCGGCGCTCGTTGTCGAGGGTGACTTTGAGTTCGCTGAGCGCGGAGGAAAGGGCACGCAGCGTGTTGGCTTCGGCGAGCATCGCCGCGCGGCCCACCAGCAGCGACTGCAACGCCTCGCGGAGCTGCGGGACCCCTGAGCGCTCCTTGAGCATGTCGGCGGCCTCGGGGTTGGGCGCCTTTGCGGCCATCTCGTGCATCCGCGAGGACACCGGGTGGAACACCGCGCCTGCGAACCGGGGGGCGTGCTCGGCGAGCAGCGCCTGGTTGGCCTCCATGACCTGCCGCCAGCCCCGGAACTGGTCCACTTTGGACAGCGCGAACACCACCGTCTCGACCCGGTCTCCCACGGTGGCGAGGAAGTTCAACTCGCCCAGGGTGAACGGCGCGGAGGCGTCGACAACGAACAGCAGCGCGGTGGCCGACGCGGCGGCCTCGATCGCCAGCTCCCCGTGCACAGAGTCGAGCCCGCCGACCCCCGGGGTGTCGACAACGGTGAGCTTCTCCAGCATTGGCACCGGCCCGTCGACCTCGACGTAGCGCGGCGGCAGCTCCCCGTCCGGCAACTCGTGCGCCGCGGACACCCAGTTGACCAGCTTGCCCAGGTCGACCGGCACCGGCGCGAGCTGCCCCGGGTAGCAGGCCCGCGCCTCCCAGTCCGGCGCGTGCCCGAAAATCAGGTAGGTGGCCGTCGCGACCTCAGCGTCCACAGGGGACAGTCCGGGCGACTCGATGAGAGCGTTGACCAACGAGCTCTTACCCCGGTTGGTCTCCCCGACCACCACCACTGACGGCTTCTTCTTGCGCCGCGCCCGGATTTCCTCCACCCACGCGGCGGCTTCCGGCGCGGCCTCGGACAGCAGCGCGAGCAGCTTCTCCCGGGCCTGCGCGACCTGCTTGGGCAGCGACAGCGGCTGCGCCTGGGTCATGCCTGCCCCGCCTTGCCGGTGTACACGGTGACGATCGGCGGGCGCAGCACCTGCCCGCGGTCGCTGAACCCGACCACCTCGGTCTCCGCGACCGTGCCGTCCAGCGACTCGTCGTCGGTCCCGACCGTGCCCCCCGCCTCGTGGAACGCCGGGTCGAACTTGTCCCCATCCGGCCGCAGCGCGGTGACCCCCACCGCCGCCAGCCCTTCCTCGATCCGCTCCGCGACCCCCGAGCTCCGCGCCCGGTCGTGGGCGTAGAGGCACAGCGCCACCAGCGCCCGCCGCTCATCGACGGCCTGGTCGTACACCTCCGGCGCGATGCTCACCAGCGCGGGCTCCACCCGGAAGTCGTCCACCAGCTCCACCTCGCCCGCCGGTTCACCGGCCTGCTCGCCCGCCCGCACCGCGTCCGCGATCACCTGCGCCCGCACCTCGATGGTGGACTCCTCCACGTCCCCGTCCTTGGGCTTGCCCTTGAACCAGGAAGCCACGCGCCTCACCCGGCCTTAAGTACGCCAACCACGATTGGCCTTGTTTGTCGCCCGCTCCACACCGGACCGCATCAGCCCCGGAGAGTACAGGCAGCACCCCCACGAGATCCGGCGTTCCAGCGATGCGGACCGGGCCAGGTTCACTGGGCGCGGAGTTGTTGCCAGATCAGGAAGTACGCCCGGTGCACGACGTGGGCCACGCGGCTTTGCGCCGGGGTCGCGCCGAAGGAGGCGAAGGAGCGCCACCAGCCCGCGCGTTCCAGCGCGTAGGCGGACAACTCGTTGTGCGGGCGGCCCTTCATGCCCAGCTGTTCCCCGATTTCCGCGCTGCTGCCGACCCTGAGGACTTCTTCGGCCAGGTCGTCCGGCATGGCCACGGCGCCGGAGGTGACCAGGGTGAGGGCTTCCAGCAGGCGCAGTTGGTGGGCTTCGGGCTTGGCCAGCAGGACTTCGATGGCGTCGTGGACCCGCTGCCGTTCGCCGGGGTCGCCGGAAGCGTGGGCGAGGGCGGTGACGGAGGCGAGGGCTGCGGCGGCCTTGATGCCGTCGGCGCGGGCGCGGAAGACGGCGTCGAGCCTGCTGCGGACCCCGGCGAGGCCGGAGGCGTCGAGGAGTTTGCGGCGCAGGGCGCCCGCGGTGAGGTCGGGGTCGGCTTTGAGGGCGTCGACGGCGCAGCGGATGCCGTAGAGGTCCAGTTTCTCCAGCAGGCGGGCGCGGGTGCCGGTGGCGACGTCGCAGTCCCAGGTGGTGAAGATGTCCGCGGAGATCAGCATCGTCTCCCAGGTGCCCTCGTCCAGTTGGGCGAGGGACCGGAGGGCGTCGGCGTCGGCGGAGGTGAACCCGCCCGACTCGGCGGATTCGGCGAGCAGGCCGATCACCGGGATCACGTCGGCGACGCGCGGTTTGAGGGTCGCGGCCTGCTTCTCGGCCAGGATTGTGGCGGCTTTCCAGACGTCGCCATCGCTGCCCGCGACCGATTCGGGGGTGATGGTGTCGGCCTTGTTGAGGACGGCGATCGCGTTGACCGGCCCGGCTTCGCGGCTTGCGGTGGCCGCGGTGAACGCGGCCAGCGCCTGCTGGTCGTCGGCCCGCACGCCCTGGGTCACCACGTACAGGACCGCTTCCGCGCCCGCGACGGCGTTGCGGGAAGTGTCATCGAGGTCGTCACTTTCCTCGTCCGCCTCGGGTTCGCCCTCGTCCTCGCCGGGCTTGCGGTGCTTGGCCGCGCCGAGAAGCTGCTCGGTGCGCTTGACCGAGGCCAGGTCGAGGGAGCCGAGGCCGGGGGTGTCGATGACGGTGAGGTCGCGCAGGACGGCGTTGGTCAGGTACGCCTCAAGGTGCGACACCTTGTCGAAGTCGACCTCAAGGTCGTTGGGGATCATGCCGCCCACGTCGAAGGGCAGCACCTGCTTGCGCCCGTCGAAGAACACCAGCTCGACCCGGTCGACCGTGCCGTACTGGAACCGGGTGACCAGCCGCGTGCACTCGCCCACGTCGGTCGGCGCGACGCGCCTGCCGATGAGCGCGTTGACCAGCGTCGACTTCCCCGACTTGATCCGCCCCGCCACCGCGACCTGCAACGGCGCGGACAGTCTGCGCAGCACCTCCCGGAATCCGGCCGCGGTCCGCGCGGACACCTGCGGTTGCAGGCGCTGGCACAGATTCGCCACCGCCGCGGACAGCGGGCCTGCGAGATGCTGCTGCTCGCTAGCGGATGTCAAGCCGATCCTCCCCTGGGGTTACGCCCCCGAATCGTGCCATGGCGGCCTGGGGCGCGGGTCCACTTGGTCGGAGATAGCCGTCCCGACCGAGGGGGAGCCCGGCCGCGCGTCGGCGACTTCGCGACGGAAGTGTCCGACCTCTTACTTTCCGTAGCGCGGGAACCAGATATTGTCAGCGGCCTCCGAAATCCTGGGGGCCGCTTGTCACGTCGGGCAGGGACTGCCAATCGGCGGGGCTTCGCGGCCTGGGCGAACTCTCCCGTGGGGGTTGTGGTGCGTCAGTCGTGGCCGAACCAGAACAGTGGGTCTTCGCCGTCCCGGAGGCCCACGGCCCACCCCAGGCACGCGGGCGCCCGCCGTGACCGGCGCGGGACCGGTCACGGCGGGCGGCGCTCGGATCAGCCCGACCGTTCGTCGGGGTTCGGCTGGCTTTCGCCGCCAGCAACAGGCTCCGATTCCAACGTCGTCGGGGTTCCGCCGGGCTGGCGCAACAGCAGTCGCAGCACCTCGATCGCGCTGGCGCGGCGCTGCGGGTCACGGGCGAACACCGCCGCGGCGACTAGGACACCGATCAGCGTGAATGTGCACGCGATGGCTAGCCCCGAAGTGGGGATGAACGGCATGCTCTCGTGGTCCTTCCTGGTGGAGGGGCGAGGGAGCGCCGGGCCGGTCTGCTGCAACCCAGCGGCCCGGCGCTCCCGACGGGTCGCCGACGTCGATCGGCGACCGGGATCAGCCGATCACGCGCCGGGGTTGTCCCGGAAACCGGACAACGCTGTGAGCTGCGCGGATAGACAATCTTGGGATTGTCCCGACCCGTGGTCGGGTTATGCGGGTTGTCACCGGCCGCGGAGGCGGACCGCGCGTGCCCGATAGCGACCACCCCACCGATTCCCCGCCCCGGGGCGACCAGCGGAACCGCCGCACGCCTGGCCGCAAGCTGCCCAGGCGCGTCGAGGACATCAACAGCACCAAAGTCACCCTGGACACCAAGCACCTGATCATCGCGCTGCTGGACCTGGTCAGCCACCGGTTCGGCACGGTGAGCGCGATGATCCGGCACGCGATGACCCACGCCGACCGGCCGTGGTGGGCGACGGGAACGCCGGACAACAACAAGCACCTGCGCGCGGCGAAGACCGCGGTGGGCAAGTTCCTCGGCTCGTCGGCGGAGAAGCCGCCCGCCTGGGAGTGCGTTGTCTGGATTGTCACCGCCTGCTGCGAGCCCGACGACCACGCCGCCGTGCTGGCGCGGATGGCGGGCCGCTGGTGCGCGGCCACCGGGGCATCTTGGCCGCCCGGGTACGCCGGTGTCGTGGTCAACGGTGACGACAACGCCCGGGAACTTGACCCAGCGCAGCTCCCCGACGACGCCACCCGCGCCGAGTACTACAAGCGCCAGTGGGAAGCCGCGCAGGCGGAACTGGCCCAGGAGCGCGCCGCCCGGCAAGAGCAGGCCGTCCAGTTGGCCACCAACGCGACCGCGTTGGCCCTGTTCGCCAAAGCCGCGCACGCCGCAGAAGTCACCATCAGGCAAGAACGCGCCCGGCTCGTGACCGCAGAGACCTCCCGCACCGAGGAAAACGACCGGCACACGCGGGAACTGTGGGCGGAACGGGAGCGCACCGGCAAACAGGCCCGCGCCGCCCACGAGCGGGCGAGCAAGCAGCTCCGCGAGGTTAAGGAGCGCGTCGAGGACGTTTGCCACCACCTCGCCGTCGTTGTCGCCCATGTGGTGACAACCAGCCCGAGCGGCACGCCGGTCGACTCCGCGGCCGTGCTACCCGTGCTCGGTCTCGCGCTCGACGCGGAGCTGCTGGAGCTGCTCGATCCCCCCGCGCGCAACACGCGGACCCCGATCGGCCGCTGGCTCGCGGTCTATCTGCGGACCATGGTGTTGCTCGCGCACGGCTCGCGCGTGGAGACGACCTTCATCCCGAGCCTGGCCGAGGGCATCCGCCGCGTTGTCACCCATGGCCACCTGCCCACCCAGGCGACTTTGCGGGCGCTGCTGAACGCCCACCCGATTCTGCGCGCCTACACACCGGCTCTGCTGCGCACGGCATATCTCGAACGCAGCGGCACCCAGGCGACGCTTGTCCCGGTGGACCTGCGCAGTCCCACCGTCCAGTGGCGGCAAGACCGCGCCACGTTCCCCGCTCTCCCGACACTGCACGACGACGGCGCCGTGCACCGGAGCAAGCAGGACAAACCCGGGCAGGTCACCGTCGCCGAGCTGATCGAGCGGGTGACATCCGAGCCCAACCGCCCCGCTCCGCGCCGCCACCGCCGGGCCGATCCGCAGGCCGACACCAGTGCCTGACCGCCTCACCCTGCGGGTGGACGGGCAATGCGACGACGGGAGGACGCGCCTGGCCGTCCACGCTGCCTAGGCTCGTCGGCGTGCGGCGGCTGAGCTTGTGGATGAGGGCGCACCCGATGGCGGGTGACTGCCTCATCGCGGTCGTGCTCGCCGGGTTGGAGTTGCTGGCGCTGCTCGACCCGCCCAAAGGCGTGCACCCGATCGCGTTCTGGCTGGTCGGAATCGGGTTGCTCGGCCCGCTCGTGGTCCGCCGCCGCGATCCGCTGCTGTCGGCGTATCTCATCCTCATCGCGGGTTTCGCGCAGTTGTTCACCCACGGCCCGTCGCCGACTGGCGGGGCCGACGCGCGGATTCGGCTTGCCGACGTGGCGTTGGGGATCGCGCTGTACACGGTGGTGGCCTACGTCGGCAGGCGGCAGGGCGCGCTGTACGTGCTGTGGCTGGCCATCGGCACGACGGTGTGGGCGTGGTGGCGGCTCGGGCCCGCCGAGGCGATCCTGCCGACGCTGATCATCGTGGTGATCTTCGCGTTGTGCTGGGTGCTGGGGGAGTTCGCTGGCGCGCGGCGGGCGTACCACGCGGAGGTCGAGCGGCGGCTGGACCTGTTGGAGACCGAGCGCGACCAGCAGGCCACGATCGCCGTGGGCGCGGAGCGGGCGCGGATCGCACGCGAGTTGCACGATGTTGTCGCGCACGCGGTAAGCGTGATCGTGGTGCAGGCCGATGGGGCGGCGTACGCGGTGCGGTCGCAGCCGGAGGTGGCGGAGAAGGCCATCAACACGATCTCCACGACCGGCCGGGAGGCGCTGACCGAGTTGCGCAGGCTCCTTGGTGTGCTGCGCAGCGACGACACCGAGTTGGACCGGGCGCCGCAGCCGGGCGCGCAGTCCATCGCCGACTTGGCCGAGCGGGTGCGGGCGATCGGGGTGCCGGTGCGGCTGGATTTGGCAGGTGATCTGGATGACCTGCCCGCGGGCGTCAGCCTGGGCATCTACCGGATAGTGCAAGAGGCGCTGACCAACACCATCAAGCACGCGGGTCCCGGCGCGTCCGCGTCGGTCCGGGTGGCGCGCGTGGGCGAGCGGGTGGAGTTGGACATCGCCGACCGGGGACCGGGCCGCCCGCACGGCATCACCGCCGAGGGCGGTGGGAACGGCCTGATCGGGATGCGGGAGCGGGCGAACGTGTTCGGCGGCACGCTGCAAGCGGGCCCGTCCGACGAGGGCGGGTGGCGCGTGCGGGCGGTGCTGCCCGTGTCCACGGCCTAGGCAGGACAGGGAGACTACGTTGGGCCAGGTGATCAGGGTTGTGCTGGTCGACGACCAGGAGCTGATGCGGGTCGGGTTCCGGATGGTGCTCGGCGCGCAGGAGGACATGGAGGTCGTGGGGGAGGCCGGGGACGGCCGCGCCGCCATCGAACTCGCCGAGAGGCTGCGGCCGGACGTGGTGCTGATGGACGTCCGGATGCCCGTCCTCGACGGCGTCGAGGCGACGAAGGTGATCACCGAGCGCGGCACGTCCAAGGTCTTGGTGATGACGACGTTCGACTTGGACGAGTACGCCCTCTCGGCGCTGCGCTGCGGCGCGAGCGGGTTCCTGCTCAAGGACACCCCGCCGAGTCACCTGGTCTCGGCGCTGCGGTCGGTGGCCAGCGGCGACGCGGTGGTCTCGCCCAGCGTCACCCGCAGGCTCTTGGACCGTTTCTTGGGCCCCGGTGGCGGTGAGCTTCGGGACGCGTCGGTCTTGGAGGTCCTGACCGAACGGGAGCGGGAAGTCTTAGTGCTGATGGCGCAGGGACTGTCCAACACGGAGATAGCGCGCAAACTGTTCCTTTCCGAGGCGACGGTAAAAACGCACGTTGGTCGTGTCTTGTCCAAGTTGGAGTTAAGAGACCGCGTGCAAGCTGTCGTCCTGGCTTACGAAACCGGTCTAGTCCGCCCCGGCGACGTCTGAACTGTCCACGATGGCTGAACTGTCCAGGATGGCGCAGTCACCGAGTTCCCGGACCAGGTTCGCGGCCAGTGTCCAGGGAATGTCCGGGTGGCCGAAGGTCAGCACCACATGGTCCATCGCCCGGGGAAACGGCTTTCCCGGCACGTAGTGCGCCCCGGCGATCCCGACGATCGGGCAATGCCGCGCCCTGATGACCGCGTGCCCTTTCCGCAGCGCCGGACAGGCGCGCACGGCTATGCGTAGACAGGTAAGACAGATCGGTGGTTCGGTGACGCCCATGCCGTTGGGCCACCCCGGCCAGTCCCCTCGGTGGTCCTTGAGGACCCAGAGCACACCGTCGTCGTCCTGGTCGGCTGGCCCGCCGCACACCTGACAGAGCAGCCTGCGCATGGCCCGCCGCTGCCGCAGGGAATTGACCTTGCCGAACTCGGCCTTACCGCGACCAGGACAAGATGGATTCCTAATCCAAAGAATCCCATCGCCGTCGCGGTCGCCCATGGTTTCGTCGGCGTACCCGATCCCCCGACCATCTTTTCGCGCAACCACCCGATTGGGCGGCATATTCTCCCCACTCCAAGCGGTGATATAAGGAACAATGACACCACCAACCTTGCGGCGTCCGTATTCGTCGGGGTTGACCATCCCGCCTGCTTGTGCAGAGTGCACGCCGATGCCTCCTTGCCAGCCTGATACCGTCCGCCTTTGCCACCTCGCAAAGTGTTGACGAAACCTGACAAGACGAACAACGGACTTGCGCTAGGCGCAACGGGTGAACCCTGTGGCATTCCGGTTAACGCTATGCTGTTACCGGCCGACAAAAATGGAGATCCCATGGCTCGAACCCCGAAGGCACGAGCACTCGGCGCGGCCCTGCGTGAGGCCCGCGAGAAGAAAGGCCTGGTCATGCGCGAGGTCGCGGCGGCCATCAACCGCGACATCGCGGTGCTCTCCCGCTGGGAGACAGGCGACCGGACTCCCCAGCCCGAGCAGGTCGCGCGGATTCTCACCAAGCTTGGTGTCAGCGGTGAGGACTACGACCAGATCATGACTCTCGCCTATGGCACGGACGAGTCGCAGTGGGTGGCGACCACCCTGCCGGAGCAGCGGCAGCAGATGGCCGCGTACGTCGACTGGGAGCAGAACGCCACCAGGATCGTCGAGGTGGCCCCGTTGCTGATCCCCGGCCTCCTGCAAACCAACGACTACATCCACGCGATCATGACCGCTGGTGGCGTGCCAGCGGGCGAGATCGCGTCGAGGATCACGTACCGGATCGGCCGCCGGGAGGCGATCACCAAGCACCGCCCCGCCAACCTCTTGGTGCTGCTAGGACAGAGCGCTCTCAACCAAGAGATCGGCGGTAAGCAGGCGATGATCGAGCAACTGCAACACCTGCTGGAGATGGCGAAACGCCCCAACATCGAGTTGCGCATCGTCCCCGACCAGCGTGGTTGGCACCCCGGCTTGGAAGGCGCGTTCGCACTCATCGAGTCAAACCACATCACGAAGAAAACGAGCACGTCCATCGTGTTCATGGAGACTCGCCGCTCGGTGCTCATGATGCACGAGGACTACGACGTGAACGCCTACCGACAAGCCATCGAGAAGATCATGGAAGTCTCCCTGGACCCCGCCGCGTCCGCCAAGTTCATCAAGGGTTTCCACAGTAGAATGGAGAAAAGTCAGTGACAACTGAGCACACCTGGCGCAAAGCGCGACGCAGCCAAAACGGCCCAAACTGCGTCGAACTACGCAACACCCTCGACCAGGTACGCGACTCCAAAAACACCACCGGCCCCACCCTGGCCGGCAACATCCCCGCCCTAGTCCAGGCCATCAAGGCAAACCGTCTCATCCCCTGACTGCCCCGGTGCCCCCTGCGCTGCGCGCAGGGGGCACCCCCTCACTTCGGCTGCACAGCGTCGTAAATCTGTTTCGCGGCCTCCCGCGCACCATCCCGACACCGCTCGCTTTTCGGGTCCTCGTCCTGAAAGCTCGTAACCATAAAAGCGTTATCGTCGATGACTTCCAACGTGCACATGTCGGCTCTTACCGAAGGCCTCCAGCGGGCTTCCGAACCGATGCGCACTGTGGTTTCTATTTCCGTTCCGGCAAAGACATCGCTTGTGTGCCTATATTCACTCACTTGACCGATGAAAGTGATAAACTGGTTATCGCCGTCCACCACGCCACCAAAAGTGCAATCTAGAAGTAGTCCCATTCGATCCGGGACCCCCTTCCTTTGCACCGGCGGCGGCAGGCCAGGCGCCTTCCGTTGAAGACCTGGGCAACCCGTGAAGGTGTCCAACGGATATTTGAATGACTCCCGAAATGTGGGCGTCGGATAATACTGGGGACCGGGAATGCCACAGCCACCGCCGAACATCACCACCGCGACCGCCATACCGGCGACCGGCCGTTTCCAGGTGCGCTGGGGATTTGCACTCATGACCATCCTCGTAATCTCAGACAACGACCGCCTGCGGCCATTTCCCCGTGTCGAACGCGGAGTCGGTCATCATGGCCTGGAGATCCCGCACCTTGCTGAGCGCTTCCGCGCACCTCTTCGCAATGCCCACCAGGTTATCCAGCGACTGGTGACGAGGTTCCCAACGGCTCCCGCGAGATCACTGACCGCAAAAGGAATGCCGATTACCGTCGCCGTTTCGGACCGCAGCAGTGGCGACTCAACATTGTGCGGCGAAATCCGAAACAGAGTAGCGTGCGCGGCTCAGCGGTATTTCGCCGCGTCCACCGTCGACGGATCGAGACCGGGCCGGACAACCTCGGCCGCCCACCGCCCCCAGTCCGGCTGGGTGCCGTCGACGTCGGTGAACCCGTACTCGCGCATGAGGGTCCAACTGGCCAGCGTGCGGCCCGCGAACCGGGACACGTCCGGGTCCGCGGCCAGGGCGGCGACCGCGCGGCCGAGGTAGCGCGGGGTCTCCGACATGACGTAGTTGGGGTCTTCCGCTTCGCGCCAGTTTTCTTCGGTGACCTTGAAGTGCTCCAGCATCATCTCCGACCGCAGAAACCCCGGTGTCACCGTCAACCCGGTTGCCCCGTGTTCTGCCAGGTCCTTGCCCAGCACCCGCCCGATCGCCCGAATGCCTGACTTGACCAGGAAATAGGGGATTCCCACTCCGTACTGGTACTCGTCGTCATCCCCGTCGGTCACCTCGATGACCAGCCCACCCGGCTTCGCCACCACCAACGGCAAGAGCCGGTGCAGCGCCAGCAGATGCGTCTCAAGCCCGTTGCGCACAACCCCAAGAGCCTTGTCCAAATCAGACTCCCAGAACGGCTTCTCGAACTCCACGAACTGATCGCCACCCCAGACATCATCGACCAGCACGTCGATCCGCCCATGCTCGCCAGCAACCTGATCCCGTAGCGAGTCCACATCGGACAGACTCATGAAGTCACACCGAACCGGAATCCCCGTCCCACCCGCCGCGTCAACCAACTCGGCGGTCTCCTCAATGGTCTCCTTCCGATTCATCGGAGACTTCCCCGCCCGCGTAGTGCGCCCGGTGACATACACCGTCGCCCCCGCCGCCCCCAACTCGACCGAGATCCCCCGCCCACAGCCCCGAGTCGCCCCCGTAACCACAGCCACCTTGCCCGCCAACGCCCCTGCCATGTCACTCCTTACGGTCCCAAGAACTCCACACAACCGCGTGCTCATCGCAGTGTGGCGGGTCGGGGTGACACTTGAACCGGAAGCCATGGCGCCGGAGGATCACTCCACCGCTAGACGCGCCTCCACAGGCTTGGATCAGGGAAGCTGGGCGGCCACGGCCTCGGCAACCTGGGTGCTGATCGGGCATCCCTGTTCGTGGCCGCTGTTGGCGATGGTGATCACGTCGACGCGGGCGGTGTCGGTGACCGAGACAGCGATGACACAAGCGTCGCCGCGTGCGCGCTGGAGCTTGGCGGGTCGGCTGCCGATGGTGGTGTCGGTAGCGGCGCCGAGTGAGGTGTCGAACTCACTGACGCCCTGGGTGTTCCGAATGGTGATGCCCACGCTGTAATCGGATTCGGCATGGCTCCATAGACAACCCCGCGCGCTGCTGGTGTCATCGTTTCGTTCTTTGACGAGTTTGAGTTGGGTCTTGAGCGTGTCAGGGATCAAGGTGCAGGGGTCGGTGTCGGTCAGGGGGCTGTCCGGCTTCGCCGGCTTGCTGGTGGTCCGGGGGCTGGTCCGGGCTGTGCTGCTGGTGGCCTGGGTGGTGGTGTCCTCGGGCAGGGGTGTGCCGGGGGTGTCGCTGGAGCACGCGGCCAGGGTGGCGGCGAGGGCGACGGTCACCGGTAGGGCGAGCAGCAGGCGGGGGGCCGGGGTGGGCAACGGTGTCCCTTTCTGGCGATGGCTGGTCAGGTGGTGAACTTGCCCTGGGCATCGTCGTCGGCGTTGCGGTAGTTCGCCATAGCGATCTTGATGCTCTCCTCGGCCTCGGTCAGAACGTCGTTGAACTTTTCCAGTTGGGTGAGGAAGCCCTGGTCGTCGGTGGCGACCTGCACCAGGTACGGCGCCATGATCTTGGCGTTGTTGCTGCTGCCCAGCTTGGGCTCCTGAGCAAGCTGATTGAGCTTGTGGGCAGAAGCTTGGTACCAGTCTTGCATCTCGCGGATGGCGGCCAGGATGGCGTCGCCGCCGTGTTGGTTGACGGTGAACTCGCCTGCTCTGGCGCTGGCGGAGAACTTGCTCATGTTCTTGGCCAGGCCGTCCATGTCTGCCCACTCCATCGTCGTGTCCCCCTGGTGGAATCCGTTGGTGCGGAATCCGATGGTAGCGACGGGGTGCGACAGCGGTGGGCGGTTTGCGTGGAGCCGGGTGCGGCACGTGTGGGTTGTGCTCGGGCTCACGAGGGTCGGCGTGGGGGACATGGGCCAGGGTGACCCTGGAGTTGGTCAAGCCGCTGGTCAGGGCTGGTCTCAGGGCAGGCCACCCGCTTGCCGTCCCCGACGGGACGGCGTCCCGGATCAGGGTCTTCCTCAGGGTGGTCACGGATTCCCCCACCCCGTCGGCTGATGGAGGCTACGTCTGCAAGGTGACCCGGGTAGCGACCACAGGACGACGCGCGACGGCGGCGTGGCGGAACAGGATGGCCGGGTCATGAGGGGAAGGCGCATGGGCGCGCGAAGACGATGAACTGGGAGCAACCATGATCGAGGCAGTCGGCCTCACCAAGCGATACGGGAAGACGCTCGCCGTCGACAACCTGTCGTTCACTGTCCCGGCCGGGCGGGTGACCGGCTTCCTCGGTCCCAACGGCGCCGGGAAGTCCACCACTATGCGGATGATTCTTGGCCTCGACGCGCCCAGCGGGGGTTCGGCGTTGATCGACGGTAAGCACTACCGCGACTTGCACCACCCTCTGCGGACGGTGGGCGCTCTGTTGGACGCGAAGTGGGTGCACCCGAACCGTTCGGCGCGGGCTCATTTGCAGTGGATGGCGAAGTCCAACAAGCTCCCGGCCAAGCGCGTGGACGAGGTGCTGGAGATCGTGGGGCTTACCAGTGTCGCGGGTAAGCGCGCGGGTGGGTTCTCTCTTGGTATGTCGCAGCGGTTGGGGATCGCGGCGGCGTTGCTGGGTGACCCGCAGGTCTTGCTGTTCGACGAGCCGGTGAACGGCTTGGACCCGGAGGGCATCCTCTGGATTCGCAAGTTCATGCACCGGCTGGCCGAAGAGGGCCGCACGGTCTTCGTGTCCAGCCACCTGCTTTCCGAGATGGCGTTGACCGCGCAGGAACTGGTGGTCATCGGCCGCGGCAAGCTGATCTCGCAGAGCACCACCGAGGACTTCGTCGCCCAGGCCACCGAGAACACCGTGCGTGTGCGCAGCCCGCAGCTCGCCGCGTTGCGCACCGCGCTCGGCCGCGCCGGAGTGTCCATTCGGGACGAAGGTGAGAGCCTGATCGTGTCCGGGATGGACTGCGCGGAGGTCGGTGAGCTGGCGGCGTCGACCGGTGCGGTGCTGCATGAGCTGAGCCCGCAGCGCGGGTCGCTTGAGGAGGCTTTCATGCAGCTCACCGGTGACTCCGTCGAGTACCACACCGAGATCGCCGACGGCCAGGTTCCGGCGACCCTTGTCCCGGCGGGGAAGTGACGACATGACTCTGCTCGCAGTCGAACGCATGAAGCTGTTCACCACCCGCTCGCCGTGGTGGTGCGCCGTGCTAGCCCTGGCGGTGACGGTCGGGTTCGCCGCGCTGATGGCGGGCACGGCCAACGCCGAGTCGCCGATCAACATCGCGGCCACCCAGTTCGGGTATGGCTTCGGCCTGATGGTGATCATGGTGATGGCCGCGCTGGCGATCACCACCGAATACCGCTTCTCCACCATCCGCGCCACCTTCCAGGCGATCCCCAATCGAACCGCCGCGCTGCTCGCCAAGACCACCGTGGTCGCGCTGCTCGCCGCGGTCATCGGTGAGATCGCCGCCTTCGGGTCGTGGGCGATCGCGACGGTGATCGAGCCGACCGCCGACCTGGCGATCAACACGCCGTTCGAGTGGCGGGCGATCGCGGGCATCGGCCTGGTCTACGGGCTCGCCGCGGTCATCGCGGTGTCCGTGGGGGTGCTGGTGCGGCACTCGGCTGGCGCGATCTCGGTGCTGCTGATCTGGACCTCGCTCCTGGAGAACCTGATCATGCTCATCCCCCGGGTCGGGCGCGACATCCACCAGTGGCTGCCGTTCAACGTCGCCCACCAGTTCGTGACCGGCGACCCGGACCCGAGCGAGCGGGCGATCCAGGACGGCCCCGGCCTGTCCGACGCGGTGCTGAGCCCGTGGCCCGCGCTGGCCTACTTCGCGGGTTTCGCGGCGGTGCTGCTGGTCATCGCGCTGGCCGTGGCGAACAAGCGGGACGCATGATGACCCTGCTCGCCACCGAACGCATCAAGCTGTTCACGACCCGGTCGCCGTGGTGGTCGACGGTGCTCGCGCTCGGCGTCACCGTCGGGCTCGCGGCGATGGTCGGCCTGTCCCACGACGGCCCCCGGCCGCTCACGCTGACCCAGACCCAGTTCGGCACGCAGTTCGGGCTGATGGTGATCCTGGTGATGGCCGCGCTGGCGATCACCACCGAGTACCGCTTCTCCACCATCCGCGCCACGTTCCAGGCGATCCCCAACCGGACCGCCGCGCTGCTGGCCAAGACCACCGTGGTCGCGCTCTTGGCCACGGTGCTCGGCGAGATCGCCGCGTTCGGCTCGTGCGCCGCCGCGAAGATCACCGCGACCAACACCGACCTGGCGCTGACCACGGCGGACGACTGGCGGCGGGTCGCGGGCGCCGGCCTGGTCTACGGCATCGCCGCCGTGCTGGCCGTCGCGGTCGGCATCCTCGTGCGGCAGTCGGCTGGCGCGATCTCCGTGCTGCTGATCTGGGTGATGCTGGTCGAGAACCTCGTCGGCCTCATCCCGCGGGTCGGCGCCGACATCCAGGAGTGGCTGCCGTTCATCGCCGTGCAGCGCTTCCTGGGCAACCCCGGCCCGGACCCGGTGCTGGGGCCATGGGCCTCGCTGGCCTATTTCGCAGGCGTCACCGCGGTCCTGCTCGTCGTCGCGTTGGGGAGCGCGGCGAAGCGGGACGCGTAGCCTGCCGGTCCCGCCCGCCTCGGGGGAGAGGGCGGGACCATCTCGGGGACGGGAACCCGGGCCACCAATCGGGGGATGGCCCGGGTTCCCGCACGTCCGGCAGGGTCCGGGCGGGCGTGCCAAGATCGGTCCCATGTTGGGGATCGGGGAATCGGCATGATCGAGGCCACCGGGCTGACCAAGCACTACGGCCGCACCGTCGCGGTCGACCACCTGTCGTTCACCGTCGAGGCCGGGCGGGTGACGGGCTTCCTCGGGCCGAACGGGGCCGGGAAGTCCACCACCATGCGGATGATCCTGGGGCTCGACCGGCCCACCTCGGGTGACGTCCGCATCGACGGCAAGCACTACCGCGACTTGAAGCTGCCTCTTACGACTGTCGGGGCGCTCTTGGACGCCAAGTGGGTCCATCCGAACCGGTCGGCGCGGGCGCACCTGCGCTGGCTGGCGAAGGCGACCAAGCTGCCCCGCACACGGGTGAACGAGGTCCTCGACCTGGTCGGGCTCGGCTCGGTGGCGAACAAGAACGCGGGCGGGTTCTCCCTGGGCATGTCGCAGCGCCTGGGCATCGCGGCGGCGCTGCTGGGCGATCCGAAGGTGCTGCTGTTCGACGAGCCGGTCAACGGGCTCGACCCGGAGGGCATCCTCTGGATTCGCCGGTTCATGCACCGCCTGGCCGCTGAGGGGCGCACGGTGTTCGTCTCCAGCCACCTGCTGTCCGAGATGGCGCAGACAGCGCAAGACCTCGTGGTGATCGGCCGCGGCAAGCTGATTTACCAGGGCACGGTAAGCGACTTCGTGGAGAACGCCACGGAGAACACCGTCCTGGTCCGCAGCCCCGAGCTGACCCGGCTCGCCGACCTGCTGCGCGCCGACGGCGTCCAGGTCGTGGAGGACGGCGACTCGATCCGCGTCACCAACCTCGCCAGCTCCGAGATCGGCGAACTGGCCGCGGCGCACCGGATCGTGCTGCACGAGCTGAACCCGCAACTCGGCTCGCTGGAAGAGGCGTTCATCCAGCTCACCGGCGAGTCCGTCGAGTACCACGCGCACGACAAGGAGCCCACGGCATGAGTCTTGTCGCCGCGGAGCGGATCAAGCTGTTCAGCACCCGCTCGCCGTGGTGGTGCGCGCTGGTGGCGATCGCGCTGCCCATCGGGTTCGCCGCGCTGCTGGCCAGCCAGGGCGGCGACGAGGTGCCGCTGACGGTCGGCACCACGCAGGCGGCCAACGGCCTCGGCCGGGCGGTGATCATGGTGATGGCCGCGCTGGCGATCACCACCGAGTACCGGTTCGGCACGATCCGCAGCACCTTCCAGGCCACGCCGAACCGGGTGTCGGCGCTGCTGGCGAAGACGGCCGTGGTGACGGCGCTGGCCGCGGTCATCGGCGAGTTGGTGGCGTTCGGGTCGTGGGCGGTGTGCCGGTGGATCAAGCCGGAGGCCGACCTCGCGCTCGACACCGCGGACGACTGGCGCTCGGTCGCCGGCGTCGGCCTGGTCTTCGCGTTGACCGCGGTGTTGGCGCTGGGCGTGGGCATCCTCGTGCGGCAGACCGCGGGCGCGGTGGCGCTGCTGCTGGTCTACTCACAGCTCGTCGAGGGGCTGGTCACGCTGATTCCGCGGATCGGCGACGACATCCACCAGTGGCTGCCGTTCTTCGCCGCGGACCAGTTCATCGGCAACGACGCGAGCGGCCAGCCGCCGCGCGATCTCCCGCTCGGCCCGTGGGGCTATCTGGCGTACTTCGCCGTGATCGCGATCGCCGTGCTCGCCGTAGCGATCATCACAGCCAACCGGCGGGACGCATGAGGTCTTCCGACTCTTGCGCCAAGAGGCGGAGTTTCCTACAACAAGCACAAGGATTAAGACCACGTTAAGAAGCTGTGAGGACCCCCACAGCTTACGGACGCGGCTTACCGTCCCGGGGTCAGATGGACACACGGACCCGTCTCGGAGCCCTTGGAGGTGGACCTTGACGGTGCTTGATTCCAGCGCGTCGAAGAAGCAGGCCCCGCCCGCGCAGCGCGGTCGGAACCGTGGCCTGCACGTGGAGCCAATGATCGGCCTCGAATGGTCGGAGGCTCTCGAACAACCCAATGGCACCCCAGCGGGGTCGCCAGCCGAAGCCCGCAGAGCCTGGGTGCACCGCGCGCCCGAGGCTCAGGTCCTCGCCCTCTACCGCGCGGCCTCGACCGCCGAACCCGAACTGCCCGCGCCCTGGTGGCTGCGCGCGGTCGCGTCCGGCGGCCTCGGCTCCCGCCGGGAGGGGTTCCTGATCGAGGACCGGGTCGCCAAGCTCCTCGACGCCCGGCCAGGGTGGGTTTTCGTGCCCTGGGGCGTCGATGGCGACTCCGGGTACTGGGAGTACATGCCCTCGGAACGCATGCTGGCCGAGCCGGGCATGCCGACCACCCTGGCGCACACGGACCGGCACGGCGGCTGGATCGACGTGGTGCGGGTGCACGCCGGTCCCGCGCCAGCGCCGATCGCCGTGGGCGGGCTGGCCGACCTGCGGTCCAACCTGTCGCGCCTGGAGTCCCTGAGACCCTGACGACGGCGGGGTGGCAGGCTGTCGCCGTGACACCCACCGACCAGGAGCCGCGCAAACGCAGTGTCGTGAGCTTCGTGCACCGCGGCGGCCGGATGACCGTCGGCCAGGCGAAGGCTTGGGAACGGCACTGGCCCGAGTTGGGCAGGCAGGTGCATGACCTGCCGGACGGCCCGCTCGACGCGGACTCCTGGTTCGGCCGGTCCGCGCCGCTGCTGCTGGAGATCGGGTCCGGCATGGGCGAGACCACCGCGCGGCTGGCCGAGGCCGCGCCGGAGGTCAACTACCTGGCCGTCGAGGTCTACCAGCCGGGGCTGGCGCAGCTGATGCTGCGCGCGGAGGCCCTGGGGCTGACCAACCTGCGGCTGCTGCGCGGTGACGCGGTCGTGCTCCTCACCGAGCACATCGCGCCCGGCTCGCTGTCCGCGGTGCGGATCTACTTCCCCGACCCGTGGCCGAAGAAGAAGCACCACAAGCGGCGGCTCGTGCAGCCGGAGTTCATCGCGCTCGTCGCGTCCCGGCTGGCCCCCGGCGGCACCGTGCACCTCGCCACGGACTGGGAGAACTACGCCGAGCAGATGCTCGACGTGCTCTCCGGGGAGCCGCTGCTGCGCAACCGGCACGCGGACTGGGCGCCGCGGCCGGACTGGCGCCCGGTGACGAAATTCGAGTCGCGGGCCCGCGAAGAGGGCCGCATCAGCCGAGACTTGATCTTCGAGCGGGTGTCGGGCTGACGTTGTGTGACGTTTAACGCGCGAGAAACACACGACCGAGTAGTCGAGTTCGGGATCTTCTGAACCGATACCCCTGATGTGACTGCTCTGCGCGATGACCTGATCACCCAGCCCGCGGGGCGGTCCGACCGCGACTCGCCGCACGGCTTGATCCACGCCGCGGAGCAGTTCCTGCGGATGTTCCACAACGCCCGGCCCAACGCGGGCTACATCAACAGCAGGCTCGCCAAGGTGCGCGCCGAGATCGCGGCCACCGGCACCTACCGGCACACCCCCGCGGAACTCGCCTTCGGCGCGCGCGTCGCGCTGCGCGAGAGCGGCTGGTGCCCGGAGGACGTGCCGTGGCGCGGCCTGCTGGTGCGCGACCTGCGCTCGGTCCGCGACGCGGCCGAGGTCGCCGACGAATGCGCCCGGCACCTGCGGATGGCCGGTGGCGACGGGGCGGTGCGGCCGATGGTGAGCGTCTTCGCACCCGACTCGCCCTGGCGGCCGGGGCCGCGCATCCGCAACGACCAACTCGTCCGCTACGCGGGCTACCGCGAGCCGGGAGACCAGGCCCGCGTCGTCGGCGACCGCCGCTACGTCGACTTCACCACCGGTGTGTGCAGGCTCGGTTGGCGCCCGCCCGCCGGGCGCGGCGCGTTCGACCGGCTCCCGCTCGTCGTGGAGACCGGCCACGAGGGCGTCTCGCTGCACACGATCCCGCGCGAGGTGGTGCTGGAGGTGCCGCTGGCGCACCCGGACCTGCCGTGGTTCGCCGAGCTGGGGCTGCGCTGGCACGCGGTGCCGGTCATCAGCAACATGCGCCTGCACATCGGCGGCATCGACTACCCGGCCGCGCCCTACAACGGGGTCTACATCTGCCGCGCCATCGGCGAGGACGTGCTGGCCGCGGACGACGCGTACGGCCTCGGCCCGGTGATCGCGGAGAAGCTGGGGCTGGACACGACCTCCGAGCGCACCCTGTGGCGCGACCGGGTCGCGGTGGAGCTGAACCGGGCCGTGCTGCACTCGTTCGACGCGGCCGGGGTCACCATCGAGCACTCCGCCGAGGTGTACGTGCCCGCGATGGAGGCCAACGGGCACCCGGCGTTCCTGCGGCAGGTCCCGGTGCGCGCTCACTGAGCACAGCGGCAGTGGCAGGATCGGGGTCATGAGCCTGCGCCTGCGCGCCCCCGTGGTGCTGCCCTGCGACCCGACCTGCTCGGTGCTGCGCGACGCCGTGGTGGACATCGACGACACCGGCCGAATCGTCCACTGTGGACCCTTCGCCGATGCCCCCGCGTTCGACGGCCCGGTCCGCGCGCTGACCGGAATCCTGCTGCCGGGCCTGGTCAACGCGCACGCGCACAGCCCCATGACGGTGCTGCGCGGCATGGGCGGCGACCTGCCGCTGATGCGCTGGCTCACCGAGGTCATCTGGCCCGCCGAGGCCCGGCTGACCCCGGAGGACATCCACGCGGGCATGGTCCTCGGCTCCGTCGAGATGCTCCGCGCGGGTGTCACCACCAGTGCCGAGATGTACTTCCACGGCGAGGAACTGGCCCGCGCCGTCCTCGACACCGGCGCCCGCATGGTGCTGGCCCCGGCGATCATCGACGCCCCCGGCTGGGACTGGCGGGCGCTGCTGGCCCAGGCCAGCGCCTGGATCGACGCCGACGGCCTGCGCTTCGGCCCCGGCGACCGCGTCGAGATCGGCTACGGCCCGCACTCGGCCTACACGCTGCCCCCGGAAGCCCTCGCCGAAGTCGGCGCCGCCGCCCGCGAGCGGGGCGCGCTCATCCAGATCCACGTCGCCGAGTCACTGGGCGAGGACACTGCCCAGCGGGAGCGCCACGGTTCCGTCCCCGCCCTGCTGGACGAGGTGAACCTCCTCGGCGGCCGAGTGCTCGCCGCGCACGCCGTGCACCTGTCCGACACCGACATCGCCCTGCTGGCCCACCACGGCACAGGCGTGGCCCACTGCCCGGCCTCGAACGGCAAACTGGCCTCCGGCATAGCCCGCGTCCCCGCCCTACGCGCAGCGGGCGTCCCGATCGGCCTCGGCACCGACGGCCCAGCCAGCAACGACGACCTGGACCTATGGGAGGAGCTACGCCTAGCCGCCATGCTCGCCCGACTGTCCACACTAGACTCAACGGCACTGAGCGCAGCCGACGTCCTTCTGATGTCCACCCGAGGCGGCGCCAAGTCCCTACACCGCGACGACATCGGCACCCTCACCCCCGGCACCTGGGCCGACCTCACCCACATCGACCCCGACCACCCAGCCTTCTCAGCGGGCTTGGACGTCCCCGACCCCCAACTCCTGTCAAACCTAGTCTGGGCAGCAGGCTCCCGAACCGTACGCGACGTATGGGTAGCCGGAGAACAGGTCCTCTCAGACGGCGAACCAACCCGCGTGGACCGAGCAGAGGCGCAAACGCTGGCAGGCAAGGTAACCAGCAGACTCCTGTCAGCCTGACCCCCCAACCTGCCCTGCTCTGAACCGCCGAAAACAGAACAACAAACACACGCTCCTGCCAACCGGCACCAACGCCCGCCAGGTGCTCGATGGGGTGGAGTGGTTTCTTCGGGGGAGAAGGAAGATCGCTAAGCTGGCTCCGCACGTGTGAGGCCGAAGGCATCCCACCCGTCTTTCACACGGCGATCTTCCTTCGTAGGGGCCCCGAAGAAACCACTCCACCCCATCGAGCAACCCCCCGAAGACGCCAACCATGGACTAAGACGTCCTTGCTCAAGCTCCCCTGCTTCACCTCGATGCGGGCGGTGACGCGGAAGATTAGCGGTTGGGCCGGGAGCGGATGACCAGTTCGGTGAGATGGGCGTCGTCAGCCGCGGTGACCGCCGTGTGAATGGCGGCGGCGACGCTCTCCGGGCGCAGATACTTGTCCGGCTCGTACTCGCCACCCTCGTCCGCACGGACGCCGCGCTGCATCGCGGTGTCGGTGCGCCCGGGAAAGACCGAGGTGACCCGAACACCGAAGGTTTCCTCTTCCGCGCGCAGGACGTCGGCGTACGCGCGCAGGGCGAATTTGCTCGCCGCGTATGGTCCCCAGCCCGCGTTGGCGGCTTGGCCCGCACCGGAGTTCACCAGCACGACCCGCCCGCGGGCGGCGCGGAGCGCGGGCAGCAGCAACCGGGTCAACTCGGCGACGGCGACCACGTTCACCTCGTAGGTCGACCGCCACAACTCCGCCGTCGCCTCGGTCAGCGGTCCGACGCGGGCGACGCCCGCGGAGTGCACCAGCACGTCAAGCCGGGACAGCCCCGCTGTCGCGGCCCGCAACGCGGTCGGGTCGGTCAACTCGACCGGCCACGGCCGCGCGTCCGGCAACTCCTCCGCCAACGACCGCAACGCCACCACGTCGCGCCCGCCCAACAACAGCGAATGCGTCTCGCCCAGCGCTCTGGCCACCGCAGCCCCGATACCGCGGGACGCACCGGTGATCAACGCCTGGGGCCGCTCGCTCATGGCGCCCAATCTAGGGCATCGCAACCGGCGCTACGCGCACGACAACCACGGGCGCCGATTCGCGACGAAACCCGTCTGCCGCCCCGGAACCGTCCGGGGCGGCAGACGGGTGGCAGGTCACTCGCCGATCTTGCAGCCGGGCTTCCAGATCACCGCGACGGCGGGGCGGGGCTGGGCGGAGCCACCCTCGGGCCAGTGGGCCAGCGGGTTGTCCGCGCTGGCGCCGTCGAGTTCGCCCGGGTGCTGGACCGAGACCAGGACGAACTTGTCCTCGATGACCGGGCCGCAGGTTTCCGCGCCGATCGGGACGGTGAGGAACTGCTTGACGTGGCCGCGTTCCGGGCCCTCGGTGGCCACCGCGAACAGGCCGTCGTTGGAGCCGAGCGCGTTGCCGTCGGTGGAGATCCACAGGTTGCCGTGCCGGTCGAACGCCAGGTTGTCCGGGCAGGAGATCGGGCTGACCTGCGACTTGTCGTAGCCACCGAAGTACGTGTCGGTCGCGGCCGGGTCGCCGCAGACCAGCAGCAGCCGCCAGGTGAAGGTGAGCGCGGTGTGGTCGCCGCCCTGCTCCTCCCACTCCAGCACGTGCCCGTGCCGGTTGCCGTTGCGCGGGTTGATCTCGGTGGGGCCTTCCTTGCCCGGCTTGCCGCGGTCGGTGTTGTTGGTCAACGCGGCGTACACGCGACCGGTGACCGGGTTGGGCTCCACGTCCTCGGGACGGTCCATCTTGGTCGCGCCGACCTTGTCCGCGGCGAGGCGGGTGAAGACGTAGACCTCTTCCGCGGTAAAGCCGTCCACATAGGACTTGTCGCCGGACGCCAGGGGAATCCACTCGCCGGCGCCGTCGAACGCGCCGTCGCTGGGCGGGGTCTGCGTGCCGATTTCCGCCGCCGGGCTGTCGCCGGTGAACCGCGCGACGTACAGGGTGCCCTCGGAGAGCAGCTTCTTGTTGTGCGCGCGGGCCCACCGGCTCTGGCCGGGGCGCATCCGCTCCTTGGAGACGAACTTGTAGATGTAGTCGAAGCGCTCGTCGTCGCCGAGGTACGCCACGACGCGGCCGTCGCGGGCGACCTGGATGTTCGCGCCCTCGTGCTTGAAACGGCCCAGCGCGGTGTGCTTGACCGGGGCCGACTCGGGCTCAAGCGGGTCGAGTTCGACAACCCAGCCGAACCGGTTGACCTCGTTGGGCTCCTTGGCCACGTCGAACCGCTCGTCGAAGCGCTCCCACTTGCGGGTGGTCGCGCCGCCGGAGAGGCCGTAGCGGGCCAGGCGGGCCTTGGTCACCGGGTCGGTGACCTGGTTGGCGTTGCCGAAGTACTGGTTGAAGTTCTCCTCGCCGGACAGGATCGTGCCCCACGGCGTGACGCCGCCCGCGCAGTTGTTCATCGTGCCCAGCACCGTGCGCCCGCTCGGGTCGGCCTTGGTGCGCAGCAGCGCGCTGCCCGCTGCCGGTCCGTCCACCTCGAACTCCGAGGTCATGGTGATCCGGCGGTTGTACTTGCGGTCGATCTTGGGCAGCAGCTTGCCGCTGCGCCCGTCGCGCTCGACCGCGACGACCGACAGCCCGTGCGCGGCCCAGCCGATCCGCACCTGCTCCTCGGTCGGGTTGGCCGGGTCGAACCCCTTGAACATGAAGGATTCGCTGGTGTACTCGTGGTTCGACACCATCAGGTAGCGGTCGCGCCACAGCGGGACCAGGCCGCAGAAGTCGTTGTTGAAGCCGAACTGCTTCGCCTGCGCCGCCGCGGTCTGCTTGTCGAAGTCGAACGCGGGCGCCCCCGGCAGCACCGGGTCGCCCCACTTGATCACGACCGCCGACTCGTACCCCTCGGCCGTGACGATCCGGTCCTCGGTGTTCGGCGCGACCGGCGCGAAGTCCAGTCCCCTCGTGGGCCGACGCCCGTCCTGCTCCTGCCCGTCCACGGGCGCGGCGGCGGCGGACCCGCCGACCACAGCGGCCCCCGCCCCGGCGACGGCGAGCACGGCGCCCGCCTTGAGCATCCCTCGTCTGCTGACGATCGAGCGGACAACGTCACCGAAGTACGCGTTGTCCGAGGTGTTGGGCGCCTCATGGGAACAGGCGTTGCCGCAGCGGTACTCACATGTCACCGCGGCCCGGCCGAGCGGGTGGGTCGATGGCAGCAGCGGCAGGGGAATCCGGCCGTCGGTGGTGGACACGGGAGCCTCCTCCGGTCCGCCCGGTGGCGCGGGCCGACCATGGTCAGTGGGAACTGAGCGCGACCGTAGGAGCCGCAAGCCAGGGCCAGCGGACATCGAAGTGAACGGCGAGCGAACAGATAACCGTCCGCCCAGCTCATAGCCCTCAGCGATCACGCCGACACGGCAAGTCAATCTTCGAGCAGGACCGCGGGGTCGAAACTCACCGGAAACGGAACCTGAGTCTCGAACTGGTGCCCACCCCACGCCTTGGCATGCAAGGCGTACGCGTCACCTTCCAACTCGAACAGCTCCGCGACGGCCGTGCAGTTCCGAACCTTCACCCGCATGAAGTACGGAATGCCCGCCGCCGCGCACAGTTTGGGCTTGTCGACCCGATCCCTGCGTCTACTCCACGGACCAGCCGCGTACGCCGTGGCTGTGTCCCCGCAAGGACTCATGGTGAGGTAGCCGTCCAAACACTCGTAGGACGTCCCCTCAGGAACCCACGGAATCGGGAGGTAGCGCTCAGCGAGTTCCGCGGTCCAGTTGCCGTAGAACTCCACCAGCGGATCGAACTCGTTCGCGGCCGTTTCGGTCAGCATCAATCACCCCTTTGTCGAACGTGTGTTCGATTGTGCTCCCGCTACGGCACGGAGGCCACCACCGGGCTGATGATTCCCCCGATAGTGGCCTCCGCGATGCGTGGGTCAGCGCTCGACGTCGCCTCGGATGAAGGCTTCGACTGCCTCGTAGGCGTCGTCGTCGGAGTACTGCTCGGGCGGGGACTTCATGAAGTAGCTCGACGCGGAGAGGATGGGGCCGCCGATGCCGCGGTCGAGGGCGATCTTGGCGGCGCGGACGGCGTCGATGATGACGCCAGCGGAGTTGGGGGAGTCCCAGACCTCCAGCTTGTACTCCAGGTTCAGCGGGGTGTCGCCGAAGGAGCGGCCCTCCAGGCGCACGTAGGCCCACTTGCGGTCGTCCAGCCACGGCACGTGGTCCGACGGGCCGATGTGGACGTCGGCCTTGGCCATCTCGTGCGGGATCTGGGAGGTGACCGACTGGGTCTTGGAGATCTTCTTCGACTGCAGGCGCTTGCGCTCCAGCATGTTCATGAAGTCCATGTTGCCGCCGAAGTTGAGCTGGTAGGTCCGCTGCAACTCCACGCCGCGGTCCTCGAACAGCTTCGCCATCACCCGGTGCGTGATGGTGGCGCCCACCTGGGACTTGATGTCGTCACCGACGATCGGGACGCCCGCCTCGGTGAACTTGGCCGCCCACTCGGGGTCGGAGGCGATGAAGACCGGCAGGGCGTTGACGAAGGCGACCCCGGCGTCGATGGCGCACTGGGCGTAGAAGCGGTCGGCGTCCTCCGAGCCGACCGGCAGGTACGACACCAGCACGTCGACCTTGGCCGCGCGCAGCGCCGAGACCACGTCGACCGGGTCCTCGTCGGACTCGGAGATGATCTCCCGGTAGTACTCGCCGAGGCCGTCGTAGGTGTGGCCGCGCTGCACCGGGACGTCCAGCGGCGGGACGTCGCAGATCTTGATCGTGTTGTTCTCGCTGGCGACGATGGCCTCGGACAGGTCGCGGCCGACCTTCTTCGCGTCGACGTCGAACGCGGCGACGAACTCGATGTCGCGCACGTGGTAGTCGCCGAACTGGACGTGCATCAGACCGGGCACCCGGGAGGCTGGGTCGGCGTCGCGGTAGTAGTGCACCCCCTGCACCAGCGACGCCGCGCAGTTGCCGACGCCGACGATGGCCACCCGCACGCTCTGGCGGTTCTCGCCCATGCCGGTTCTCCTTCTCGTTCTAGCCGCGCCTGGCGCGGTCCTCGTCACAGGCGCGTCGCCTGCCTGGCGGTCAATTCGTGGTGCCGCGCTGCTCGCGCTGCTCGTGCGCGATCAACTCGTTCAACCAGCGCACCTCGCGCTCGCTGGTTTCCAGTCCCAACCGGTGCAACTCCCGGGTGTAGCGGTCGATCTGCTCCCCGGCCCGCGCCATCGAGCTGCGCAGACCCTCCCGGCGCTCCTCGACCCGCCGCCGCCTGCCCTCCAGGATTCGCATCCTGACCTCGGCCGGTGTCCGGGAGAAGAACGCCATGTGGACGCCGAATCCCTCGTCGTCCCAGGTCTGCGGGCCAGCGTCGGCCAGCAGCTCCGCGAAACGTTCCTTACCCTCGGCGGTGAGCTTGTACACGCGCTTGCCGCGCCTGCCCCACGACCTGGGCTCCGGGTCCGGCGCCTCCTCGACGATCCACCCGGACCGCAGCAGCCGACGCAGGGTCGGATAGAGCGAGCCGTAGGAGAACGCGCGGAGCGTGCCGAGCAGATCGTGCAGCCGCTTACGCAGCTCGTAGCCGTGCATCGGCGCCTCGTGGAGCAGCCCGAGGATCGCGAATTCGAGCACGGGCACCTCCTGACGACAAGGCACGATACGAGTTGACCTAGTGGGCGACTATATCGTGCCGATACATCACGAGGGTGTCCAACTCGCGGGCGTGTGTCAATCGCCACGTAAACACCGCAGGTGAGGGAGTGTGTCCGCGCGGCGAACGCATCGTTGCCGGTCACCAGCGCCTAGATCACAAATGTGACGCACGGTGCATGTTCGTGACGCCGATCGGCCCACCGCCGTGGTAACAGCGCCGCGTAGGCTGTCCTCGTGCGAACGCAGCGACAGGTGGTCGACTACGCGTTGCAGCGTCGGTCGCTGCTCGCGGAGGTCTACTCGGGTCGGGTCGGCACCCATGAGGTGTGCGACGCGAACCCGTACCTGCTGCGCGCGGCGAAGTTCCATGGCCAGTCGACCGAGGTGACCTGCCCGGTCTGCCGCAAGGAACATCTGACGCACGTGAACTGGGTCTACGGCGACGAACTCAAGCACGCCTCCGGCTCGGCTCGCGCGCCGGAGGAGCTGGCGCGGATGGCGGCGATGTTCGAGGAGTTCACCGTTTATACGGTGGAGGTCTGCCGGACTTGCTCATGGAACCACCTGGTCCAGTCATACGTCCTGGGGACGGGGGGCGTTCGCACGCCCAAAACCCGCAGGAGGACGGCAGCGGAGTGAGGAGCTTGCGAGTGACCCAGTGCCATCGCAGGCTGATCGCCGTGCCCGCCGCGCTTGACCACCGAACGACGCCCCGTGCCGGGGCCTCGGTCTGGGAGGCTGTTTCGTGAACGACCACAGTGACCAGCGACGACGCGGGGAGCCCCAGTGGCCCACCGGAGAGGACCCGGACACCGGCGGCGCGCCAGCCGAGCAGTCGGTGGAAAGCACGGGCTTCTGGAGCCCGCTGTGGGATGACGACGACGCCGACCCCGACCAGGGCGGCGGCGGAAGCGGCGGCCCGGCGGACGGCCGAGGCGCGCAACCGACCCGGCGCGGCCCGGACGGCATCCCCGGCGGCAGGCCGGTCGCGGGTGTCCCGGGTGGGCGCGGCTCGGCTCCTGGCGGCGTCGGGGGTCGCGGCGTGGGCGGACCGGGCGCCGCGGGAGCGGTGGCGGCAGGCGCGGGACTCGGTCCCGGCGGTGGACGGGCAGGCGGGCCGGGTGGTCCGGGTGGTCCGGGTGGTCTCGGTGGTCTCGGTGGCGGTGGACGCGGCAACGGCGGGCCCCGACCGGGCGGCCCCGGCGAGCCAGGCGGACCCAGCGGATCAGGCGGACTGAACGGACCTGGCGGAGTCGCCGGGCCGGGCGGCCCCAACGGACATGGTGGGCCCGGCGGCCCCAACGGTCCTGGTGCGCCGAGCGGGCCTGGTGGCCTCGGCGGATCAGGCGGGGTTGGCGGACCGGGTGGTCGCGGCGGACTGGGCGGTCTTGACGGACCGAACGGACCTGGCGGCCTCAGCGGACCAGGCGGAGCCGGCGGGCCAGGTGGACGAGGCGGACCGAGTGGTCCTGACGGACCGAACGGGCCTGGCGGTCTCAACGGACCAGGCGGAGCCGCCGGGCCAGGTGGACGAGGCGGACCGGGTAGTCCTGACGGACTGAACGGACCTGGCGGCCTCGGCGGAGCTGGCGGACCGGGCGGTCGCGGCGGACCGGGCGGTCCTGACGGACCGAATGGGCCTGGCGGCCTCGGCGGACCAGGCGGAGCCGCCGGGCCGGGTGGACGCAGGTTAGGTGGGCCGGACGGCCCGGCCGGGCGCGGCGGGCCCAACGGGCTCGGTGGACCAGGCGGACCGGGTGGCCCCAACGGGCCAGGCGAACCCGACGGGTTCGGCGGACCCGGCAGGTCCCGTGGCCCCAACGGGCCTGGGCGTGGCGGGCCAGGTGGCCCCACTGGGCCAGAGGGTCCCGGAGGTCTCAACGGACCTGCTGGGGCCGGTGGGCCCGGTGGACTCAATCGGCCCGGCGCCCATGGGCCTGCCGGGCCGAACGGCCGCACCGGGGCAGGCGGCCCGATCGGGGCCGCGGGCGCGGCAGGGCTCGGAGCCGCTGGGGGGCCTGACGGGCCTCGTGGCCTTGGCGGGCCTAACGGACCCGGCGGTCCTGGCGGACCTAACGGGCCTGGTGGACCTAGCGGGTCTGGCGGTCCTAACGGGTCTGGTGGACCTGGCGGATCTGGTGGGCCCGGTGGGCCGGGGGGACCCGGTGGGCTCACTGGCCCCGATGGTTCGGCGGGGCCCGGTGGGCCTGGCGCGACCAGGGCTATTCCCGGGGCGGGCCGGACCCGGGGCGGGCCGACGACGCCGCCGCCTGGGTTGCGGAAGTTGAGTGGGCCGCCAGTGTCGGACGCGACCGTCGCGCTGGGCGCGTTCGGCCGTCCGGGGGACGACGCCGATCAGACCGTCTTCATGCGCAAGACGCCGGGGCAGTCGCGGTCGGAGCCGGAGTTGCTCACGCACCGGGAGCCGGAGCCCGATTACGGCGACCACGACGACTATGACGACTACGACGACGAGCCGGACGCCGCCGCGGCGGACGGCCCGCTGACCGATGAGCAGCGAGCGATGCGCCGGAAGAAGGTCTGGCGCCGGGTGCGCCGCACGATGTACGTCGGCACCGCGCTGATGATCGTCATTCCGATCCTCGCGTTCTTCATCACCTACCAGCTGGTCGAGGTCAAAAGCCCCAAGGACGTCGCCGCGGAGCAAAACAAGGTCGTCACGCTCTACTACGCCGACGGCAAGACCGAGATGACCAAGATCGCCGAGTCCGGCGCCAACCGGATCATGCTTGAGCACCACCAGATTCCCGAGCACGTGCTGAACGCCGTCTTCGCGGCCGAGGACGCCACGTTCCGGACGAACGCCGGGTTCGACCTGACCGGCATCATGCGCGCGGTCTGGAACAACGTGACCGGCGGCGGCGGTGGTGGCTCCACCATTTCCCAGCAGTACATCAAGAAGTCCAGCGGCCAAGAGGACAAGACGCTGTCGCGCAAGTGGGTCGAGCTCGTCAAGTCCTACAAGATGAACGAGACCTACAACAAAGACGACATCATCACCGCGTACCTGAACACCATCTACTTCGGCCGGGGCGCGTACGGGATCGCGGCGGCGGCGAAGGCGCACTTCGGCGTCGACATCGGCCAGGTCACCAAGCAGCAGGCCGCGTTCCTGGCGGGCATGATCCAGACGCCGTCGCGGTGGAAGGACGTGGATTACCAGCACCAGCGGTGGAACTACGTGGCCGACAAGATGGTCGAGAACAACTGGATGACCAGGCAGGAGCGCGCTGAGCCGTTCCCGACTCCGCTGCCGCCGTCGGAAACCGGCTCCACCCTGCCCGGGCCGCGCAGGGGCATTCCGGAACTGGTCACCGAGGAACTCAGAGACCTGAACATCAGCGAAGAGACCATGAAGCGCAACGGGTACAAGATCACCACGACGATCGACCCGGTGGCGCAGGACTTGGCTGAGAAGGCCGTGGCCGAGGTGATGGCGGGGCAGCCCGCCAACCTGCACCCGGGGCTGGTGGCGATCGACCCGAAGACCGGCAACATCGTCGCCTACTACCCGGGCTCCAACGGCACGGAGCTGGACTACGCCAAGGTCAAGCAGGAACCGGGGTCGGCGTTCAAGCCGTTCGACCTGGTCGGGCTGCTCAAGATGGACAAGGGGCTCGGCGAGGTCTACGACAGCTCGCCGAAGTCGTTCGGCGACAACAACAAGAAGGTGCGCAACGCGTCGACCCCGTCGTGTGGGCAGTGCACGGTGGCGCAGGCGATGAAGGAGTCGCTGAACGTGGTGTTCAGCGACATGGTCTACAACGACGTGAAGCCCAGGGGCGTCGTCGAGGCCGCCAAGGAGGCGGGGGTCCGCTCGCCGCTGGACCAGGCGGCCGGTGACATCAACATCGCGATCGGCGGTGGCGCCACCCAGGTGACCACCGTCGACATGGCCTCCGCCTACGCGACGTTCGCCGCTGACGGCATCTACCGCAAGCCGCGGCTGGTGTCCCGCGTCGAGTTCCCCGACGGCGGGGTCGTGTTCAACGCCGCGACGCACCAGGACTTCCAGGAGCGGCCCGCGTTCGACCAGGGCAACCCGGAGCGCAACCAGAAGATCGCCCGCAATGTCACCGAGTCGCTGCTGCCGGTGCCGAAGTTCTCGCGCATCGAGTGCGCCAACGACCGGCCGTGCGCGGGCAAGACCGGCACGCACCAGTACCTCGACACCAGGGACAACTCCAAGGCGTGGATGGTGGGCTATACGCCGCAGCTTTCCACGGCGGTGTCGCTGAGCGGCGACAAGAATCAGGCCCAGCTCAGAGACGCTGAGGGCGACATCATCTTCGGCAGCGGAGTGCCGGGCAAGATCTGGAAGAAGTTCATGGACAGCTACCACGCGGCGAAGAACCTGCCGAAGGAGCAGTTCAGCAAGTTCGTCCCGATCGGCAAGGCCGAGCCGGTCGCGCCGCCGCCAACGCACCACTCGACCAGTGCCGCGGCGCCGCCGTCGACCGAGGCCCCGGTGACCACGACGACCACTCCGACGACCACGGAGACCACCCCGACGACCACGACGTCGCCGACGCGCACCCGGCCGACCCGCCCGAGCGACACCGGTGGCATCTCGATTCCGGGGATGGGCGGCGGCGAGGAAGAGGAGAACGACCGCTGGGGCTCGGGGTAGCCCGGTAGCCGACAGATGACGGCCGGGTGAGTCCGCATGGGACTCGCCCGGCCGTCGGTGTGTTTCGCCTCGGCTGACCACGTTCGCACATCGCAGGCCGTAGCATCGCCGCGTGCCAGGCGACCGAGGTCAAGCCGACGAGATCGGTTCCCCCAGCGGGTCCAGGGCGGACGAGGTGAGCGACACCGCCACCCTCGGGCCGCGCGAGCGGGTGCGTCCGACGTGGACCGAGTCGCTGGCCGCGCATGCCAGCGGGCCGTTCGGCGGGCCGCTGGGCAGACACGCCGTGGTGGGCAGGCACTGGTTTTGGACGCCGCTGCGGGTGGCGCTGCTGCTGGCCGTGGTCGCGTTGGCGCTGGGGTGGTTCGGCAAGGCGGCGTGCGCGCAGCAATATGACGCGGGCGGCGGGAAGCTGGAGCTGGACTGGCGCTCGAACCGGCCGTTCACGGCCATGTGCTACTCCGACATCATCCCGCTGTACTCCGCCGAGCGCCTCGACCAGCCGGACACCTTCCCGTACCGGACGAGTTGGTACGACGACGAGGGCGAGCCGACCCAGCAGACCCGCTACATGGAGTACCCGGTGATCACCGGCATGTTCCAGTGGGTGAACGCGAAGCTGGCGCAGGGCTGGGTCACGCTCGCCGAGGACGGGTGGCTGCCGAGTGCGCTGCCGGTGGTCCTGTACTTCGACATCAGCGCGTTCTGGCTGGCGCTGGCCTGGCTGGTGACGATCTGGGCGACGGCGCTGGTGGCGAAGCGCAGGCCGTGGGACGCGGCGTTCATCGCGTTGTCGCCGCTGGTCGTGGTGCACGCGTTCACCAACTTCGACACGCTCGCCACCGCGTGCGCCGCGGCGGCGCTGCTGGCCTGGTCGCGCAGGCATCCGACGTTGGCGGGGGCGCTGCTCGGGCTCGGCGCCGCGGCGAAACTGTACCCGCTGTTCCTGCTGGGGCCGTTGCTGATCCTGTGTCTGCGGTCGGGGCAGACGCGAGCGTGGTGGCGCACGGCTGGCGCGGCGGCGGGGGTGTGGATCGCGTGCAACGCCCCGCTGTTCCTGTTCGCCTCGACGCGGCCGGGGTGGTGGGAGTTCTTCCGGCGCAACTCGGAGCGGGGCGCCGATCCGGACTCGCTCTACAACGTGGTCATGCAGTTCACCGGCTGGGCGGGCTTCGACGGTCAGGTGCCCTTCGGCGAGTCGCCGGTCTGGTTGAACCTGGTCAGCGCGCTGCTGTTCCTGCTGTTGTGCGCGGGGATCTCGTTCGTCGGGCTGCACGCGCCGCGGCGGCCTCGGGTGGCGCAGCTGTGCTTCCTGGTGGTGGCGGCGTTCCTGCTGACGAACAAGGTGTGGAGCCCGCAGTACTCGCTGTGGCTGGTGCCGCTGGCGGTGCTGGCGATGCCGCGCTGGAAGCTCCTGCTGGCCTGGATGACCGTCGACGCCCTGGTCTGGGTGCCGCGGATGGCCTTCTACCTGGGCGAGAACAACCGGGGGCTGCCTGAGGAGTGGTTCCTGGGGTTCGTGGTCGCCCGTGACCTGTTCGTCGTGGTCCTGTGCGCGATGGTGATCTACGAGATCTACCACCCGGCCCGGGACCTGGTGCGCCGGTTCGGCGAGGACGACCCGGTGGCCGGGGTGCTCGCCGACGCCCCGGACAGGGTCGTGGTGAAGCCACGCGCGGTCGAGCAGGCCGAGCGGGAGCGGGTGCCCACCGGCTGAGCACGAAAGGCGGTCGATTCCGCGCTGTCCGGGTGACACACTCACCCCCGGTACCAGTGATGGGATGATCGGGGGCTCGGTGGCCAGTCAGCGGCTCGGGTTGTGGCTCGGCTTCACCGCCTACCTGCTCTGGGGGTTCTTCCCGCTCTACTGGCCGCTGCTCGAACCGGCCGGGTCGGTCGAGGTCCTGGCCCACCGGATCGTCTGGTCCCTGCTCGCGGTGGCCGCGCTGATCGCGGTCGGCCACCGCTGGTCGCACCTGCGCGCGGTGGTCGCCGACCGGCGCAGGCTCGGCTACATCGCGGTCGGCGCGGTGGCGGTGGGCATGAACTGGGGCATGTACATCTACGGCGTCAACAGCAACCAGGTTGTCGAGACGTCCCTCGGCTACTTCATCAACCCGCTGGTCACGATCCTGCTGGGCGTCCTGGTGCTCGGGGAGCGGCTGCGCCCGACGCAGTGGATCGGCCTGGCCATCGCGTTCGCCGCGGTGGTGGAACTGACCTTCGACTACGGCAGGCTGCCGTGGATCGCGCTGACCCTCGCGTTCTCCTTCGGCACCTACGGGCTGATGAAGAAGAAGGCCGACGTCGGCACGACCGAGGGGCTGGCGCTGGAGACGGTCGTGCTCACCCCGGTCGCCCTGGCTTACCTGCTGGTGCTCCACGCCGGGGGGCGGTGGGACGTTCGGGCACGCGGGCTGGCTCAACGCGGTCCTGCTGATCGGCACCGGCGTGATCACCGCCGTCCCGCTGCTGTGCTTCGGCGCGGCGGCCACCCGGGTTTCGATGACCACGCTGGGGCTGGTGCAGTACGTCGCGCCGATCATCCAGTTCGGCGTCGGCGTGCTGGTGTTCGGCGAGGACATGACCACCGCCAGGTGGGTCGGCTTCGGCCTGGTGTGGCTGGCCCTGCTGGTCATCACCACTGAATCGCTGCTGCACCGCCGCTCGGCCGCCCGGCCCGCGCCTGCCGACGCTCAGCCCGAACTGGTGGTCTGACTCTCCACGCGGTCGGTCTCGGCGTCCACGTCATCCACTGTGGACCTCGCGGCCAGGAACGCGACGAACAGCCCGACCAGCAGGGCGGCCCGCCCCCACACCCCGATCATGACCGCCTGCGCGGAGAAGCTCTCGTAGATGCCCGACGGCTTGCCCGCCGCGATCTCCGCGAACCACAGGAAAATGCCGATTCCCATCGCCAGATCGGCGACCAGGTAGGCCACGATCCAGCCCCAGCGGATCTTCATCAGCACGAACATCGGCACCAGCCACAGCGTGTACTGCGGCGAGTGCACCTTGTGCAGCAGCAGGAACCCGCACAGCATCGCCGCGGACACCGCGACCCACGGGTAGGTGCCCTCGCGCTGATACCGGACCCAGCCGACCACGCACGCCACGGCGAAGGACGCGAAGACCAGCATCGGGGACACGACGCCGATCATCTGGTGCACGGCCTCGTTCTCCGGGTCGGAGTCGGGCCGGAAGCCCCAGAACCAGATCGAGTTGGCCGTGATGTCGGCCTTGCGCTGCCCCTGGAACACGAACGACGCCAGCCAGCCGTCGAACCCGGCCAGCGCGAACGGGATGTTGACCCCGATCGCGGTGCCCATGGCGATCAGCGCGACCTTGACCATGCCGCCCACATCGCGCGCCTTGCCTTCGGGCAGCTCACGGCCGCGGCGACCGCCGGTGAGCACGTACAGCATCAGCGGCAGCACGAAGATCGCCGGGTACAGCTTGAACGCGAACCCCAGCCCCAGCAGCACCGCGCTCGCCGACGCCCGCTGGATCAGCGGTCGGTCCGCCCCTCGGCTGCCCCACCCCCGGTGCACGACATAGACCGCGGCGACCGCGCACGCCACCACCGGCAGTTCCCAGTTGTGGAACGCGTAGAGCACCAGCGGCGGCGACAGCGCCCACAGCAGCGCCCGCCACCGCGACAGCCGACCCAGCAGCCAGGCCGTGACCAGGCCGAACGGGGCCATCAGCAACGCGGACGCGAGCAGGAACCCGGCGTCGTTGTGCGCGAACAGCGCGCCAGCCCAGATCAGCAGGCCGGTGAGCACCGGATATTCGACCGTGCCGCCGCTGAGTTCGCCGTTCGGGGTGATGCCGCCCTCGACGTAGGGGAAGACGTGCCGGTCGATGTCGCGGCCGATCCAGAGGAACTGGATGTCGGAGTAGCAGACGTCGGCGTACTTGCGCTCGGCGAAGTCCGGCTGGCTGCGGCCCCACTGGTCGAACTCCGGGCCCGTGCAGCGGTCCTTGTTGGCGAACCCGAGCAGCAGCGTGATCCCGCACAGCAGAACCAGGGCCGCCAGCGCCGTCCGGCCCAGCCGACCGGCCGACCAGCGGCTGTCCTGGGGCGCGTCGAGCACTGCGCTGTCCGCCTTCCCGGTTGCCGTGACGCCTGCGGGCACGGTGCTCACCGGCCGAGCGCCTCGCGGAGGAACGCGATATCCGCCGCCTGCCCCTCGGCGGGTGTCTCCACGACCACCGGCGCCCCGGCCGCGGCGACGACCGCGACGAGCTGGTCGGCATCGATCGTTCCAGTGCCGATGTTGTCGTGCCGGTCGCGGGCCGAGCCGAACTCGTCGCGGGAGCTGTTGAGGTGGACCAGGTCGATGCGACCGGTGATCGCCTTCACCCGGTCGACGATGCCGACCAGGTCCTCACCCGCGGCGAACGCGTGGCAGGTGTCCAGGCAGAACCCGGCGTCGAACTCGCCCACCGCGTCCCACAGCCGGGCCAGCATGTCGAAGCGGCGGGCCATGGCGTTGTCGCCGCCCGCGGTGTTCTCGATCAGGATCGGCACCCCGAACCCGCCCTCGGCGTGCTGGCGCTCGAAGAACTTGCGCCAGTTGTCGACGCCGACCTGCGGGTCTTCGCCCTTGGTCACGTGGCCGCCGTGCACGACCAGGCCCTTGGCGCCGACCTTCGCCGCGGCCTCGGCATGCTGGGTGACGAGCTTGCGGGAGGGGATGCGGATGCGGTTGTTGGTCGAGGCCAGGTTCACCACATAGGGGGAGTGCACGAACACCGTGACGTCGCTGGCGAGCAGGTCGTCGGTGCGCGGGTGCGGCTTGGGCGCCTTCCACCCCTGCGGGTCGGCGAGGAAGAACTGCACCACCTCGGCTTCGCGGTCGCGCGCGGCGGCGAGCGGGTCGTCATCGCGGACGTGGGCGCCGATGCTCATGCTCTGGGAGGGTAGTCGCCGGAGCCGACGGGGAGCCCTCTCGGTGGGTCCCCGACGGCGGACGGTGCTCCATCCGGACGATCGTGCCCCACTTTCGGGGAGTCGCTGCCGTGGAACGTCACCAGCTCGGGTTACAGTCGTTCCTACGGGTGACGACTACTGGCCGGTACTGGAGGATCTTCATGCGACGGCGCGTCACAACCTTCGCCGCTGGGCTCACGCTCGTCATCGGCGGAGCGACGGCCGGCCTGCTGGCGTCTTCCGCCACGGCCACCGCGGCGTCCCCGATCGTCGTCGGCGACTGCTCCACCAGCGTCAAGGGCGCGCCCGGCACCCCGATCTCGCTGAGTTCCAGCGCGGTGCTCGACCCGGTGCTCACCGTGGTCAAGGCGGTCCCGCTGCTCGGCGGCACCCTGTCCGGCAGTGTGCGCGGCGCGGTGTCGGCCATGCCCGCCATCCCGCTCGGCGTCGTCCCGTCGGCCGACTCCAGGATTTCCGGCGCCGCGATCGCCGACGCCGCCGCCCCCCGGATCAAGGACGCCATCTCCGGCGTCGCGCTCATCGGCCCGGTCCTCAACACCATCACCGCTGACGTGCACGGCGCGCTGGCCAAGACCTGCGGCATCGCCGTGACCGTGGTCAACACCGCCGCCGCCCCGGTGCAGGAGGCCGCGGCGGCCGTCGAGCGGGGCGCGGCGGCACTGCCGCTCCAGCCCGGCGGCGGTGACGACACCCCGGACACGCCCGCCCCCGACCAGCAGCCGGGCGCCAACCCGGGGACCAACCCCGGCGCCGAGGCGCCCGCGACCGGCCCGAACGCCGTGGTGCGCCCGGACGGCCCGGCCGCCCAGGCGCTGCCCAAGGCCACCAACCCGGTCGTCGGCGACGGCCTGCCCGCGGGTAGCAACCTCTCCCTCTACCGGTCGGACCTGAACCTCGGCCGCGCGCCGCTGGCCGACTACTCCGCCATCCCGTTCGCCCAGGCCGGGCTGTTCTCGCCCGCGGAGGGCCTGCGCTACGACGGCGCGACCTCCGGCTACACGCCCCAGTTCGGCATCCTCGGCGGCCGTGACGCCAACGGCGTCCTGGCCGCGGGACACGCCGAAGCGCTCGACCCGGTGCGCGGCGGCAAGATCGCCCTCCCGATGCTGCTCGCCGTGCTCGCCTTGTCCGGTGTCGCCGCCGCCCTGGTGCGCACCTGGGTGCTTCGCCGCACAGCCGCCTGAGATCCGTCTATCGTTCACCCCGGAGAGCGGGTGACCGGTCGGTGAAGGGATCTCGGCGTGCGAAGGCTGCTCTGCTCAGCGCTGTCCGCTCTGGTCTCGGGGGCGCTCGGCGCGGCCCCGGCCGCGGCTGAACCGGCGACATACCTCGCGGTCGACTGCGCGCAGGAGGTGTCCGCGTTCGCCGGGCAGTCGGTCGCCCTCGCCCGCGTCGCCGTCGCCGACCTGGTCGTCCAGGCCGTCCGGGAGACGCCCGGCCTGGGCCAGGCGCGCGCGAGCGCGGTCGGCCTGACCTTCCCGCTCGGCCCGGCCCTGGTGGTGGGCACGGTGCCCGAGTGGCGCGGCGAGATCCCCGGCGAGCACATCGCCGACGTGGTGGCCGACGCGGTGCGCGCCATGGCCGAGGTCGAACCCGCCGCCGACGCCGCCGCGGCTCGGGTCCGCGAGTTGGTCGCGGCGCGCTGCGGCCTCGCCATGCGCCCGGTGAACCCGAAGCCCGCCCCCACTCAGCCCAGCCGCACCGACCCGCCCGCGCCGCCCCCGGCGACCGTGGCCGCGCCGCCGCCCGCTGCGCCCGCCGCACCGCCGCTCGGCCTGTTCGACCCCGCCGACCGCGCCGCCCCGCGCGAGTCCGCCGCACCCTCGTCCAGCACGCCGCCCCCCACCCGGGCGCCGGACCCGACCGAGGCCGACCCCGGCCCGGTGTCCAACCTCCTGCGCGACGGCCGAGGCGCCGCGTTCCACGCCACCGGCGCCGCCCAGTCCGTGCCCGACACCCCGATCCCCGGCCTCAGCGTGCCTGTCATGCTGGCCGTCCTCGCGCTGTCGGTGGCCAGTGGTGCACTAGCGCGGGCCTGGGTGCTGCGAAAAGGCTGAGCGGCCTGCTGTTACGCTCACTTCGCAGACCCTCCTGCCACGGAACGTCCGTGGCCGCCGAGTCCACAGGAGGTGAGTGGTCTTCATGCGTCATTACGAGGTCATGGTCATCCTCGACCCCACACTCGACGAGCGCACCGTCGCACCGTCGCTCGACACGTTCCTCAACGTGATCCGCACGTCGGGCGGGAACGTCGAGAAGGTCGACATCTGGGGCAAGCGTCGCCTCTCCTTCGAGATCAAGAAGCACAGCGAGGGCATCTACGCCGTGCTCGACGTCAACGCCGAGCCCGCCGCGGTCAAGGAACTCGACCGCCAGCTCTCCCTGCAGGAGTCCGTGCTGCGGACGAAGGTCATGCGCCGCGAGACGGCCTGATCATGGCGGGCGACACGATTATCACGGTGGTCGGGAACCTGACCGCCGACCCGGAACTGCGCTTCACCCCGTCGGGCGCGGCCGTGGCGAGCTTCACCGTCGCGTCCACCCCCCGCACCTTCGATCGCCAGACGAACGAATGGAAAGACGGCGAAGCGCTGTTCCTGCGGTGCAACATCTGGCGGCAGGCCGCGGAGAACGTGGCCGAGTCGCTGACCCGAGGCGCCCGCGTGATCGTCAGCGGCAGGCTCAAGCAGCGGTCCTTCGAGACCCGTGAGGGCGAGAAGCGCACCGTCATGGAGCTGGAGGTCGACGAGGTCGGCCCGTCGCTGAAGTACGCGACCGCGAAGGTCAACAAGGTCAGCCGCGGTTCCGGCGGCGGTGGCGGCTACGGCGGCGGGTCCGGCCCGTCCGCGCCGCCCGCCGACGACCCGTGGGGCTCCGCTCCGCCCGCAGGGGGCGGCGGCGGTGGCTTCAACGACGAACCGCCGTTCTGATCTCCGCCGGGTGAGCCGCACCCACCCCCAGACGCATTTCCCCAGATAGCACTCAGGAGCACCCCGTGGCGAAGCCACCGATTCGCAAGCCGAAGAAGAAAGTCTGCGTGTTCTGCAAGGACGTCAAGAAAGACCGTCCGGTGAACATCGACTACAAGGACACCACGCTGCTGCGGAAGTACATCTCCGACCGCGGCAAGATCCGCGCGCGCCGGGTCACCGGCAACTGCAGCCAGCACCAGCGGGACGTCGCCATCGCGGTCAAGAACGCCCGCGAGGTCGCCCTGCTCCCGTACACCTCGACCGCCCGCTGATCAGGAGGGGACGCTAATCATGAAGCTCATCCTCACCGCTGATGTGGACGGCCTCGGCGGCCCCGGCGACATCGTCGAGGTCAAGGACGGCTACGGCCGCAACTACCTGCTGCCGCGCAGCCTCGCCATCGTGGCGACCAAGGGCGCGGAGAAGCAGGTCCAGGTCATCCGCCGGGCGCAGGAGGCCAGCCGCATCCGCGGTCTGGACCACGCCAAGGAGATCAAGGCCGCGCTGACCGCCCTGGGCGCCGTGCCGCTCAAGGCCAAGGCCGCCGCCGGGTCGGGCAAGCTGTTCGGCTCGATCACCACCGCCGACATCGTCGCCGCCGTCAAGGCGGCCGGTGGCCCGGCGCTGGACAAGCGCTCGGTCGAGGTCAGCGGTCACATCAAGACGCTGGGCAAGCACTCGGTCAGCGTGCGCCTGCACCCTGAGGTGACGGCCGCGTTCACCGTCGACGTCGCGTCGGCAGGCTGATTCGGTAACACTCCGGAACCGCCCCTCTCGGTCACCGCCGGGAGGGGCGGTTTCAGTGTGCGGGAGTTTGTCCACAGGCAGGTGGCGCCACCCCCCGACCCGACCCGCCGCGACACGCCGAGAAGCCCGCTTTTCGCGACACGCCGAGGATCACCCGGGGTATTTTCTCCACACCTTGTCCACAGCCCCTGACCTGCGGTTTCTCACCCAAGTCGGCTGGTTGTCCCCAAGTTGTCCACAGGCTCGCGCTGGGCTGTGCTCAGCTGTGCGCAACCATCCCCAGGTTGTCCACAGGTGTATCCCCAAGCTCGCTTGCAAGCGGCCATTCGGGCGTTCTAGCGTCGTCTCCACGACAGACCACCGGGCGGGGGGAACCACCCGAATGTCGTATCCGGCACGTATCGTCTCCGACGATCAGGCGTGCCAAGGCAACCGAGGAGGGGCGGACCCGTGGCGCTAACCGACGACCGTTCCATGCCGCCGATGCCCAGCGGGCCCGACCACGGCCTCGACCGGCAGCCGCCGCAGGATCTGGCCGCGGAGCAGAGCGTGCTGGGCGGCATGATGCTGTCCAAGGACGCCATCGCCGACGTGATCGAGGCGCTGCGCCCCGGCGACTTCTACCGCCCGGCGCACCAGATCATCTACGACTGCATCCTCGACCTCTACGGCCGAGGCGAGCCCGCCGACCCGATCACCGTCTCCGCCGAGCTCGAACGCCGCAACGAACTGCGCCGCGTCGGCGGAGCCCCGTACCTGCACACCCTGATCGCCACGGTGCCCACGGCGGCCAACGCGGGCTATTACGCCGAGATCGTCGCCGAGAAGGCCATCCTGCGCAGGCTGGTCGAGGCGGGCACCCGCATCGTGCAGCTCGGCTACCAGGGCGCCGAGGGCGCGGACGTCACCGAGATCGTGGACCGCGCCCAGGCCTCCATCTACGAGGTCACCGAACGCAGCATGAGCGAGGACTACGTCGCCCTCGAAGAGCTGCTGCAGCCCACCATGGACGAGATCGACGCCATCGCCTCCCGCGGCGGCAACTCCCTGGGCATCCCCACCGGCTTCGCCGACCTGGACGAGGTCACCAACGGCCTGCACCCCGGCCAGATGATCATCGTCGCCGCCCGCCCCGGCGTCGGCAAAGCGCTTGCGCTCGACACGCCACTGCCGACCCCCACCGGCTGGACGACGATGGGCCAGGTCGCGGTCGGCGATCAGCTGATCGGCTCCGACGGCCGAGCGGTGCGGGTGGTGGCCGCGACCGACGTGCTCTTCGGACGCCCCTGCTACGAGGTCGAGTTCAGCGACGGCTCCGTCATCGTCGCCGACGCCGAGCACCAGTGGCAGACCAGCACGCGGGCCGAGCGCCGCGCGGCGCAGGGCCCGTCCTGTGGCATCCGCACGACCGCCGAGATCAAATCGACCCTCCGCACGGCTTCCTCGCTGGCGAATCACGCGGTCGCGATCAGCTCGCCGCTCTCCGGTGCCGAAGCCGACCTTCCCCTCCCGCCGTACGTGCTGGGAGCATGGCTGGGCGACGGTGATTCCACCGGTGCGCGGTTCACCACCGACGACACCGACATCATCTGCCACATCGAAGCCGAAGAGTGGGACCACGAATCCCTACCAGCCATGCTGCGGAAGATCGGCGTACTGGGCGACAAGCACGTCCCCGCCGAGTATCAGCGCGCATCGGAAGCTCAACGGCGGTCGTTGCTCGCCGGTCTGCTGGACACCGACGGAACTGTCACAGCTAGCGGCGCCGCGCGGATCACAGTCACTTGTCGACGGCTAGCCCTGGATATTCATGAGCTGATCGTCGGATTGGGATACCGCTGTCGCCTGCGCACCGGGCACGACGAGGCCCGGTCGACGGCTTACACGATGACCTTCACGACACAGGACCGGGTGTTCCGGCTCGAACGGAAACACCTGCTGCACAAGGACCGGATGGCCAACCGTCCCGCCCGTCCCGCCCTTCGATACATCGTGGATGTGCGCCCCATCCCGAGCGTGCCGGTGCGGTGCGTCGAGGTCAGCGGCGACGACCATCTTTATCTTGCGGGCCGGTCGATGATTCCGACGCACAATTCGACCCTGGGTCTGGATTTCGCCCGGTCGTGCTCCATCAAGCACGGCATGACCAGCGTCATCTTCTCCCTGGAGATGAGCCGCACCGAGATCGTCATGCGGATGCTGTCCGCGGAGGCCCGCATCCGCCTCGGCGACATGCGCGGCGGCCGAATGAGCGACGACGACTGGACCCGCCTGGCCCGCCGGATGAGCGAGATCAGCGAGGCCCCCATGTTCGTGGACGACTCGCCGAACATGACCATGATGGAGATCCGCGCGAAGGCCCGCCGCCTCAAGCAGCGCCACGACCTCAAGCTGGTGGTCGTGGACTACCTCCAGCTGATGACCTCCGGCAAGCGCGTCGAGTCCCGTCAGCAGGAGGTCTCGGAGTTCTCCCGCCAGCTCAAGCTGCTGGCCAAGGAGATCGAAGTCCCCGTCATCGCCATCAGCCAGCTCAACCGCGGCCCCGAACAGCGCACCGACAAACGCCCCATGCTGTCCGACCTCCGCGAATCCGGCAGCCTAGAGCAGGACGCCGACATGGTCCTGCTGATCAACCGCCCCGACGCCTGGGAACGCGACGATCCGCGCGCCGGTGAGGCCGACCTGATCCTGGCCAAGCACCGCGCGGGCCCCACCGCCACCGTGGTCGTCGCCCACCAACTCCACTACAGCCGCTTCGCCGACCTCGCCCAAGCCTGACGAAGCCGCCGGGTTGTCCTTCGATCGGGGGATGGCCGCCGCCTGTGGCCGGGAGAAGGATCACCTGTCGACGCATGAACGCGAGGCAGGAGCACGGTGATGACCAGTACGCGGCTTGATCCGGCGACGACGGCTGTGGTGCTGATCGAGTACCAGAACGACTTCACCAGCGAGGGTGGTGCGCTGCACGGCGCGGTCGCCGGGGTGATGGGGGAGACCGACATGCTGGCCAACACCAAGGCGGTGGCGGCGGCGGCCCGCCAGGCTGGGGCGACCGTGATGCACGCCCCGATCACGTTCGTGCAGGGCTACCGGGAGATTTCCGCGCACCCGTACGGGATCCTCAAGGGCGTGGTGGACGGCAACGCCTTTGTCAAGGGGAGTTGGGGTGCGGCCATTGTGGACGACCTCGCCCCGCAGGAGGGCGACATCGTGGTGGAGGGCAAGCGGGGCCTCGACACCTTCGCCAGCACGAATCTCGACTTCATTCTGCGCAGCAAGGGCATCAAGACGATCGTCCTGGGCGGTTTCCTGACTAACTGCTGTGTGGAGTCCACCATGCGCACCGGCTACGAGAACGGCTACCAGGTGATCACGCTGACCGACTGTGTCGCGGCCACGTCGCAGGCCGAGCACGACAACGCGATCAGCTACGACTACCCGATGTTCTCGACTCCGCTGACCGCGGCCGAGGTGATTTCCGCGTTCGGCCAGTAGCGCTCAGGCGGTGACGGTCGCGCGGACGAGGTTGTGGTCCGAGAGGCCGTTGGAGTCCTCGACCGCTGTGCTGTCCACGGCCATGCCGCGCGCGACCACGTGGTCGATGCGCTGCGGCCGCGCCCCGGAAAGGCTGGGCCGGGTCGGCAAGGCGCCTGCCGGGAGGTCGGCCGCGGTGAAGTCCGCGCCCAGGCCGGACAGCACGGTGGCGCGGTCGGTGTTGAAGTCGCCGAGCAGCACCGCCGTGGGGTTCGACGCGGCGAGGTCCGCCAGGCGGGTGAGTTGGCGCAGGCTGCGCCGGTCCGTGCTCAGGTGAGTGGCCACGACCAGGGTCCCGGCGACGTCGACGGCGAGCGCGCCTTTGCCCCCGTCGTCCGGGAAGGGCTCGGCGGCGATCTCCCGGCTCGGTCCGTCGACCAGGAGGACGAGGTGCTCGTGGAGGTCACGCAGCGGGCAGTCTCCGCGCGAGGGCGTCGGGACGCGGGGGTACCGCAGCGCGTGGACGGTCCGGTCGGGTAACGCGCGGCGCAGGTCGGCGAGTTGGTCGCCGCTGACCTCTTGCAGGGCGATCACCCGCGCGGCGAGGCCCGCCACCCGGGCGGTCACCGCCGCGATCCGGGCCGACTCGTCCGGCCACCGCCGCACCACATCCTCGCCCCAGTTCTCGGCGTGCACGCGGTGCAGGACGTTCCAGGTCGCCACGGTGATCACATGGGGCGATGGTAGTCGCCCGAAGATCGTCCACAGTGGCCGTGGGAGCTTGCGCTGTCCGGCTCCCACGGCCCGGCGTGGAAACGTCTCAGGCGGCGGGCATCTTGTCGATGAAGCCGTACACGCCCTTGAGCTTGCCCTGCTCGGCGACGACCACGTCGAAGCCTTCGACAACGGACTCGCCGCCGCCGACCGGGACCAGTTCCCAGCGGAAGCGGGCGGTGTTGTGGTGGGCGTCGACCGCGCCCAGGAGCTTGATCTCGTGACCGGCGAACTGGGTGAGGGCGGCCCCGATGCCCGCGTTGACCCCGGCGTGGCCCTCGACCTCCATGAGCGGGTCGACGTAGACGCCGTCCTCGGTCCACACCTCGGCGATGGCCGCGAGGCGGGCGTCGGCGTCGGCGGTGTTCCACACGGCGATGTAGCGGTCCACGAGTTCGTTCAGGTCGCTCATGGCGAGATTCCCCTTCGATTGCACTGGTTTCCGGTCCGTCGCGGCCGCAACACCGATCACCCTGCCAGGGCGCGCGCGGCCCGTCGATTACCTGTCAGGTAGCCGTCAGCCTTCCGTCAGCGCGACACCGGGTGAGGCCGAAGTTCACCGGTCCGGGTGGTGCGCTGCGCTTGAACTTCACGCTGTGGGCGGGAAGGCTCGGCGCAACTCACACGAGAGAGGTTCCGCGGGGTCATGCGGCTGATTGAGTCCGGTTGGGACGAACACCTCGCCGCCCTGCCCTTCGGTGTGGTGCTGCACGGCGCGCGGGGGGCCGTGCTCGCCGCCAACGCCAGCGCGGCGACGCTGCTCGGCCTGACCGCCGAGCACCTGCGCACTGGGTCCCGCCCGCCGCAGTGGCGGCTGCGCGACGACACCGGCGCCGCCGTGCCCGCCATGGCCGACCTCAGCGCCCAGCTCACCCGCGCGGGCTCCGGCATGACGATGCCGCTGGTGGTCACGGTGCGGGGCGCGGCGATCCGGCGGCTGTGGGCCGACCTGGTGCCCGACCGCGACCGGCTGCTGCTGATCCTGCGCCCGGTGTCGGCCGAGCCCGCGCGCGCCGCCGGGCTGCTCGACCCGGTGACCGGCCTGCCGCATCGGGCGCTGCTGTTCGACCGGATAGAGCAGAGCCTGACCCGGGCCCGCGTGCACGGCGGCCGGACGACTCTGGTCCTGGCCGATGTGCGAGGGCTTCGGGCGGTCAACCAGGCCCACGGCTTCAAGTGCGGCGACCAGTTGCTGGCCGCGCTGGGTGCCCGGCTGCGCGGCGGGATGCGCGCCGACCACACCGTGGCCCGCTACACCGGCGGCACGTTCGCGGTGGTGGCCGAGCATCCGAGGGAGACCGGCGCGGCGTTCGCGGAGTCGGTGCGGGACGCCGCCCAGGGCCGGTTCCTGGTCGGCGGCGGCGTGCTGCGCCCTCGGCTGCGGATCGGCTGGGCCAGCGGCGGCGGCGACGCCACGGTGCACCAGATGGTCCGCGCGGCGGAAGACCGGTTGACGCACTGACAACGCCGAACGGGCCCGGGAGCAGCGCTCCCGGGCCCGTTCGGTGATCGGTGGTCAGCCGATCGGGAACTGACCGAACAAGCCGGCCAGCTTCGACTGCGTGTCGGTGAGGGAGGGGGCACCGGGCACATCAGTCGGCAGCGCCACCAGGGTGTCCAGACCCGAGAGCGCGGGGGTCTGGACCGGCAGCCTGTCCCGGGCGGGGGCCTGGAACAGATCGCCCGAGAACACGCCGTGCACCGCTTCCCGGACGGGCATGACCGGGGAGCCGAGGCGCGGCGGGGCGTACGCGGGCGAAGCGGGGAGGGAGCGCGGGCGGGCCGGGATGGTGGGCCTGCTCTGGGTCGCGCGCTTGATCGGCAGGCCGTTGATCGGCAGGCCGTCGAGAATCTGGTTGTAGATCCTGGCGACGGGCACGTCGCGCAGCGCGCCCCGCTTGGGCAGGCTGGCGCGGATGTCCCGGCCCACCGACCGGATCGGCAGCAGGTCGGACACCTGGCCCGCGGACACCGGGCCCGCGGGTCCCTGGCCGCCCAGCGGCAGCGCGGGCAGGACGTCGGTCCCCTCGGTCGCCGACACCGGACCGGCCGGTCCCTGCGGCCCCATGGGCACGGCGGGCAGGACGGCGGTGACGTCGGTGGCGGTCACGCTGTCGGCCAGCGCCTGCACGCGCTGTCCGCCCGCCACCGCTCCGAGGGGCAGGTTGCCGGGCGCGCCCGCGATCACGTTCTGCTGGCGCAGTTCCTCGACCACCTGGCCGACCGGCAGGTGCCGCACCTGCTGGCGCAGCTGGCCGACCGGCATCGAGCGCACCTGGTCGACGACCTGGCCGACGGGCACGCTGCGGATCACCTTGGGCGCGTCCACGCTGTCGAGCAGCGAGCCGACGGTGTTGCCGCCCGCGACTTCCTGCCTGCGCACGCCGTCCATCACGTTGCGGTCGGTCAGGGTCTCGACGGGGACACGGGCGACCTGGTTGCGGCCGCGCCACTGGCCGGTCATGTCGCCGCCGGGCACGCGGTGCACCAGGCCGCGGACGCTGGCGCTGTCCGACACCGAGTCGAGGTCGGTGGCGAGGTCATCGGTGACCGTGTCGACGGGCAGGTCGCGGGCGGCCAGCGGACCCGGTCCGCCGACCGGCGCGCCGCGCACCAAACCGCGGATGCCCGCGGCGTCGGTCACCGAGTCGACCGGCACGCCGGAGGTCAGGTCGTCGGCCGAGCTGTCGGTGACCGAGTGCACCGGCAGGTCGCGGGCGGCCTTCTTGCCGCCGAGGCCGCTGACCGGCAGCGTGCCGATCGGCAGCTTCCCGATCGGCAGGGAGCCGGTGGGCAGCGAACCGGTGGGCAGCGCGCTGCCCAGGCCCTTGGACAGCCCCTTGGACAGGCTGTCGGTCAGGCCCCGCTTGCCGGTGAGGCCCTTGACCACGGCGGCGAGCGGGTCGACCGAGCGCACCCGGGCCTGCTCCTGGCGGCCGAGCAGGCCGCGCAGCTGCGCCGGGTACGGCAGCTTCGGCAGGGCGGTCGCGGGCAGCGCGCCGGAGGGGAGCGGCTTGAGCTGGGGCTCCTCCTCGCCCACGGTGATGTCGCTGGTGTGGCTGGCGTGCGTCATCGCTTCGGCGATGACCTCGTTCGGGACGTTGTAGAGCGGCGCGTCGGTGCCGAACGGGATGCTGTGGCCCAGGCCGGAGAGCTGGCCGGGGTCGCCCTCGGTCACCGCCGTGCCGCCGGACGAGCCCTCGGTGACGTTGGTCGAGGTGCCCGAGGACTGGCTGGCCAGCGCGCCCACCGCGTCGCCGTGCGGCTGCACGACGGTGGCGGTGGGGACGTCGAACAGGTTGCCCGCCAGATAGCCCCACTTGCCGTCGGTGACGATGTCGCCGCCCGCGGAGCCGTCGGTGATGCTGGTCCCGCTGGCGGTGTTGTCGCCCACCAGCCCGGAGGCGCCGAGCCCGGCCGCCTGCGCGATGGGCAGCGCCTGCGGGCTGACCACGTTGCCCGCGAGGTCCCCGGACTGGCCGCTGGTGGTGGTGCCGCCACCGGCTGCGGTGTCGATGTCGTTGGTCGCGGTCGCCCGGTTCGCGCCGAACACCGCGGCCGAGTCGCCGAAAAGCTGACCCGCGCCCGCGACCGGGGCGGTCAGGACGTTGCCGGTCCCTCGGCCGTTGGCGCCATCGGTGACGGCGGCGCCGCCCGCGGTCGCCTGGGTGGTTCCGGTGGCGTTCTCCGCGCCGTGGCCCAGCGCGCTGGCTCCGGCGCCGAAGCCCTGGAGCGGGGTGGCGGCCGGGGTCTGCGCGATGTTGCCCGACAGCGTGCCGCCGGTGCCCGACGCTGTGGAGTGCCCGCCCGCGACGACCCGGTTGGCTCCTGCCGCGTCGGTGGCGGTGTTGGCCACCGCGCCGCCGCCGTTGCCGAAGACCTGGGCCGGTGCGGCGACCGGCGTCTGGAACAGGTTCGCGGCGAGGACGGCGTCGTCGTCGGCGGTGCTGTTGTCGCCGCCCGCGACGGTCTCCTTGTGCTCGGTCGCGGTGAAGCCCGCGTCGCCGAGCGCGGCGCCGCCGTTGGTGGCGCCGTCGACGGGCAGGGCGACCGGGGTGATCACGCCGTTGCCGCCGACGATCGAGTCGTGCCCGGTGGTGCCGGTGTCGCCGCCCGCGGTGGTGCGCACGGTGGTGTCGCAGGCGACCTCGGCCTGCCCGACGACGCCGGTGCCGTTGGCGCACATGTCCGTGGGGCCCGCGGCGGGCGTGCTGAGCACGGTGCCGGACAGGACGCCGTCGTGGCCGCGGGTGCGGGTGTGCCCGCCCGCCACGGTGTCGGCGGCGGTGGCCTGGGCGGAGGCCGCGTTGCCGAGCACGCCGCCCGCGGTGGCCGTGGCCTGGGTGGGCAGGGCGACTGGGGTGTGTCCCGCGCTGCCGGACAGCACCGAGTTCGCGCCGCTGGTGCGGTTGCCGCCGCCCGCGGTGGCGGTGGTGCCGGACTCGCAGCGCACGCCCGCGGTGCCCACGCCGGTCGCGGCGGCGCAGTCGCCCGCGACCGGACCGGCCAGGGCGGGCTGCGCGATGTTGCCGGACAGGGTGGCGTCCTCGCCCGCGGTGTGCAGGTAGGTCGGGTTGCCGTTGAAGTCGGGTCGCTGCGCGCCCGCCCTCGGCGTGGTGGAGTTCGCGCCGATGGCGTCGGCGTTGCCCGCGAGGCTGAACGCGTGCCCGTTGGCGCGGAACGGGACGGCCACTGGGGCGCCGCCCGCGTTGCCCGACAGCGTGCCGTCCTGGCCGGAGGTGGTGACGACTCCGCCCGCGGTGCTCTGGGACGTGGTGGTCGAGTGGCTGGTGGCGTTGCCCGCGCTCGCGATGGCGTTGCCGTTGAGCTGGGCGGGGGTGGCCCCGTGGCCCGCGAGGACGTTGCCCGCGAGCGCGCCGCGCCTGCCGTCGACGCTGACGTCGCCGTCGGAGGTGGCGCGCTGGGTGGCGTGGTTGACGCTTTCGGCGTCAGCGCCCGCGGCCACCGCGTTGCCGGTGATCTGCACCGGGGAGGTGTAGTCGAGGTCGACGGCGTTGTTCGAGAGGGTGCGATGCGGGCTCACGCTGCTCACCGGCTTCGAATGCCCCGCGTTCTGGTGCGAGGTGTTGGACACCGCGGCGTCGCCACCCGCGGCGACCGCGTTACCGGACATGTCGACCGGCAGGACGACGTCGCCGGTCGCTTGGTTGCCGCGCGCGGCGTCCTGCTCGCTCGCGCGGGCCGCGGCCTTGGTCAGCGCCCGGGCGACAATGGCGGGCACCCGCTCCCTCGGCACGGCGTCGGCCAGCGCGCGCGGACCGACTTCGGCCTCATGGCGCAGTTCGGGGAGGTCGCGCTGCCCGGCCGGGGTGCCGAGCGCGTTGTTGTCGATCTTGACGGGAACCGCGACGGACCCGTCCAGCGCGGAGGCGGGCCGGTCGGGGTTCACATCCTCGTCGGCGGAAGCGATGCCGGTGCCCAGCATCAGCAAACCACCGGTGACCAGCGCGGACTGGAGGCCGCGCTTCGCCCAGGTCTGCATTGTGGTGTTCTCCTTGTAGTGGATTCCCTTGCGGGAGGGGCGCGGGAGACCGGGCGCGCCGAGGCGCGTCGGGGTGGACGGTCACCCGCTTCGGGGGCGTGCGGGACAGATGCGGTCCCGCGGCTGGGGCACGGCCTGGGCATGCCGGAGTGCGCGCATGACCCGGTGGAGCGGAAACCGCTCCACGGCCGCGCGGAAATCAGTCGGGAGTGACGCCGGGCTGCGCGTCGACGGGGGCGGGCGCGAAGACCTGGGCGGTGCGCAGGGCACGGGCCGAGGTCAGGTGGGCGCCGCCCGGAACCGTGGACAGCAGGCCGGAGTTCAGCGCGTCGGCGCCGCTTCCGGTGTGGCCGGGGTTGGCCGGACCGGGGGTGCTGTGCGGCGCCAGCGGGCTGGGGCCGGACGGGGTGGGGCTCTGTTCGGGAGCGGCGGGCGAACCGCGTCCGCTCTCGTTGTCGCGGTCGGCGCGCTGCTTGGCGCCGGTCACGACCTGCTCGACGGCGGGCGCCTCGACCGGAGCCGCGGCGACCGGGACCGTCTCGGCAACTGTGTCGCCCGAGGACGCGGCGACGGGCAGCCGCTGCGCGGTGCCCTGCTCGGTGGACCGGTCGTCGTCTTCGCGGGTGGGCGTCAGGTCGGGAATGTCGACCTCGACCAACTCGGCGACCTGCTTGACCGGCTCGCTGGGCGTGATCTGCCCGGTCAGCCGGGTCCCGACGTGCTCGACGGCGTTCGCCGCCTGGTCGCCGAGCGCCGGTTCGACCGGCTTGACGAGCAGGTCGAGGCCGGACACCAGGTCTTGCCCGGTGACCGGCAGGTCGGGCTTGTCCGGCGCGTCGAGCACGGGCGCCGAGGCGACCACGGAACGCAGGTCGTCCTGGATTCCGGGGAGGTCGTCCGCGGCGGCGGTGGCGGTGGAGATGGCCCATGCGGCCGCGGTGGTGGCGATGGTGCCGCCGAGGACCATCAGGGAACGCGAGAGCACGCGCCGCAGCGCGGTCGTCTCCTGCTTCGCCTGAGCCACGGTGGGGTACCAGTCGCTTTCCGTTCCGGGGTCGCACGGTGATCGCCGTGCACCGCAGAGACTGTCACCGGAGGGCGTCGTTACGCACGCGTGACCGAACAGCGCCACCTGATCGTGTGGCGAACACAGAGTGTTTCCACAGATCACTATAAGTCACTACGCCAGGTGGTCGCGGATTTCCGCCCCGAGTTGTCCACACCTGTGGATCGCTGGGATCAGGTGCGCTTGAGGACGCGCGTCGCGCCTGCGGCGGCCGTGGTGGCGAGAATCCAGCCCACGGCGATCAGCGCCCCGGAGATCCACTGCGACGGCCCGACCATCCGCCACATGTTGTCCTGGCCCAGGTCGATGATGGGCAGCAGCAGGTCCGTGGCCAGCAGCGGCGGATTCCACACCGGGTTCAGGTCGCTGTCCAGCTTCTCCATCGGGTGCCCGGCGAACCAGATCAGGCCGAGCAGCCAGAACATCGCCAGCCACACCATCGCCAGCCACGGCCGGTAGCCGTAGCCGACGGTCACGTCCTGCAGCCCGCCCCACAGCCGCCCGGCGACGTGCAGTTCCGCGTACCGCCTGCGCTGCCGTTCAAGCTGCACCTGCTGGGCGAGTTCCTCTTGGCCGCTCTCGGAGTAGACCGCGGCCAGCCGCTCGTACGGGCCGGGCGCGAAGTCCGGCTGCACCGTGCGCAGCCACCGCAGCCGGGTGCGCACCGGCACCTCGGGCACGGCTCCGAGCGCTTGGAAGGTGAAGTCCTCCAGGTCGACGCCGCCGGTGGCCGCCCACAGGGCGGGCCCGTCGATGACCGAGACGACCGACGCGCGGGTGAGGATGACCGCGCCGCTCGGCGGCCGGTGCTCGGGGAACACCAGCACAAGCTCTTGCGCGGAGAGCCCGTACGCCGAGAGGGCCTTGTCGGCGATCCGGTGGCCGGGTCCGCCGCGGCCGCCGAGCCGCGCGCCCGCGAAGGTGGCCATCTTGCCCACTTCGACCAGCCGCATCCGCACGCCGCCCACGGCGCGGAAGCCGTAGCTGCACAGCAGGTCCTTGCCGATGGTGGCGACGCGGGCGTCCAGCGAGGGCTTGAGCGTGCCGTCCGGGCGCAGGCGCGGCTTGGTGAGCTGGGCGCCGGAGCAGTCCAGGCTGGAGCCGATGTGCGCGTTCTGCAGTCGCACGGAGCCGCTGGCGCGGACCTTGCGCAAGAACAGCGTGCCGCCTACCCGGAGCCGGTCCGCGAAGAGGACGTCTATCGCCGGACCGCGTAACCGGGCGCGGGAGAGGCTGGCGCTGCCGTGGATGTAGGCGTCGACCAGGCGGACCTGACCGTAGGAATGGAAAGCGGTGCGCGGGTCGCCGTCCGATTCGGCCTTGCCGCCTCGCGTGCCGCGGGCCTCGACGTCGCCGCCCACCTCCACGCCGTCCGCGACCAGCGCGACCGGGACCCGGGTGACGGCCCGGCCTTCGGCAAACGCTTTCGCCAACTCGGCCACGGCCGCCCGGTGGCCGATCGACGAGCCGGAAAGCAGCAGGTGGCCGCCGATGTGGGCGCTGCGGAGGCCGACCGTGCCCGCGGCCATGAAACCCGCGTCGAGCTTGACGTCGCCGTCGACCCGCAGGCGGTCGGCGTCGAGCACGTAGTGATCTTCCGCGGCCCCGCGCGGCAGGACCATGACCTGCCCGTCGCCGCCGCGCGCGTCGTGCAGCTTCGCGCCGGAGAACACCGCGTCGCCGCCTATGCGGGCGCCGGAAAGCACGACGCTGCCCGACACGTCGAACCGGCCGCCGCCGGTGTCGCAGAACAGGTTGCCCTCGACCGCGAGGCCGGTGGCCTCCAGCGCGACCCCGGACGGGTGCCTCAGCTGGGCCGCGGTCAGGTGGACGCTGCCGCCCACGTTCGCCCCGCGCAGCCGAAGCTCGCCGAACACCCGCAGCGCCACGGCCTGGATCGACCCGGCGATCCGCAGCCGGGCGCCCAGCAGCGCCGCGGCGGCCGGGTTGCGCAGGATCGCGCCCGCCAGCCGCAGCGTGCCCTCTACCGTCGCGTCGGTCAGGTCGAGCACACCGTCGCAGGTGAACCCGGCTTCCAGCAGCAGGTCGCTACCGACCCGCAGGTTCCGCGCGCGCATACCGGGCATCCGACAGCCGCGCATGCTCAACGCGACCAGCCGGGCCATCCGCAGGATCGGCGCCCGCTCGAACTCGCACCGCCGCAGGGTGATGACGTGGTCGACCACCCGGCCCTCGACGTCGAACCGCCCGGTCACCTGGGCGTGGTCGAGCCGCAGCGCGGGCATCGACCCCACGCCCAGCGGATACGCCTCGGTCAGCAGCGCGGCGAGCACCGGCCCCCGCACCCTGCGGTCGGCCCGGCCCGCCAGGTCCAGGTGCGCGCCCCTGCCGAAGGCTTCCCGGACCGCCATCTCGGTCTCGGTCAGCTCGGCCAGCGGCACGTATCCGGTCACGGCGCAATAAGATCAGACCGAATAGTCCCAAGAGGTCGGTTCTACCGATACGGTGAGCTACCTCGCTTACCGCCGTCCGGTCAGCCGGACGCCGGTCACATGCGGCCGAATCCGTCGCCTGCGCGCGGCCTGACCTATACGGTGAGCTGCGATGACCAAGAACATAGTCGCGGGCCTCAAGCACCGCGCCACGCCGCTGAGCAACGACGTCACGCCGCTGGTGCCCAAGGGGCTGCGGGTCAGCGCGGCGCTGGCGTGGCGCTTCCTGGTGATCATCGGGGCGCTCTACGTCATCATCTGGCTGCTGGGCTACTTCGCCCACGTCGTGATCCCGATAGCGATCGCGCTGCTGCTCGCCGCGCTGATGGCCCCCGGGGTGGGCAAGCTGGTCGAGTGGCGGGTGCCGCGTTCGCTGGCCACCGCGATCGTGCTGATCGGCGGGCTGGCCGTGGTGGGCGGCGTGCTGACGTTCGTGATCACCGAGTTCACCAACGGCCTGCCGCAGTTGCAGAGCCAGGTGAACGACAGCCTCGACACCATCCGCGGCTGGCTGGCGACCGGGCCGCTGCACCTGCGCCAGGACCAGATCCAGTCGTTCCTGGACAACGCCATCGAGGCGATCAAGACGAACCAGGCCGCGATCACCTCGGGCGCGATCACGACCGCGACCACGATCGGCGAGGTCCTGACCGGGCTGCTGCTGACCCTGTTCATCCTCATCTTCTTCCTCTTCGACGGCCCCGGCATGTGGCGGTTCGTGGTGCGCGGGGTGCCCGGCCCGGTGCGCGACCGGGTGGACGTCGCCGGGCGCCGCGGGTTCTCCTCGCTGGTCAGCTACGTGCGGGCGACCGCGGCGGTGGCGGTGTTCGACGCGGTCGGCATCGGCATCGGCCTGTGGATCGTGGGGGTGCCGCTGGTGGTGCCGCTGGCCGCGCTGGTCTTCCTGACCGCGTTCATCCCGATCATCGGCGCGCTCGTCGCGGGCACGGTGGCGGTGCTGGTGGCGCTGGTCGCGAACAGCTTCGTCGCGGCGCTGGTGGTGCTGGCCGTGGTCATCGGCGTCATGCAGATCGAGAGCCACGTGTTGCAGCCGTGGCTGCTGGGCCGCGCGGTGAAGCTGCACCCGCTCGCGGTCGTGCTCGCCCTCGGTGTCGGCCTCATCGCCGCCGGGATCGCGGGCGCGCTGCTGGCCGTGCCGCTGCTCGCGGTGCTCAACGCCGGCATCCGGTCGCTGCTCAGCGACACCGAGACCGAGCCGGACGAGGTCGCGGTTCTCGAAGACGAGGGTTCTCGGCCCAACGCCGAGAAAGAAGACCCAGAGACCGCCGCCGAGGAAGAAGCGGAGTCCCCCCGGCCATGACGCGGGCGGTTCGGCTGCCCGGCGAACGCCTCAATGGTCCCGCGCCGAAGGACCCGACCGTGCCGTTGTGGCGGGCGGCGGTGCTGCTGCGGGTGATCACGCTGCTGTTCGCCGCTGGCGTGGTGTTCAACCACCGCGGCGAGTACGCGAGCACGACGCTGGCGTGGGTGACCATCGGCGCGATGGCGGTGTGGACCGCGGTCACGTCCTGGTACTACCTGGCCGAGGGACGGGCCCGGTGGTTCATCGGGGCCGACCTGGCCGTGTGCTGCGCGTTGATGTGCATGTCCCGGCTGGTGCTGACCCCGGCGCAGCTCACCGAGCACATGGTCCCGCTGGTGCCGACGGTGTGGGTCACCGGTGTCGTGGCGATCGGCCTGCTGCGCGCGGGGGCGGTCGGCGGGGCGGTTTTCGGCGCGGTGATCTCCGTGTTCAACTTCGGGGTCCGCGGCTTCGTCAACACCGACCTGACCCGGGACATGGTGCTGCTGGTCGGCGTCGGCGTCGCCCTGGGCCTGGCCGCCACCAGCTCCCGGGAGTCCGCGGAGCGGCTGGCGAAGGCGATGCGCGCGGAAGCGGCCACCGCCGAGCGGGAACGGCTGGCCCGCTCGATCCACGACAGTGTGTTGCAGGTCCTGGCCCGGGTCCGCAAACGGGGGCGGGAACTCGGCGGGGAGGCCGCCGAGCTGGCCGAGCTCGCGGGCCGCCAGGAGGTGGCGCTGCGCGCGCTGGTGGCCGCGGCCCCGCTGGAGTCCACCGAGGGCGGGGAGGCCGACCTGCGGCCGCGGTTGCAGGTGCTGGCCACCGACCGCCGCCAGGTGTCGGTCCCGGCGACCCCGGTCATGGTCGCCGAGTCCGCCGCGACCGAGCTGGCCTACCTGGTGCGTGAGGCGCTGGAGAACGTCGACCGGCACGCCGGGCCGGACGCGCGGGCCTGGGTCCTGCTCGAAGACCTGGGCTGCGAGGTCGTGGTCAGCGTCCGCGACGACGGTGTCGGCATCCCCGCGGGCCGGATCGACGCCGCCGAGCGGGAGGGACGATTGGGCATCGCTCGCTCTATCCGGGGACGGGTAAGCGAGTTGGGTGGAACCATCACCCTCGACACCGGCCCCGGCGCCGGGACCGAGTGGGAAGTGCGGATTCCCCGCACCCCCGCCAAGAAGGCGACGAGGGGACAGCGGTGACGGAGCAACCGATCACGGTCATGGTCGTCGACGACCACCCCATCTGGCGCGACGGCGTGGCCCGCGACCTCTCCGAACGCGGCTTCGACGTCCGCGCGACAGCGGCCGACGCGTCCTCCGCGGTCCGGATCGCGCGCGCGGTCCGCCCCGACGTGGTGCTGATGGATCTCAACCTCGGCGCCGAATCCGGCGTGGACGCCACCCGGCAAATCACCGGAGAGCTGGCGGCGACCCGCGTCCTTGTGCTGTCGGCGAGTGGAGAACACAACGACGTGTTGGAAGCCGTGAAAGCGGGCGCGTCCGGGTACTTGGTGAAATCCGCGTCCGCGGAGGAGTTGGTCGCCGCCGTCCGCCGCACCTCCGCTGGTGACGCGGTGTTCACCGCGGGCCTAGCGGGCCTGGTCCTGGGCGAATACCGCCGGATGGCCTCGGCCCCGGAGGATGGCGCCGCCCCCCGCCTCACCGACCGGGAGACGGAGGTGCTGCGCCTGGTCGCCAAGGGCCTCACCGCCCGCCAGATCGCCGACCGGCTCGTGCTGTCCCACCGCACCGTCGAAAACCACGTCCAGTCGACCCTGCGCAAACTCCAACTCCACAACCGCGTCGAACTGGCCCGCTACGCCATCGAACACGGCCTCGACGTCGATCCGGAGCAGTAGCCTGGGCTGGTGACCGCTGACCAGCCGATCAACCCCCGCGACCTGCGGGTGTCCGACGCCGAGCGTGAGCACGTGGTTTCCGTTCTGCGCAAGGCCACCGGCCACGGGATGCTCACGCTGGACGAGTTCACCGTCCGCACGGACGCCGCGTTGGCCGCGAAGACCAGGGCCGAGTTGAACACGGTGCTGGTGGACCTTCCCGCCGTCGTCAACCGGGAGTCGGGCGGTCCGGCCATGGGGCAGCCGGTGGAGTTGGCGGCGGTGATGTCGTCGGTCAAGCGCGAGGGCCGCTGGGACGTGCCGCGTGAACTGCTGCTCCGCAACCGCATGTCGGCCACCGAACTGGACTTCACCGAGGCCGTCATCCCACACCGCGAAGTCACGATCGACGTCGACCTCGCGGGCGGCTCGATCGACCTGCTGCTGCCCGACACCGCCTCCTGCCAGACCGCTGTCGACGTGAAGGCGGGTTCGGTCAACGACAAGGTCGGCAACGCCCCGCGCGGCCACGGCCCGCATTTCGTCATCACCGGCACGGTTCGGGCGGGGTCGCTCACCATCCGCCGCCCGACGTACGTGCGGCTTGGCGCGTTGACGATTCGCAAGCCGTGGAAGCTGAGCTGGGAAAGCTGAAATCCGCAGGTGTGATCTATAACACTGGACGCTGGCGCGGGTGAGAGAAAGGCCCGCCGCCTCGGTTCTCTTGGCCGGAGTGCAGGGCGACGGGGCCTTCCATCAGCGGGAAGTGGTTCCCGCACGCGGAACGCGTCGAATCACCTAACAACTTCTTGGCCGGAGTGCAGACCGGCGCGGGCCGATGGACGGGAGACCAACTGGGGTCTCTCATCAGCGAAAGTGGATGCCCATGCCGAAGTTCGACCCCGGCCCACGCCGGTCCGCCGCCTTACCGGAAGCCCAGGAAGTGCGGCTGCTCCCGATCCCGGGGTGGACCGCGACTCTGCCGCTGCCGGAGGAGTTGCTGTCCCAGGCGCCGTGGATCTTCGTGGTCTACCTCGCCTTCGAGAGTGGTTGGACGCCGTGGCAGGTTCTCGCCTTGGTTGTCGTCCTGCTGCCGGTCGCTCTCATCACAAGCCGTAGGCCCAGGGCGTAAGCCATGACCGTCGCGAGCCTTGTGCGCGCGGAGAGTGGGGCCAGCCGTGTCGACGGCGGGCCCCACTCTGTGGCGCGCGATTTCCCCGATCTCTTCCTGGCGCACCGGGCGGATGTCGTCCGCTTCCTGAGGTCGACTTTTCCCCTGCACCACGACGACGTCGAAGACGCCGTGCAGGAAGCCTTCATCGCCGGGTGGCAGGGCTATGCGTCCCTGGAATCCGAGGACCGGGCGAAGGCTCGGGCACGGCTGTCACCGGTGGTGCGGGACGTGCGAACGCCGGTGAAGCAGGCCGCGCCCGCCCGGCGACCGTCGGAGAACGTCCACCTGCCTGTGCAGACCTGGTCCTGGCTGCCTGCGCCCCAACCCGACTCCCCGATCGAGAACGCGATTCGGCGGCTCACCCAACGTAGGCGAGAAGTGTTGCGCAGGCACGTCTACCGGGGGCTCAAGCCCACTGAGATCGCCATCGAGCTTGGCATCACGCCGAACTGCGCGCGGGTCACCCTGAACCAGGCGTACACGCAGCTTGCCGAGTGCCTGAATCTCTCGCGGGACGCGCTCAAGGTGGCTCTGCACCGAGAGGCGGGTGTGCAGCGGAACTGACAAAGCTGTGCGGAAAGTGCCGATGGACCGCACGATGGAGGGGCGCGAGACTCCGCGAGAGGGGACGGGTTGACCGTCCGGTTCATCGGAGGAAGTCGTGAAGGCTCTGGTCAAGGTCGCCCCGGGCCCCGGTGTGGAACTCATCGACGTGCCGGAGCCGACGCCTGGTCCTGGGGATGTGCTGTTGCGGGTGCTGCGGACCGGCATCTGCGGCACCGACCTGCATATCGACTCGTGGGACGAGTGGGCGGCGCGGACGATCCGGGTGCCGCTGGTGCTGGGGCATGAGTTCGTCGGTGAGGTTGTGGCGGTGGGGGCCGCCGTGACCAAGGTGGCGGTTGGGGACCTGGTCAGCGGTGAGGGGCACCTGGTGTGCGGCACGTGCCGCAACTGCCGGGCGGGTCGGCGGCACCTGTGCGCGCACACCATCGGGCTCGGGGTGCACACGGCGGGTGCGTTCGCTGAGTTCGCGGTGTTACCGGAGGCGAACGCGTGGGTGCACCGGCACCAGGTGGACCTGGACGTCGCGGCGATTTTCGATCCGTTCGGCAATGCGGTGCACACGGCGTTGACGTTTCCGGTGTTGGGGGAGGACGTGCTGATCACCGGAGCCGGGCCGATCGGGTTGATGGCCGCGGCGGTGGCCAGGCACGCGGGGGCGCGGCATGTGGTGATCACCGATGTGAGTGAGCCGCGGTTGGAGTTGGCGCGCAAGATCGGGGTGAGCCTGGCGTTGGACGTGTCGTCGGCCGCGGTGTCGGACGTGTACGGCGAGTTGGCGATGAGCGAGGGCTTCGACGTGGGCATGGAGATGTCCGGGCAGCCGTCGGCGCTGCGGGAGATGATCGCGAACATGACCCACGGCGGCCGGATCGCGCTGTTGGGGTTGCCCGCGCGGGAGATCGCGGTCGACTGGAGCGCCGTGGTGCTCAAGATGCTCACCATCAAGGGCATCTACGGCCGGGAGATGTTCGAGACCTGGTACGCGATGTCGGTCCTGCTGCAAGCGGGGCTCGATCTGTCGCCGGTGATCACGCACCGGTTCCACCACACCGAGTTCGCCGAGGCCTTCGCCACCGCGCGTGGGGGCCGGTGCGGCAAGGTCGTCATGGATTGGGAGAGTTGATGTACGGCGCGATACGCGAAGACCTGCGGGCGGTGCTGGCCGAGATCCGGGCGGCGGGGCTGTTCAAGGCTGAGCGGGTGCTCACGTCCCCGCAGAAGGCCGAGGTCCGGGTGAACGGGTCGGCGGCGGTGGTGAACTTCTGCGCGAACAACTATCTCGGTCTCGCCGACCATCCCGCGTTGGTGGCCGCGGCGAAGAAAGCCCTGGACGAGTGGGGTTTCGGGATGGCGTCGGTGCGGTTCATCTGTGGGACGCAGGCCCCGCACAAGGAGTTGGAGGCGCGGCTGTCGCGGTTCCTCGGCACCGAGGACACGATCCTCTACAGCTCCTGTTTCGACGCCAACGGCGGCCTGTTCGAGACACTGCTGACCGATCGGGACGTGGTGATCTCCGACGAGCTGAACCACGCGTCGATCATCGACGGCATCCGCCTGTGCAAGGCGGGCCGGAGCCGCTACCGCAACCGCGACATGGCCGACCTGGAGGCACGCCTCAAGGAGGCGGCGGGCGCCCGGTACCGGCTCATCGCCACCGATGGGGTCTTCTCCATGGACGGTTACCTGGCCCCGCTTGACGAGATTTGCGCTCTCGCGGAGAAGTACGACGCCCTGGTCATGGTGGACGACTCGCACGCGGTCGGGTTCATGGGCGCCACCGGCCGCGGGACCCCGGAGCACTTCGGCGTCGGCGACCAGGTCGACATCTACACCGGCACTCTCGGCAAGGCGCTCGGCGGCGCGAGCGGTGGTTACGTCTCCGGCCGCGCGGAGATCGTGGCGATGCTGCGGCAGCGGTCGCGGCCGTACCTGTTCTCCAACTCGCTCGCCCCGTCGATCACCGCCGCCACCATGACCGCGCTCGACCTGCTGGATTCCTCCGCCGACCTGCTTACCCGCCTGCGGGAAAACAGCGCCCTGTTCCGGTCGCGGATGACCGAGGCGGGGTTCGACCTGCTCCCCGGCGAGCACCCGATCATCCCGGTCATGATCGGCGACGCCGCCGAGGCGGCCCGGATGGCGGACCTGCTGCTGGACCAGGGCGTGTACGTCATCGGCTTCTCCTACCCGGTCGTCCCGCACGGCAGGGCCCGCATCCGCACGCAGATGTCGGCCGCCCACTCGACCGACGACGTCAACCGCGCGGTGGACGCGTTCGTCGCGGCGCGAGCGAAGATGGGCTGATCGGCGGACGCCGGGCTATCTCTATATAGATAGAGTTGGGGGCATGGCTGGCCAACCGTTCCGTGTCACCGGGGCGACGCTGGATGTCCTGGAGGCCCTGCTCGGGCCGGACGACGAGCTGTACGGCCTCAAGATCGCCCAGAACGCCGGGCGCAAGCCGGGCAGTGTCTACCCGATCCTCGCGCGGCTGGAGGAGGCGGGCTGGGTGGTCAGCTTCTGGGAGCGGGACGAGCCGAGCGCGCGCGGTCCTCGGCGGCGCTTTTACCGGCTCAGCCCGGACGGACTCGCGGGAGCCCGGGAGTTGCTGACGCTGCGGCGCGGCGCGGTTCGGCAGCGGACCGCGTCGGTGTTTCGCGGCTTCGCGCCTGAGCCAGCGCCGGAGTGGAGGGGATGGGCATGAGTGTGATCGTCGTCTTCGTCCTGGTCGCACTGCTGGCGCTGGTGGCCGTCAACGAAAGCACCGAGGTGGCGCCGTGGGCGGCCAAGGGGTTGCTGCGCTGGGGCGCGCGCAGGCTGCGGTCGGCGGAGAAGGCCGCCCGGTACAGCGAGGAGTGGCTGGCCGACCTGGAAGAGGTGTCAGGCAAGGCCACGAAGCTGTGCTGGGCGATCGGGGTCGTCACCGGCGGGGTGGTCCGGCTGCGGGAGTCGAAGCGGGCGCTGGACTGGGCGCCGCTGCCCGTGACGCTGCCGTTCGCGACGGACTCCGTGTTCGGGCCGGGCAACCCGGCGGCGGTGGCGCCCGCCCGGACGTTCCGGGTGCCGGTGGACAGGCCCGCGCCCCTGCCGCCAGAGCCCGCGCGGGTCCGCACGCACGAGATGGTCCCGTACGGGCTTGGGTCGATGCGCCTGCACCGGGAGCGGATGTACGGGTCGCAGAAGGGCTTCACGGGGGAGCGGGGCCATTCGGGGCAGCGGTTCTTCCAGCGCTACTACGACAACTGGGGCGAGGCCAACCACCGGCGCAAATACCCCTATGCGGCTGAAGACCCGTTCGCGATCGATCGGAAAGCCGCTCCGCCGGTCATCGGACTGTGAGCTGGTCGGGCACGATGGCAGGGTGATCGACCCTCGGCGGTTGCGGGTGCTGCGGGCGCTCGCCGACCACGGCACGGTCACCGCGGCGGGGCGGGCGCTGCATTTGACGCCGTCCGCGGTGTCGCAGCAGCTTGCGGCACTGGAGTCGGAGGTGGGGCAGGAGTTGCTGCGCCGCAGGGGGCGGCGGGTGTTCCTGACGGGGGCGGGGGAGTTGCTGGTCGAGCACGCGGACGCGGTGCTGGCCGAGTTGGACCGCGCGGAGGCCCGATTAGCCGCGCACGCGGCGGGGACCGGTGGGCGGGTGGCGGTCGCGGCGTTCGCGTCGGCGATCACGCAGGTGGTGGCGCCCGCGATCACGGCGTTGCGGGTGAGCGCACCGGGGGTGACGGTGCTGGTGCGCGACGCCGAGGGGCAGCGGAGTCTGCCGCTGCTGCTGGACGGGGAGATCGACATCGCGGTCGCCATGCGGCGGCGGGGCGACGAGCAGGAGCGGCGGATCGTGCGGGACCCGCTGTACGCCGAGCCGTTCGACGCCGTGCTCCCGCCCGGGCACCCGCTGATCGGGCGGGCGGAGGTCGCGCTGGCCGACCTCGCCGACGACGAGTGGGTGGTGCCGCTGCCGGGCAACCCGTGCCGGGATGTGCTGGTCATGGCGTGCGAGGGCGCCGGGTTCACCCCGAAGGTCACGCACGTGTCCGACGATTTCGCCGCCGAGGCCGCGCTGGTCGCGGCCGGGGTGGGGGTGGCGCTGATCCCGCGCACGGCGCTGCGCGGTGTCGACCTGGCCCGGGTCGTGCCGGTGGCGGGGGAGCCGCCGATGCGCCGGGTGTTCGCCGCGATACGGCGTGGCCGCGAGGCACATCCGCTGGTCGCGGCCGTGCGGGCGGCCTTGGGCGCGGCGGCGGCGAAAGTCGCGGGCTAGTTTTACTCGTGCGTGTTAATCTTTACTCATGCAGGTAAATCAGCGGACCGTCACCGAAGCCGCCCGGCGCGCGCAGATCATCGACGCGGCCATCGAGGTCATCGCCGACCTCGGGTACGGGCAGGCGTCCTTCGCGCGGATCGTCAAGCGCGCGGGCCTGAGCAGCACGCGGATGATCTCCTACCACTTCCAGGGCAAGGACGACCTGATGATGGCCGTCCTCATCGCCGCCATGGGTGTCGTGGACGAGCGCATGAACGAGCGGCTCGCGGGCGTCACCGACCGGGTGGAAATGCTGCGCGGCTACATCGAGTCGCAGGTGGACCTGCTGCGCACGCATCCCCGGCACGTGCGGGCCATCACCGAGATCGCCCGCAACGCCCGCGACGAGAACGGGGTCGCCCAGTACGCGCCGCTGCTGCGCGACCTGCGGGTTGGCAGGCTGGAGCGGCAGTTGGCCCAGGGCCAGCGCGAAGGCGTCTACGGCGAGTTCGACATCGCCGTGATGGCCCAGACCATCAGCCAGGCCATCGACGGCGCCGCCGCCCGCCGGGAGACCGACCCGGACGTCGACCTCGCCGCCTACGCCCGCGAGTTGGCCGACCTGTTCACCCGCGCGACCAGGAACGCGGTCCACGCCTCCTGCGCGAAGCCAAGCTGACCCGTTTCCGGGCTCTTGGAGTCCCGCACCCCCACCGTCTCGGCGAAGGCGATCTCGACGCAGTTGCCGTTGTCACCGCTGAAGCTGCTCTTACGCCAATTCACCTCCACACAGTTGCCGTTGTTGCCGCTGAAGCTGCTCTTACGCCAGTGGACTTCGACGCAGTTGCCGTTGCTGCCGCTGTAGGTGCTCTTACGCCAACCCGTCCCGGAGGTCATGGCCACTCGCTTCCGCTCGGTCGTACTCGCTCGCCACCTGGGCGAGCACCGACCGTGATTCTTCCACACTCAGCGCGACGTCAGCGAGCGCGCCGAGGAGCAGCCGGTAGGTCGCGATATCGGTCGCGCTCTCCAAGAACAAGCTGTGGTTCTGGGTTTCCACACTGACGAGTGGGCTGTGCTCGGTGTACTGCATCAGCCGGAACGGACCGCTCATTCCCGGATACGCACCCACAGCCGAGGGAATGATCCGGATCTTGCATTGCGACTTCGCGCTCATGAACAGCAGGTGGAGCATCTGCTCGTGCATGACCGCAGGACCGCCGACAGGCAACCGAAGGGCCTGCTCGTGCATATAGAAGATGCACTGCGGCGGGTCGTCCCCGCGGAACAGCTTTTGGCGCTCCATTCTGACACGTACCCGGGACTCGATGACCGTATCGAGAAGCACCCGTCCCGCCTGCATCAGCGCTCGCGCGTAGCTCTCGGTTTGGAGCAGGCCGGGGACACGATTGAGTTCAAGTTCGTAGATCACCGAGGCGGTGTTCTCGTGCAACACCAGGGTGCGGAGTTGATCGGGCAGCCCGCCGTTCTCCTGGAGCCAGGATTCGCCCTGGTCCTTGGCGCACAGAGTGAGAATCTCGTTCACCTCGGCCACCGGCAGCCGACAATAGGACAGGAAGATCGCCGCCTCGATCTCGGTGCACGACAGCTTCCCGTTCTCGATCCGCGACATCTTCGACGGCGACCAGCCCAACTGGCGGCACAGCGCGGACAGGGACAGCCCGGCGGCCTTGCGGACCCGGCGGAGTTCATCTCCCAGTTCACGGCGGCGGGCCGTGGGCTTCAACTCACTCATACAGCCACGCTAGCGACTGCGGACCCCCAAAACCCGGATGCACACAAGTAATCAACCGAAAGCAGCATTGTAGGCACTAATTTTGCTCCAGGTGCAACGCTTGCACCTCCCGTGGGGTTAGGTCCTAGCGTCGTCGGCATGAGCGGGAACGAACGTCGGTGGAGCGTCGGCGAGCTGGCCAGGGCGACCGGGCTGACCGTGCGGACACTGCACCACTACGACGAGATCGGCCTGGTCAAGCCAGGCGAGCGCACCTCATCCGGGCACCGCCGCTACACCGACGCCGACGTGCGGCGGCTGTACCGGGTCCGGGCGCTGCGCTCCCTCGGGCTCGGTCTCGACGCCATCGCCGAGTCCCTGGCCGCCCCGGACACCCGGGACGCGCTGCGGCAGGTGCTGGCCAGCCAACTCGACCACCTCGACCGCGAGGCGCGCCGGACGCGCGACCTCCGCGTCCAGGTGCGGTCCCTGCTCGAACGAGTGACCTCGGCGGAGGGGATCGAGGTCATGAGCCTATTGGAGACAATGCAGATGATCGAGGACTACTACACGCCCGAACAGTTGGATTACCTCGCCAAACGGCGCGAGGAACTCGGGGAGGACGCCATCAAGGAGGTGGAGCGGGCCTGGCCGGAAGTGATCGCCGCGATGACCGCCCACCAACAGGCGGACACCCCAGTGGATGACCCGCAGGTGCAGGCGGTGACGCGCCGCTGGATCGAACTGAGCGAGGCGTTCACCGGCGGCGACCCCGGAATCCGCGACGCGGTGACCAGGATGTGGACCGAACAGGGCGACAAGCTCAACCAGCGGCACGACATGTGCATGTCGCCGGAGCTGTTCGAGTATGTCAACCGCGCCATGGCCGCCGTCAACGAAGGCCGATCTCCTCAGTGAGGTCGGCCAGCATCGCCTCGAACAGCGGCGCGGCGTCGGCGACGGGCATCGGCAACTGGCCGAACACCTCCAGCGCCACCTGCCCGTAGAGCCGCACCCAGAACCGCAACATCGCGAACGCGGTGCCGACACCGAGCCGGTTCTCCGGCACGTCCAGCCCGTTGCGGGCCATGTTGGCGAGCAGGTCGAGCCGGAACGCGGCCAGGTCGGCGCGCAGGGCCTCGGGGACAGCCGAATCCGGCTGCGTCGCCCACGGGCCGCTGGCCAACACGCGCCCGGCGACGGTCAGGAAGATCCGGCCGAACGAGCCGCGGGCGAGATGCTGGTTGCTGGCGTGCCCGGACGGCGAGGCGAAAACCAGGGTGAACTCCTGCGGGTGCGCCAGCGCCCACCGGCGGAACCCGCGGCAGACGGCGAGCACCTGGCCGAGGTGGTCGGACTCGGGCACCTCGGCCAGGCCGTCCGCGAGATACACGGCCAAATCGACGCACACATCGGCGCGCAAGTGCTCGACCAGGTCTTCCCGGGAGGCGTAATAGCGGTAAAGCGCGGGCGCAGTGATCCCCAACTCCCTGGCGATCGCCCGCAACGTCACCGCCTGCGGACCGTCGCTCACGAGCAGTGCCCGCGCCTGCCGACGAATCTCCCGATCGGTGTCCGTACGGCCACGTTCGCGTCGAATGGCCTGACCCATGTGGCGCTCCGTGCTCGTGGTGACCCGACGACCGTAGCCGCCCGTCACCGGACCGCGCCACCGACGCCGATCGCTCGGGGGGCTACACGACCGGCGCCGGTGACACGGAAAACCGGCCGAAGCCGGCACCCGACGCGGACCTACGGCCCCCGCCGGGGGTTCAACCCGCGCCCAGATCACAGACGCGTGACAACAACACTGACGCACAGTGTCGCACTCCGGATCCACACAACTACCCATTTGTTCACACATGCGCACGTTCGCAATCGGCAACGCCCCCTGACTAGGGTCAATCCCGTGACACTGCTCGTGCTCGGCTCCGCCAACGCGGACCTCGTGATCGAAGTCGCCCGACGACCACTCGCAGGAGAAACCGTCCTCGGCTCGGACACCCGCATCCTCCCCGGCGGCAAAGGAGCGAACACCGCCGTCGCCGCCGCTCGCCTCGGCGCGGCCGTGTCGTTCCTCGGCGCGGTGGGGCAGGATGGGTACGGGGACCTGCTGCTGGACTCCCTGCGGTCGGCGGGGGTGTCGGTGGACCGGGTGCGGCGGGTTGATCGGCCTACTGGGCTTGCTTATATCGCGGTGACACCGGACGGGGAAAACTCGATCGTGGTGTCGCCTGGGGCTAATGCGGCGTTGGTGCCTTCGGATGTGGTTTTGGGGGACGCGTCGGTGTTGGTGGCGTCGCTGGAAGTGCCGCTGCCGGTTGTGGAACACGCGGTCGCGGAGGCCGAACGCGCCGGAGTGCGGGTGGTGCTGAACCTGTCACCGGTCGCGGACCTGTCACCCGCGACCATGGCCGCACTGGACCCCTTGGTAGTCAACGAACACGAGGCCGCCGCCTTGGGAGACGCACTGCTGAGCGCCCGCAGCACAGTGATCACCCTGGGAGCACGCGGCGCCCTGGTGACCACCCCAGACGGCTCGACAGAGGTCCCCGCCCCTCACGTCACCCCCGTCGACACAACCGGCGCAGGCGACGCCTTCACCGGAGCCCTAGCAGCAGGTTTGGCGGAAGGCGCCGACCTGGTGACAGCAGCCCAGCGCGCAGTCCAAGTCGCCGCATTCTCCGTAACCCGCCCCGGCGCACAGCCGTCCTACCCCACCTTGGCCGACCTACCCCCGAAACCGTGACCCACACTGCTCGCACCCCGCCGCACGCACACCGCCCGCCCACCGGCCAACCCCAAGAAGCCCCCGCTTCCTCGCCCCAACCGCGAAACTGAGCGACCACGCCTCACTCACGCGCGCGACAACAAACCCCACCCATCCCGGGGGGCCGCCCCGCTCCAGTCTATCGGCCATGGGGGCAATTGGAAGGGGCGGCGAAAACCTGTGGATAACTCAGGGGAATGTGGATAACTGTCTGCGAAAGTCGCAGCATTCCGTGTATGGGGCTCTGATGTGCCCGAAGGTTGCCTCCGCGACGTGCGCTGCATTAGGGGCGGTCAGACAGCTTCGAGAACCCCGAGCAGTAACGGCGAACAGAACAGCCCCGCGCGCGGGGAAGACACCCACACAGTGTCCGTTGCCCCCGGCGGCATGGGAACAGCCCCGCGTGCGCGGGGAAGACCGGCCCCGGGCACCGTTTCCCGTGCGCGGGGCGGGAACAGCCCCGCGTGCGCGGGGAAGACACTTATTGACCTGCGGGTTCGTGAACCGGAACGGTGTTTTGAATTCACTTTAGTCGAGCTTGGAGCTTGCGGGCGGTCGGTCGATGCTCGCCAGGTGTGAGGTCGGTGGGTTCCCGCTGGCTGCGGGGTCGTGGCGGCAGGTGCGGGGTGCCGACGTGCCGAAGGCGGCCTTCGGGACAGAGACTGTTTCGAAAGCCGCCTTCGCACGGGGGTCACAAGACGATGTTGACCAGCCGGCCGGGGACCACGATGATCTTCTTCGGGGTGCCGTCGCCAACCAGCGCGGCCACCTTTTCCTCAGCCAGGGCCGCTGCCTTGACCTCGTCCTGACCGGCCGCCGCGGGCACGGTGATTCGGCCGCGGACCTTGCCGTTGACCTGGATCGGGTACTCCACCGAGTCCTCGACCAGGTAGCGCTCGTCGGCCTTCGGGAAGGGGCCGTGGGCCAGGGACTCCGCGCCGCCCAGTTTCGACCACAGTTCCTCGGCGATGTGCGGGCACAGGGGGGCCAGCATCTGGACCATGGCCTCGGCGACCACCCTCGGGGCGCCGCCGGGGAAGGTCTTGGTGACGTGGTTGTTCAGTTCGATCAGCTTCGCGCCCGCCGTGTTGTAGCGCAGGTTCGCGTAGTCCTCGTGGACACCGGCGATGGCCTTGTGCAGCGCGCGCAGAGTCGCCTCGTCCGGGGTGGTGTCGGTTACTCGGGGGTCGCCGGTTTCCTCGTCGATCAGGTTGCGCCACAGGCGTTGCAGGAAACGCTGGGCTCCGACGACGTCCTTGGTGGCCCAGGGGCGGGAGACGTCCATGGGGCCCATCGACATCTCATACAGGCGGAAGGTGTCGGCGCCGTAGGCCGCGCACATCTCGTCGGGGGTGACGACGTTGCGCAGGCTCTTGCCCATCTTCCCGTACTCCTGCTTGACCTGGCGGTCGCCGTGGAAGTACTTGCCGTCGCGCTCGACCACCTCGGACGCCTCGACGTAGACGCCGCGTTCGTCGGTGTAGGCGTACGCCTGGATCATGCCCTGGTTGTACAGCCGCCGGTACGGCTCCTCGGCGGTCACGTCGCCCAGGTCGAACAGGACCTTCTGCCAGAACCGGGCATACAGCAGGTGCAGGACCGCATGCTCGACGCCGCCGATGTACAGGTCGACGCCGCCGGGGTCGCCGGGGGACTGGGGGCCCAGCCAGTAGCGCTCGTTCTCCGGCTCGCAGAAGCGCTGGTCGTCGGTGGGGTCGACGTAGCGCATCTGGTACCAGCAGGAACCCGCCCAGTTGGGCATGGTGTTGGTGTCACGACGGTAGGTCTTGCGGCCCTGGCCCAGGTCCAGTTCGACCTCCACCCAGTCCGTCGCCCGGGACAGCGGCGGCGACGGCTCGGTGTCGGCGGCCTCCGGGTCGTAGGTCTTGGGGGAGTAGTCGTCCACGTCGGGCAGCTCGACCGGCAGCATGGACTCCGGCAGCGCGACGGGGGTGCCGTCCTCGTCGTAGACGATGGGGAACGGCTCGCCCCAGTAGCGCTGGCGGGAGAACAGCCAGTCACGCAGCTTGTACTGGATGGTGCCGTGGCCGTGGCCGTTCTCCTCCAGCCAGGCGATCATCGTCTTCTTGGCCTCGTCCACCCCCAGGCCGTCCAGGAGACCCGAGTTGACCGCCGGGCCGTCGCCGGTGAACGCCTCGCCGTCGAAACCCTCGGGGGGCGCGACCGTGCGGATGATCGGCAGGCCAAAGGCGGTGGCGAAATCCCAGTCGCGCTGGTCCTGGCCGGGGACGGCCATGATCGCGCCGGTGCCGTAGCCCATCAGCACGTAGTCGGCGACGAAAACCGGGATGCTCGCGCCGTTGACCGGGTTCGTCGCGTAGGCGCCGGTGAAGACGCCGGTCTTCTCCTTGTTCTCCTGGCGGTCCAGGTCGGACTTCATCGACGCGGCCCGCCGGTACGCGGCGATCGCCGCGCCGGGGGTCTCCGCGCCCGTCGTCCACCGGGCGTCAACGCCTGCGGGCCACTCGGCGGCGGCGATGGCGTCGACCAGCGGGTGCTCCGGGGCCAGCACCATGTACGTCGCGCCGAACAGCGTGTCCGGGCGGGTGGTGAAGACCTCGATAGCGCTGTCGGCGACCGGGAAACTCACCCGCGCGCCGTGCGAACGGCCGATCCAGTTGCGCTGCATCGCCTTGACCTTGTCCGGCCACTCCAGCCGGTCCAGGTCATCAATCAGGCGGTCGGCGTAGGCGGTGATGCGCATCATCCACTGGCGCAGATTCCGCCGGAACACCGGGAAGTTGCCGCGCTCACTGCGGCCGTCGGCGGTGACCTCTTCGTTGGACACGACCGTGCCCAGCCCGGGAACCCAGTTCACCGGCGCGTCGGACAGGTACACCAGCCGGTAGTCGTTCAGCACCGCCTGCTGCTCGGCGTGGGTCAGCTCGCACCAGCCGCGGCCGTCCGGGGTGGCGCGCTTGCCCTGGGCGAACTCGGCCTCCAGCTCCGCGATCGGGCGCGCCTTGCCCGCCTTCTCGTCGTACCAGGAGTGGAAGATGCGCAGGAAAATCCACTGCGTCCACCGGTAGTACGCCGGGTCCATGGTGGCGATGCGGCGGCGCTCGTCGTGGCCCAGGCCCAGCCTGCGGATCTGCCGCAGGTAGGTCTGGATGTTGTCCTCGGTGGTCTTGCGCGGGTGCTGCCCGGTCTGCACGGCGTACTGCTCGGCGGGCAGGCCGAACGCGTCGAAGCCCATCGTGTGCAGGACGTTGCGGCCGTTCATGCGGTGGTAGCGGGCGAACACGTCGGTGCCGATGAACCCCAGCGGGTGCCCCACGTGCAGCCCCGCCCCGGACGGGTACGGGAACATGTCCTGCACGAACAGCTTGTCCTCGGGCACCGCGCCCGCCAGCGGCCCCACCGGGTTCGGCGCGTGGTAGGTGCCGGTGCTGTCCCAGTGCTCCTGCCAGCGCTGCTCGATCCGCCCGGCCAGCTCAGCGGTGTAGCGGTAGCTCGGCGCCGACTCGGCGGTGGCGTCGCTCATCGGGGGTTCCTTCCACGCATAAGTCCTGCTCCCGGTGGGGAAAAACGAAAACCCCCCAGCCCGAGGGCATGGAGGGTTGCCGCGCTTACCGATCTGCCGGCTAGCGCGGCCGACCAAGGAGCAGGCGGGCCGTGCTCATGCCCAAGAGGATAGCGCACGCCTTCCACCCCGTTTCGGCCGTGCTGGGCAGGCGCGTCGCCCACTATCCTGACGGGCATGGCCTCACCTGCCGTTCCGCTGCCGCCGGACCGCACCCCGGTCCCGCAGGCCGACCCCGTGGCGATCCGCGCGTGCCTGACACCCACGCTGCGCGCGGAGTTCGACGCGGAATGGGACCTGGTGATGGATCAGGCCAGGCGCGACCGGGACCTCGGGCCGGTGACGTCGCTGCTGCGGAAGTGGCGGCACATCGCCCACCGGGAGATGGCCGACCCCGGGTCGCACTTCCGGCTGCTGGCGAAGGCCGAAGCCATCCAGCGCACGGGGGCGAACCCGGACGCGGTTCCCGTCGAGGACATGCACGCCCTCATCCGCCAACGCCTGGGACGGTAGATGTACCGCGTTGTCCCCGACAGCGCGACGATGCACCAGGTGGCCGCCCTGCCCGACGAAGCCCTTCAGGGCTACGCGGACGTGCTGGCGGCGCTGGAGATCGCGCCCTGGAACGGCCACCCTCAGCACCCGGCGAACCCGGACGGCGCGGTGCGGCACTGGCTTTTCGGCCCCGGCGGCGCGGGCCAGGTCGTCTACCTCATCCTCGATGAGCAGCGCGAGGTGCACATTCTGCTCGTCCAGTGGCTCTAGAGGCGCACGGCCAGGGCGATGAGTTGGGTCACCTGGCTCGCGGCGAAGTTGTCGTCGCTGATCAGCAGGAGGGTGCGGGGGTGGCCGGGGCGGGAGGGGGCCCAGGTCATGCCCTCGATGTTGTCGACGGTGGACAGGCCGAGGTCGGCCAGGTCGGCGATCAAGCGTTTGCGGACCGGCTTGACCTGCGACGACAGGTCGCGGTCGGCGATGTTGGTCGCGCCTGCGGTGTCGATCTCGAAGAGGCGCACCTTGTTGCCGACGCCGGTCACGAAGGAGCGCTCGACCACCAGGTACTTGGTGCCGCGCACGGCCAGGATCGCGGTGACGCCGGTCGAGGCGAAGGCGCCCGGGGGCACGGCGGCGGCGAACAGCGGCTCCTGCGGGTAGGCGTACTGCGCGACCTGGGTTCCGGTGCGGGTCTGGACGCTGATCCGGGACAGCGCGCCGTGCTCGGTGGTGGGCTCGGGACCGTCCTGGAGCAGGGGGCCTTCGACGGCGGTGACGACTAGGGCGCCACCTGCGGCGTAGGTCAGGCCCTCCAGGGCGAGGTTCTGGCGCGGTCCCCGCTCGGGGGTCATCCGCAGGTTCTCCGGCAGCGGCAGCTCCCCGGCGAACGTGCCGTCGCGGTGGGCGGTGCGCACGGACGGGTCGAGCAGCACCGGTGGGCGGCGTTCGCCCTCCTGGCTCCACGTGTAGTCGCCGGTCCACGGGTCGACGCGGATGTCTTCCGGGTCGACGGTTCCGCGCGGGTAGGTGGCGCCGTCCGGGGTGCGCAGCGGGTGGGTGGCGGTGAACTCGACGGGGCCGAGGCTGTCGCTGGTGACGGGGATGCGCGCGGTGTAGAACCGGGCGGGCTGGCGGTCGGAGCGGTCGTCGCTGATCAGGACGTACTCGCCGGTCCGGGGGTCCCGGTCGATGCCGGACAGGCCGCCGACGGTCGTGCCGTCGAAGGTCAACCCGCGCGGCACGATCTGCTCGCCGATCAGCCGGACCTTCGGCGCGGCGGTGGCGGGGGGCGCCAGCAGGCCGGTAGTGACGGCGGCGGCGCACAGGGCGGCTAAGACTCGTCCGGACATGACGGTGAGCACACCGTAAGAGGGTGTCCGCCGAGTGACAGTTGAGCGACCTCTTACCATCGACTCGTGAACCTCGTGCCGCTCGCGCCCCTGGTGGCGGGACTTCCGCTGCTCGTCATCGGTTTCCTCGGCCTGACCGAGCGGCTGCCGCGCAACCGGTTCGGCGGTGTCCGCACGGCGGCGACACTGCGCAGCGACGAGGCGTTTCGGGTGGGCAACAAGGTCGCCGGGCTGCCGACCGCGGTCGCGGGCCTGGTCGGGGTGCTCGGCGCGGTCGCCGGATTCCTGGTGACCGGCACCGCGGGCGTGCTGACCGTGTCGGTGATCGCCCTGCTGGGCCTGCTCGGCATCACCCTGGCCGCGGGCGTCCTGGGCGACCGGGCCGCACGCGCCGTCCCGGAACCCGCCCCCGAACTCCCCGCGGGCTGCGCGGGCTGCCAGTGCGGCGCGGGCGGCTGCGGAGCCCTCACCAAAACCGCTTAGGCCGGGGTCGTCTCCACGCTGGTCAGAGCGCGACAGTCACCCGTCTTCGTTGAGCCGCTCGCCGGAAGTCGCGCTTCCAAGCCACACCAGTGGCGCGTGTGCGTTGCGGCTCGTTTGCCAGAGTCTCAGTAGCCGCTGTCCCGATCGAAAGAAGACGAACCAGGCTAAGTCGGCTAGTCTGGAGCTTGCATGAATGCAAGTCTCACTCATGGATGGGAGGCAGAATGACCACTCAAGCGATCGAGGACGAAGTCCGCGAGGTTCGCAAGACGGTGGATCCCCTCCTGCCCGCACGTGACTTCACGAAGCCGGGTCCGCGCCCCATGTCGCTGGCGGACGCCATGAACAAGATCAACGTTGAGTACAGCGAAGCGATCGAACTGCTTGGCAAGCTCTGATCAGTCCGCCGGATAGGCTCTTCCGGTGTCCGACTGGGTCTATCTCACAGCAGATGAGCTGATCACTGCGTCACGTCCACACGGTGTTGGCCCAGTTCGGGACCGGGGCGGGCTGGAGGCGTGTGCAGCCTCACCCGCACAGGCGTTCGGCGGAAACGATCTGTATCCCGAAATCTCGGACAAAGCCGCGATAGTCGCCTTCAACCTTGCCAAGACGTACCACCCTTTCGTTGACGGCAACAAACGGGCGGCAGCCATTGCGTTGTTGGCTACCTGCTACCTCAACAGCTTCGTCCCGATGCTCACCCCGCCCGAGGTTGTCGCTGTGATCATGCTCGTAGCCGAGGGCGACATGAGCAACCATGACTTGGCTGCTTATCTGCGCGTACGGATGACATAGACGTGTAGCGGCATGGCCGCGCCCCATGTCGCGCGGCGTCTCCTGTGCTCGGTGGCCGGGCTAGTTCTGCTTGACGTCGCCCGGGTGGGTGGCCAGCAGGGCCAGTGGCATCCCCTGGCGCCGGAGGACTCGGCCCCACAGGTCTTCCTCGGCTGGGGCCAGCACGTCGCTGGGGAGGGCGGGGACCACGATCCAGTCGCCGCGGTCGATTTCGCCCGCTAGTTGGCCGGTGTCCCAGCCCGCGTAGCCCGCGAAGACGCGCATGCCGCGGAACTTGGGGGCCAGGGCGTCGGGGTCGGCGTCGAGGTCGACCAGGGCTACTGGGCCGCGGACCGCGACTAGGCCTCGAACACCGTCCACCTCGACGCCGGTGCGCATGGCGGCGAGGCACAGCGCCGTCTTCTGTTCGACCGGGCCGCCGACGAAGACTGAGCCCGGTTGGGTGACGTGTGGGCCCCAGTTCGGTAAGACGTCGTCCACTGGGACGTCGCTGGGGCGGTTGAGGACGACCCCGAGCGTGCCTTCGCCGCGGTGGTCGATCACGTAGACCACCGTGCGGCGGAAGTTGTTGTCGAGCAGGCTGGGCGCCGCTACCAGCAGCGTCCCGGGCTCGACGGCTACGTCGGACGGCACACCGCACATGATCCCATCCGGACCGTCCGCGCTGGGATCCAACCGGGTGAGTTGGGGAACAACGGGCATGCCTCGCTCGTTGGACCGTGCGGTTGGCGCCACTGTGTCCCCCGGGCTCAACTAGAACCGCCTTCGTGGAATACCGCTCGGCTGGAGCCACGTCGCGCAACCCGCCGTGAGGCGACCGGGCGCCTGCCAGGATGGGCGGCCCCTTCGGGGGCCGCTCATTCCTTTTGCCGCGCCGCCGTAGGCTGACCAGTCGTGAGCACGGCCGGCACGGCTAGCAGGAACAGCGAGCACGAAGCGCACCACGCGCGGATCGGCGCCCGGGCGCTGCTGGCGATCCCCGGTTTCCGCCGACTCCTGTTCAGCCGGTTCGCCGCGCAGTGGGGCGACGGCCTCTTCCAGGCTGGTCTCGCGGGCGCGGTGCTGTTCAACCCCGAGCGGGAGGCCGATCCGCTGGCCATCGCCGCCGGGTTCACGGCGCTGCTGCTGCCGTACTCGATCGTCGGGCCGTTCGCCGGGGCGTTGTTGGACCGGTGGGACCGGCGGCGGGTGCTGGTGGCCGCCAATTTGCTGCGCGGTGCGCTGGTGGCCGTCGCCGCTGTCGCCGTGGTGTTGGGCGCGGCGGGGCCGACGCTGTTCACGCTGGCGCTGGTGGTGATCGGGATCAGCCGATTCGTCGGGTCGGGGCTCTCGGCCGCGCTGCCGCATGTGGTGCCCACCCGCAACCTCGTGGAGGCGAACGCGCTGGCCACGACGCTGGGCTCGGTCGTGGCCGTGCTCGGCGCCGGGTGCGCGATGGGGCTGCGATCGGTGTTCGGCGACCACGACCTCGGCTCCGGCCTGACCACCTCGTTCGCCGTGCTCGGCTCGGTCGGCGCGGCGTGGCTGGCGGTGCGGTTCGCCCGTGGGGCGCTGGGCCCGGACGAGGTGGACGAGCCGAGCCAGACCGTGGTGGCCATCGCCCTCGGCCTGGTCGACGGCGGGCGGGCGGCGGTGCGCACGCCGACGGTGTTGGCCGGGTTCGTGGCGCTGCTGGCGCACCGGGCCGCGTTCGGGGTGGCGCTGCTGCTGGCGGTGCTGCTGATGCGCTTCCGGTTCGACGCCGGGCTGGCCGGGCTGGGCGAGGTCGCCGGGATGTTCGGGATCGGGACGCTGGTCGCCGGGGTGGCGACGGCCCGGATCGTGGCTCGCTTCGGCAGGCGGCGCACGGTCGGCGCGGCGCTGGCGCTGGGCGGGGTCGCGATCGTGGGCGGCGGGCTGCCGCTGACCATGCCGACGATCCTGGCCGCGGCGCTGCTGATCTCGTTCGCCGGGCAGGTCGTGAAGCTGTGCGTGGACGCCGCCGTGCAGCGCGACATCGGCGACGAGGTCCGCGGCCGGGTGTTCGCCCTCTACGACACGCTGTTCAACGTGACCCAGGTGGTGTCGGTGGCGCTGGCGGCGCTGGTCGTCGCGCCGGACGGGGCGTCACGCGGTCTGGTCGTCGCCGCCGGGCTCAGCTACGTCGTCGGCCTCGGCGGGTTCGCCCTGGTCACCCGCCGGAACCCCTAGGCCCTGCTCCCGCGCCCACTCGTGCAGCGCGGCGACGGCCTCGTCGTGCTCCAGCGGGCCGCGGTCGAGCCGCAGTTCCTTGAGGAACGCCCACGCCTTGCCGACCAGCGGGCCCGGCGGCAGGCCGAGCAGCCGCATGATCTCGTTGCCGTCGAGGTCGGGCCGCACCTTGGCCAGGTCCTCCTCGGCGGCGATGCGGGCGATGCGCTCTTCGAGGCCGTCGTAGGTGCGTTGCAGCGCGTTGGCCTTGCGCCGGTTGCGGGTGGTGCAGTCGGCGCGGACCAGTTTGTGCAGCCGGGGCAGCAGGTCGCCCGCGTCGGTCACGTAGCGGCGGACGGCCGAGTCGGTCCACTCGCCCTTGCCGTAGCCGTGGAAGCGCAGGTGCAGGAACACCAGCTTGGCGACGTCCTCGGTGATCTCCTTCGAGTACCGCAGCGCCCGCAAGCGCTTGCGGGCCATTTTGGCTCCCACGACTTCGTGGTGGTGGAAGCTCACCCCGCCGCCGGGGATGTGCCTGCGGGTGTCCGGCTTGCCGATGTCGTGCAGCAGCGCGGCCAGCCGCAGCACCAGGTCCGGCTCCGCGCCGTCCTCCAGGGCGATCGCCTGGTCGAGCACGACCAGCGAGTGCTCGTAGACGTCCTTGTGCTGGTGGTGCTCGTCGATCTCCAGGCGCATCGCGGGCAGCTCGGGCAGCACGTGCGCGGCCAGGCCGCTGTCGACCAGCAGCTCGACGCCCCGGCGCGCGTGCGCCCCGCAGACCAGCTTGCTCAGCTCGGCCTGCACCCGCTCCGGAGTGATCCGGGTGATCTCGGCGCTCATCTCGGCCAGCGCGTCGAGCACGCGCGGCGCGGCGGTGAAGCCGAGCTGGCTGACGAACCGGGCGGCGCGCAGCATCCGCAGCGGGTCGTCGGCGAAGGACTCCTGCGGGGTGGCCGGGGTGTCGAGCCGCTTCTCGGCCAGCGCGCCCAGGCCGTCGTGCGGGTCGATGAAGACCTTTGTCGACAAGTCGATGGCCATCGCGTTGACCGTGAAGTCGCGGCGGACCAGGTCTTCCTCGATCGAGTCGCCGAAGCGCACCTCGGGATTGCGGCTGACCCGGTCGTAGGCGTCGGAGCGGAACGTGGTGATCTCGCAGGTGTTGCCCTGCTTGGTCGCGCCGACCGTGCCGAAGGCGATCCCGGTGTCCCAGACGGCTTCCGCCCAGCCGGTCACGAGCTTCATGACCTGCTCGGGGCGGGCGTCGGTGGTGAAGTCGAGATCGTTGCCGAGCCTGCCCAGCATGGCGTCGCGGACGCTGCCGCCGACGAGGTAGAGCCGGTGACCGGCGCGGGCGAACCGGCCTGCCAGGTCATCGGCGACGGGGGACATCCGCAGCAGTTCCACCACCGCGTTCTGGGCTGCCGACGTTCGAGACACGATGGACGAGCGTATCTGGCCGCTTTCGGGGTAAGTCGCACGCCCGCCCCTACTGGGCCGATCGCACTACCATCGCGGACATGCCGTCGTCGTCCGGAAGGTCAAGAGGCGCCCGCACCGGGCGCCGCTTCCGGCGACGGGGCCGCAAGCTCACCACGGTTGACGAGACCTCGGCCGGTGGGGTCGTGGTCGACCCGGAGAACGCCACCGTCGCCCTGATCGGCAGGCTCGACCGGCGCGGGCGGCTGCTGTGGTCGCTGCCCAAGGGGCACATCGAGCCGGGGGAGACCCCGGAGCAGACCGCCGTGCGCGAGGTCGCCGAGGAGACCGGCATCGACGGCGAGGTGATCCGCCCGCTGGGCACCATCGACTACTGGTTCATCGCGGAGGGCACGCGGCGCATCCACAAGACCGTCCACCACTTCCTGTTGCTCGCTCACTCGTTCGAGTTGTCCGACGAAGACCTTGAGGTGACCGAGGTGGCCTGGGTCGCGCTGGACGAGCTGGACGACCGGCTGGCCTATGCCGACGAGCGCCGTCTGGTCCGCAAGGCGCGCCAACTACTCTCCGAGCATCCGCTCTCACCCGATCCGGTCGAGCGGGACCTACCCGAAGTCGGACGGGCCTGACCCGATGGCTGGAGAGAAGCCGTGATCACTCGACTGCGCCGCGCCGGATTCGCGGGATTGGCCGCGGTGTTCGTCATCCTGGGCATGCCCGTCGCAGCAGCACACGCCGCAGCAGCACACGCCGCAGCAGCACACACCGCAGCAGCACACACCGCCGCGGCACACGCCGCCGAAGCGGGCCGCCTGCGGGTCGACCTGGACGAGCTGTCCCCCCGGGTGGTCGATGCGGCCACCCAGACGGTCACCGTCACCGGGAAGATCACCAACACCGGCGACCGCAGAGTCGAGCGGATCGACGTGCGGCTCCAGCGCGGCGACGTCATCGGCGCCGAGACCGACCTGCGCAAGGCCCTGGGCGACCCGCAGGGGACCGACGCGGTGAACCGGCCCGAGGTCAGCTCGGCGTTCCAGCCGGTGACCGAAGTGCTGGAGCCAAACCAGAGCGCCGGGTTCAGCATCACCGTCCCGCTCAACGCGGACAAGGGCGCGCTGCGGCTGGACAAGCCGGGCATCTACCCGCTGGTCGTCAACTTCAACGGCGTGCCCGACTTCGGCCGCACCGAGCGGGTCGGCGCGCTGAGCACGCTGCTGCCGGTGCTGTCGGCCCCCGGCGGCGGCGCGATCACCCCGCCCGCGGAGCCGACCCGGCTGAGCGTGCTGTGGCCGCTGATCGATGAGCGCCCGCGCCGGGTGCAGACCCCGATCGACGGCAGCCCCACGGTCTTCACCGACGACGGGCTCGCCGCGTCGCTGTCCAACGGCCGGTTGTTCGGCCTGGTCGACGCCGTGCGGACGGCGGCGGCGGCGAACGTGACGATGCTGCGGTCGCTGTGCTTCGTGGTCGACCCCGACCTGCTCGACAGCGTGCGGGCCATGACCCAGGGCTACGTGGTGCGCGGGGTCGACGGCACGGTCAGCGAGGGCAGGGGCGGGCGCACCGCGCAGCTGTGGCTCGACCGGGTGCAGGAGCTGACCCGCGGCCAGTGCGTGATCGCGCTGCCCTACGCCGACGCCGACCTGGCCGCGCTGTCCCGCGCCGGGCTCACCGACCTGCAGAACCTGGCGCTGGCCTCGGCCGAGACCGTCGAGGAGACGCTGGGCGCGAAGCCGCTCGCTGGCGCGGTCTGGCCCGATGGCGGCTCGCTCGACGGCGGCACCCTCGCCGATCTCGCTGGCGCCCGCCCGACAACCGTCATCGCCGACGCCACCCGGGTCCGCGGGGTGCAGGGCAACGCGCCCTACAAGCTGGGCGACAACCTGCGCGTGCTGCCGTACGACCAGCTCGTCGCGTCCTCGCTGGCGCCGCGGGTGGCGGTGGACGACGCCGGGGTGAAGACGTCGTCGTTGCAGAACGGGCTCGCCACCCTGGTCTTCCGGGGCGGCTTCCAGTCTGTTCCCGGCCAGTCCGTGCTGGTCGCCCCGCCGCGCCGGTGGCACGCCTCCGCGCACGACCTGGCCGTGTTCCTGCGGACCGTGCAGTCGCTGGAGACCTCCGGCTTCATCCGGCCGCTGGGGTTGCAGGGGCTCGCCGACGGCTCGGAGCAGGGCACCGCGACCGGCCTGGACTACGGCGCGCAGGACAGCGCGGCCGAGATCCCGGCCCCGGTCACCGGCGAGGTGGCCCGCGTCGACGCCGTGCAGCGGGAGCTGGTCGACAGCGTGCTGTTCGAGGACGCCACCCGCAAGATCACCCCCACGGCGCTGATCGAGCCGTACCGCTACGGCTTGGTCCGGGCCGCGTCGACGGCCTGGCGCGGGCAGCCGGACAAGGCCGAGCGCGCCGCGCTGGAGGTGTCCCGGCAGCTCACCGACCTGCTGTCGCAGGTGTCGGTCAACGACCCGGGCCTGCCGCTGTCGCTGGCGTCGAAGGACAGCCCGCTGCCGGTGTTCATCACCAACAACCTGCCGGTGACGGTCCGGGCGAAGATCAACGTCGGCAACACCCCCGGACTGCGGCCAGACGAGATCGCCCTGGTCCGCATCCCGGCCAAGTCCGCGGTCCCGCGCTACCTGCCCGCCGAGGTCACCCGGTCCGGCCGGTTCACCGTGAGCGTGTGGCTCAGCACCGACAACGGCACCCCGCTGGGCAGGACCTCCCGGATGGAACTCAACTCCACCTCTTACGGCACCATCACCATCGCGGTCACCAGCACGGCGGCTGGCGCGTTGGTGCTTTTGGTGGGGTTGCGACTGTTCCGCAGGATCCGCGCGGCCCGGCGCAAGAGCGCCGCCGCGGCGGGCGACCTCTGACCCGCGAAAGCGCTTGCGGAATGAGCACACCGACATGACCACACCGAGGACGGCCACCGTGGAGCAGGGCGCACCCAAACGAGAGGTGCCCTCGTTGGCCCGCGCGAGCGGATCGATGGCGGTCGCCACGCTGGTCAGCCGGATCTCCGGGTTCGGCTGGAAGGTGATGCTGGCCTGGCTGGTCGGCATCAACGTGGTCAGCGACTCGTTCACCCTGGCCAACACCCTCCCGAACATCATCTTCGAGCTGCTGCTCGGCGGGGTGCTCGCCAGCATCGTCGTCCCGCTGCTGGTCCGCTCGCAGAGCGACGAAGACGGCGGCGCGGAGTACACGAACCGGCTGCTCACCGTCGGCATGACGGGCCTGGCCGTCGGCACGGTCGTCGCGATCGCCGCCGCCCCGCTGTTCACCACCCTCTACGTGGACGACTCGACCGGCCAGGCCAACCCGGCGCTGGTCACCGCCTTCGCCTATCTGCTGCTGCCGGAGATCCTCTTCTACGGCCTGTTCGCCCTGCTCTCGGCGATCCTGCAAGCCCGGCACGTGTTCGGGCCGACAGCGTGGGCGCCGGTGGTGAACAACCTGGTCATCATGGCGACCCTGGTGGTCTACGCCCTGGTCCCCGGCGACATCTCGCTCGACCCGGTGCGGATGGGCGACGCGAAGCTGCTGGTGCTCGGCATCGGCACCACCCTGGGCATCGTGGTGCAGTCGGCGATGCTGGTGCCCGCGCTGCGCGGCATCGACTTCACGTTCCGCTGGACCTGGGGCATCGACGCGCGGCTGCGCGAGTTCGGCGGCCTGGCGCTGTGGATCCTCGGCTACGTCCTGATCAGCCAGATCGGCATGGTGATCACCCAGCGGGTCCTCACCGCGGCGGCCAACGGCGGCGTGTCCATCTACAGCAACGCGTGGCTGCTGTTCCAGCTCCCGTACGGGGTGATCGGCGTCTCGCTGCTGACCGCGATCATGCCGAGGATGAGCAAGGCCGCCGCGGACGGCGACAACAAGGGCCTCATCGACAACCTGTCGACCGGCAGCAGGCTCACCGCGGTGATGCTGGTGCCGATCAGCGCGGTGCTGACCATCGCGGGCCCGGCGATCGGCCTTGCGCTGTTCAACGCGGGCGAGACCGGCCCCGCCGAAGCGCAGCGGCTGGGCACCGCGCTGGCGTTCTCCGCGTTCGGCCTGCTGCCCTACGCGCTGGTGATGCTCCAGCTCCGGGTGTTCTACGCGATGAAGGACTCGCGCACCCCGACGCTGATCATGGTCGTGATGACCGCCGTGAAGATCCCGCTGATGTACATGTGCGGCGCGGTGGTGCGCCCCGATCAGGTGGTCGTCGGCGTGATGTTGGTCAATTCGCTGACCTTCGTCGTCGGCGCGGTCCTCGGCCAGATGTGGCTGTGGGTCCGGCTGGGCAACCTGCGCAGCAAGAAGATCGTCAAGGTGATCGCCATGAGCGTGGTCGCTGGCGCGGCGGGAGTGCTCGCGGCCTGGCTGGTCACCCGCCTTGTGCTGCCAGAAGGCGCGCATTCGCGGGGCACGGGCTGGGTCGCGCTGATCGTGCAGACCGTCGTCGCCGGGGTGGTCTCCTTCGGTGTCCTCGCCGCGCTGCGGGTGCCCGAGCTCAAGCCCGCGACGAGCCGAATCACCCGTCTGGTGCGCCGAGGCTGAGTTCGTTCATCAGCGATCCACGCCGGTTCTCACGTACGCTCGTCGCGAGGCGTCAGGCGGGAGAGAGACCGGGTGACCACACGGCGGACCGAGTACCCCATCGGCGAGGAAGCGGCTGGCATCCGGGCCAGAAACGGCTTCCTCGTCCCCGGTGGCGTGGTCGGCGACGGCCGCTACCGGCTGCTGGCCCAGGCCGGTGTCGTCGGCCGCCGGGGCAACGCCCGGCTGTGGCGGGCCCAGGACGGCCAGCTCCGCCGCGAGGTCGCCCTCACCCTGCTGACCGGCTCGCCGGGTGACGCCCGCGACGTCGAAGGCGTGCGCCGCACCCTGGAGCGCGCGACGCACGCCGCGCAGATCGTGCACCCCGGCAACAGCCGCGTCCTCGACGTGCTCAGCCTCGGCAGCGGCATCGCCCCCGAAGAGGGCCTGCTCGGCATGGTCGTGGCCGACTGGGCCTCGGGCAGCGACATCATCGACGTGATCGCCGAGCACCCGCTGCCGCCCGCGACGGCGGCCCGGCTGCTGCTGCCGCTGGCCTCCGCGGTGGAGTCGGCGCACCAGATCGGCCTCGTCCTCGGCGTCGACCACCCGCAGCGGGCCCGGATCACCACCGACGGCAGGCTCCAGATGGCCTTCCCCGGGCCGCAGCCGGACGCGACGCTGCAAGACGACGTGCGCGGGCTCGGCGCGATCCTGTACCTGCTGCTCACCGGGCGCTGGCCGCTGGCCCCGGTCGAGGGCATCCCGGCGGCGCCGATCGGCCCGGACGGCGTGGTCGTCGCGCCCCGCGCGCTGTTCCCCTACATCCCGCACGAGCTGTCCGCCGCCGCGGTCCACAGCCTCTCCGAGCACCCGACCGGCGGCATCCGCACCAGCTCCGCCCTGGTCCAGGCGCTGGAGCGGGTCGACGTGGACGAGGACGTGACCCAGCGCATCGACGCGGTCATGGACTCCGACGAAGAAGACGACGGCCTGGTGTGGACGACGCGGCGGCCAAGCAACGACGCGGCGAAGCGGCGCAAGCTCGCCATCGGCGTGACCACGCTGGCCGTGGCGACCGTCGCCGTGCTGGCCTGGCTGGGGATGCAGTTGATCAGCTTCTTCGGCGACCCGCCGCCCGGGGTCGGCCCGACCGCGGTGGCGACCGCGCCGGGCAACGCCGGGAGCACCAACCAGAACACCCCGCCGCCCCAGCCCGGCGTCCCGATCAAGCCCGCGGGCGTGCAGGTCTACAACATCAAGGGCACCGCGGACAACCCGCGCCGGGCCAACCGCGCCTTCGACGACAACCCGCAGACGACGTGGAAGACCGACAAGTACGAGCGGCCGTTCCCGGCGCTCAAGCCGGGCGTGGGGATCATGGCCTCGTTCGCCGAGCCGGTCGTGTTCCTCGACGTGCTGATCGACTCGCCGTCCGAGGGCACCGTGGTCGAGATCCGCACCGCGCCGTCGGAGAAGCCCGGCCTGGACGAGACCAAGGTCATCGGCAAGGCCACGCTGGCGGCTGGCCAGACCCGGCTCCAGCTCGACCACGCCGAGCCAAGCCAGCACATGCTGATCTGGGTGACGACCCTCGGCGAGGGCAACGTCTCCGAGATCGGCGAGATCGGCTTCGTCCGCGCGAGGTAGTAGATATGTGCTGGTCCGAGGGGGGTACGGCGGCTAGGAGAGGACCGCTACCCTGTCCGGGTGACCGCCGCTGCCAGTTCGGACGCCGCCCTCATCGCGGCGCACGCCGCGGGAGACCCGCGCGCCTTCGCCGAGCTCGTGCGCAGGCATCGGGACCGGATGTGGGCGGTGGCGCTGCGCACTCTCCGTGACCCCGAAGAGGCCTCGGACGCGCTGCAAGAGGCCTTCATCTCGGCGTTCCGCGCGGCGGGCTCGTTCCGCGCGGAGTCGCAGGTGACCACGTGGCTGCACCGGATCGTGGTGAACGCCTGCCTCGACCGGGTGCGCCGCCGCCAGGCCCGGCCGACCGTGCCGCTGCCCGAGGCAGGCCCAGGCGAGCCGGTCACGCCGCGTGACGCCATGTCCGACCGGGAGACCAGGTTGGTGGTGCAGACCGCGCTGAACGAACTGTCCGAAGAGCAGCGCGTCCCGATCGTGCTGGTCGACGTCGAAGGCTATTCGGTGGCCGAGACCGCCAAGCTGCTCGGCATCGCCGAAGGCACGGTGAAAAGCCGGTGCGCGCGAGGCCGGGCCAAACTCGCGAAAGTTCTCGGACATCTGCGGAACCCCGATGCAGATGCGAACGTCCCAGGTGGCGCTGTTGCAGAAGGAAACGCGGCACTGAGAAACGCGCCACTGGGGCGTCACCGGGAGGGACGATGACAGACGAGGTTCGCGGCGGTGGGCCAAGTGGGCCCCCGTGGTCTGTCGACCTGCTCGCCGACCTGCACGCGGGCGTCCTCGACCCGGAGCGGAGCGCGCGGCTGTGGGCCCAGGTCGACGCCGACCCCGACGCCAGGGCGGTCGTCGACGCGTTGGAATCGGTGCGAGTCGGCCTCGGCGACCTCCGGGAGGCGCCCGCGCCGCCGATGCCCGCCCGGTTCGCCGCGAGCCTGGACGCCGCGCTCGACGCCGAGGCCCGGCGCGCGTTCGGCGGCGGCGTCGCCGTCCAGCAGCACTCAGGACCCCCGGCGCAACCCGCCCCGCAAACGTTTGCCGCCCCGGTTGTCGACCTGGCCGAGGCCCGACGCAAGCGCGGCAAGCGCGCCGCGTGGGGCGTCGGCCTGCTGACCGCCGCTGCCGCGGCCGTCGCGGTGACCGTCGCGGTCGTCCCGGGCCCCCAGCAGACCACCGGCGGCGTCGCCGCCCCCGTTCCCTCAGCCTCCGCGCCGGGCGCCGCCGCCGACCAGGCACCGCTCGCGGTCACCCGCGACGGCGTCAGCGCCGCGGCCAAAGCGATCGGCGACAGCAAGGACTACGGCCCGCTGGGCGACGAGGCCGGGCTGGACAAGTGCGTCGCGGCCAACGGGTACGACGTGGCGAAGTCGCAGACGGTCGGCGTGCGGCCGGTCACCCTCGACGGCAAGCCCGGCGTGATGGCCCTGCTGTTCACCGGTGTCGCGGGCCAACTGCGCGTCCTGGTCGTCGCCCCGGACTGCACCCAGCTGTTCACCGACACCATCGGCCGCTGACCCCATTCGGCGCACAGCGGGGCCCGCCGTTCGGCCGGTCCCGCCCACGCGTTTTCGCCGGGTGCTGGCCATCACCGCGAACAGCAGGAACAACCGCCGCCTACGATCGCGTTGACACTCACGTGACCGGGCCCCGCGAGCGCTCGGCGAAGGTCGATGGAGGGGCAATGCCTGCGGAAGCGGACCACATCCGAAACGTGATCATCATCGGTTCGGGACCGGCGGGGTACACCGCAGCCGTCTACGCCGCGCGCGCCCAGCTCGACCCGCTGGTGTTCGAGGGCTCCCAGTTCGGCGGCGCGCTGATGACCACGACCGAGGTCGAGAACTTCCCCGGCTTCCGCGACGGCATCATGGGCCCCGACCTGATGGAGCAGATGCGCGCCCAGGCCGAGCGCTTCGGCGCCGAGCTCCGCCCGGAGGACGTCGAGTCCGTCGAGCTGACCGGCCCGGTGAAGTACGTGCACGCCAACGGCGTCCGGTACGCGGCCAAGGCCGTGATCCTCGCGATGGGCGCGGCGGCCCGCTACCTCAACGTGCCCGGCGAGCAGGAGCTGCTCGGCCGAGGCGTGTCCGCCTGCGCGACCTGCGACGGCTTCTTCTTCCGCGACCAGGACATCGCCGTCCTCGGCGGCGGCGACTCGGCGATGGAGGAAGCCACCTTCCTCACCCGCTTCGCCCGGTCGGTCACGATCATCCACCGCCGCGAGGAGTTCCGGGCGTCGAAGATCATGCTGGAGCGGGCGCGGGCCAACGAGAAGATCCGCTGGCAGCTCAACTCCGAAGTCACCGAAGTCTTGGGCGACACCACGGTCACCGGCCTGAAGCTGCGGGACACGGTCACCGGCGACACCTCGGTCCTCGACGTCACCGGCTTCTTCGTCGCCATCGGCCACGACCCGCGCAGCGCGCTCGTCACCGGCCAGGTTGACGTGGACGACGAAGGCTACGTAGTCACCCGCGGCCAGAGCACCTACACCAACATCGACGGCGTGTTCGCCGCCGGTGACCTGGTCGACCACACCTACCGGCAGGCCATCACCGCTGCGGGCTCCGGCTGCGCGGCGGCGATCGACGCCGAGCGCTGGCTCGCCGAGCACGGCGAGTCGACCGAAGCCGAGATCGCCCCCGAACTCGTCGGCGGCGGCTACGGCGCCGTCAACTGATCCGCACCATCCCGACGCCACAGGAGAGAAGATGGCAGGCAACACCGTCACCGTCACCGACAGCTCGTTCGCGGACGACGTTCTGACCAGCGACAAGCCCGTGATCGTGGACTTCTGGGCGACCTGGTGCGGGCCGTGCCGGATGGTCGCCCCGGTGCTGGAGGAGATCGCGGGCGCGCACAAAGACAAGATCACCGTCGCGAAGGTCGACATCGACAAGAACCCGGGCGTCGCCCGCGACTACCAGATCCTGTCCATCCCGACGATGGTCGTCTTCAAGGGCGGCAAGCCGGTGAAGACCATCGTCGGCGCCAAGCCGAAGGCCACCCTCCTCAAGGATCTTGAGGACTACCTGGCCTGAGCCCGCCCGAGCGGGCAACCCGCACCCGGGGTCTTCGCGTCTCATTGACGACGCGAGGGCCCCGGTTTGCGTATGCGTGACGCAGCAGCCACCCTGCGATTGTTGGGAAGTCCGACAGGGCACAATGGTGAGCTGTCAGGATCCGCATCGGTGGAAACCGGTGCACGAGTCGAGAGCGAGGGTGCATGCGGGTACTCCGCCGCGGCGATGGGGGGCCTGCCGTAGCCGAGGTTCGGTCCACGCTCACCGCGTTGGGCCTGATGCCTCCGGCACAGGGCGTCCTTGAGTCCGGTCAGTTCGACCAGGGCATGGAGAACGCCGTGCGCACCTTCCAGCAGCAACGCGGGCTGATCACCGACGGCCTCATCGGCCCGGCGACCTACCGCGCGCTGCGGGACGCCACCCACCAACTCGGCGGCAGGCCGCTGGCGTACATGGTGTCCGCGCCGATCACCGGCGACGACGTCGTCACGCTGCAAGAGCGCCTGCTCGAACTCGGCTACGATGCGGGCCGCCCCAACGGCGTGTTCGGCGCGCAGACCGAGGCCGCGCTACGCAACTTCCAGCGCGACTACGGGCTGACCATCGACGGCATCTGCGGCCCGGAAACCGTCCGCGCCCTGCGCCAACTGTCCCCCCGCGCCCGCGGCGGCCGACCGGTGCTGCTGCGCGAACAGGAACGCGTGCGCCGCTCCGGCCCCCGCCTGCGCGGCAAGCGCATCGTCATCGACCCCGGCCACGGCGGCTCCGACCTCGGTGTCTCGGTGCGCGGCGTCAACGAGTCCGACCTGATGTGGGACCTGGCGAGCAGGCTCGAAGGCCGAATGGTCGCCACCGGCATGGAAGCCCTGCTCTCCCGCGGCCGCGACCAGTGCCCCGACGAGGCCGACCGCGCCCAGTTCGCCAACGAAGCGGGCGCCGACCTGGTGCTGTCCCTGCACTGCGACGCCAACCGCTCCCCCTACGCCCAGGGCGTGGCCAGCTTCCACTTCGGCACCGGCAACGGCGCCTGGTCCACCCTCGGCGAAGCGATGGCAGGCCTGATCCAGCGCGAACTGGCCATGCGCACCGGCCTGCGGGACTGCGGCGCACACCCCAAGACCTGGGAGATGCTGCGCCTGACCCGCTGCACCGCGGTCCGCATCGAGATCGGCTACCTGACCAACGACGACGACCGCCGACGCCTGTCCGACCCCGCGTTCCGGGACATCGTCGCGGAGGGCATCGTCGTCGCCGTGAAACGCCTCTACCTACTCGGCGAGAACGACCAGCCGACTGGGAGTTTCACCTTCGCCGATGTGCTCGCGCACGAGCTCGCTAAGGCTGAGTGAGCGCTCGCTGGGTTGTGGGGTTGCTCGATGGGGTGGAGTGGTTTCTTTGGGGCCCCTACGAAGGAAGATCCCGTCGTGGGAAAGACGGGTGGGGAGCCTTCGGCCCCACGACCACGGCAAGTTTAGGGACCTTCCTTCACCCCCAAAGAAACCACTCCACCCCATCGAGCACTGGGCGAGCGTAGGTGCGGCTTCGTGGGGGGCAGGTTCGCTTGTGCTCCTTGGCCCATCGAGCACTGGGCGAGCCTGCGCGCGGGGGGCGGGTTCGCTGCTCGGGTCCGCACCACCGAGCACCTGGCAGGCTCGGTTCGGCCTGGCAGAGGGCTCGGGTGTGCTGTTCCGCTCCCACCGGGCACCTGGCAGGGAGAGTACGGCTGGCAGGAACGTGGGTCCGCTGGTCCGTTCTCACCGGGCACCTGCAACTTTGGGTGCGGTCGGTAGGAACGTGGGTCCACCGTCCCACGCCCACGGGCACCTGACCGATCAGGCTTTGGCTGGGTAGGCGCGCCGTTCCGCTCCCACCAGCACCGGCAGGTCGGGCACAGCCCGGCACACAAGCGGTCGCCGCTCCACCACCACAAGCATTCGGCGGGTTCGGGTTCGGGTTCGGCTTGGTTGGCAGGCGCACAAGCCACCACCCACGCCCTCAACCGATCTTCATTCGCCGCCCCACCCCCACACAACAAACCCCACCCACCCTGGGGGCCGGGCCCTGCTCCATCCTATCGCCGCAGGTCAGCGCGGTAAAGAGGGTGCGGTTTGCCTGTGGATAACTCGCGATCATGAACGGCCCGGGGGAGCTCAGGCAGCACTTGGTGGGGCTGTGGCTCGGTTGGCTGGTGGGTGGTCAGCGCTGGAGAACCGGGCTTGCGGTGCTGACCGAGACCGTGCCTAGCAGGCGTTCCAAGGCAGCCTCGACGTCTTCCTTCCAGGTGATGCCGGTGCGCAGTTCTAGGCGCAGGCGGGGCCACCTGGGGTGGGGGCGGACGGTTTTGAAGCCGACGCTGGTCAGGAAGTCGGCGGGGACGACGCAGGAGCGGTCCTCGTCGGGTTTGGCGTCGCCAAAGGCTTCGATGGCCTTGACGCCGCGTCGGGTTAGGTCCTTGGCGACCGCTTGCACCAGCATGCGGCCCAGGCCGCCTTCGCGGAACTCGGGGAGGACGTGGAAACCGGTGAGCACGACCGCGTCGGCGCTGACCGGGGACGTTGGGAACGCCGACGCGCGGGGGACGGCGTTCGGTGGGGCGTAGAGGACGAACCCGACGGGAAGTTTGTCGCTGTAGACCACCCGGCCGCAGGAGCCCCAGTCCAGCAGCACGCTGGAAACCCACGCTTCCTTTTCCAGCTCGGTGGTGCCGAACTCCTCCGCCTGCTCCTTCAGATGCGGCGCCAACTCCCAGTACACGCATCCGCGGCAGTGCTTCGGAAGGTGTTCCAGGTTGTCCAGCGTAACGCCGACAACGCGTCGCGACACCCAACCTCCCGTGCCTCGCGGGCCTGTCGCGCGCCCGCAGGGGAGGACGGCGAGTTACGCAACCCAGAATAGGACGATGTGACGTGCGTCGGAACCGTAGGGCCGAATATCAGGGCTAAGTCACTCATCCGGTTACACTCGACTGATCTGTCAGGACCCACGGAGCGATCATGACCAGCACTGGACAGCCGCCCGAAAGACAGGGCGCCCGCAGTCTCGACCCGCATCTGCGGCGCTACGCGGCGCGCGCGGAGGGCATGACGGCGTCCGAGGTGCGGGCACTGTTCGCGGTGGCCAGCAGGCCCGAAGTGGTGTCGCTGGCGGGCGGGATGCCCAACCTGGCCGCCCTGCCGTTGGACTCGTTGTCCGACCAGATCGCCTCGATCATCGCCGAGGACGGGCTCACCGCCCTGCAATACGGCTCCGCGCATGGCGTGCCACTGCTGCGTGAGCAGATTTGCGAGGTCATGGCGCTCGAAGGCGTGCACGGCCACCCCGACGACCTGGTGGTCACCGTCGGCTCGCAGATGGCCTTGGACCTTGTTACCCGCATCTTCTGCGACCCGGGCGACATCATCCTCGCCGAAGGCCCCTCCTACGTGGGCGCGCTGGGCACCTTCGCCTCCTACCAGGCCGACGTCCGGCACGTCGCCATGGACGACGAGGGCCTGATCCCCGACGCGCTCCGGGCCGCTTTGGCCGCGGCCGAACGGGCGGGTAGGCGCGTCAAGTTCCTGTACACGATTCCGAACTTCAACAACCCGGCCGGGGTGACGCTCGCGGTGGCGCGGCGGGCCGAGGTGATCGAGATCTGCGCCCGGCACGACGTGCTGATCATCGAGGACAACCCGTACGGGCTGCTCGGCTTCGACGGTCAGATCTACCCGGCGCTGCGTTCGATGGACGCCGACAACGTCATCTACCTTGGCTCGTTCTCCAAGACCTTCGCCTCTGGGCTGCGGGTGGGCTGGGCGCTCGCGCCGCACGCCGTGCGCGAGAAGCTGGTCCTGGCCGCCGAGTCGGCCGCGCTGTGCGCGCCAACGCTCAACCAGATGGTCGTCTCCCGCTACCTGGCCACGCACGACTGGAAAGGCCAGATCAAGTCGTTCCAGACGATGTACCGGGAGCGCCGCGACGCGCTGCTCACCGGCCTGGAACAGCACATGCCCGCAGGCTGCACATGGACCAAGCCCGACGGCGGGTTCTTCGTGTGGATGACCGTGCCCGAGGGCGTCGACACCAAGGCCATGCAGCCCCGCGCGGTGACGGCGCGGGTCGCGTACGTGCCGGGCACCGGGTTCTACGCCGACGGGTTCGGCAGCAGGCAGATGCGGCTGTCGTTCTGCTATCCGCCGCCGGAGCGGATCTCCGAGGGCGTGCGCAGGCTCGCGGGCGTGCTGGCCCAGGAGATCGAGCTGCTCAACACCTTCGGCCCGACGACGAGCCGTTCCCTGACCGGTCCGCAGACGCCCACGCCGGACACCGCCTGATCGTCGGCGGTGTAGCGTCAGGACCCGCTTTCAGCTCCACTGTGGACTCACCTGAGGAGACACCTGTGTCCGACCGCTGCGTCGCCGTGCTCGCCGGAGGTCTCTCGCACGAGCGGGACGTCTCGCTGCGGTCCGGGCGGCGGCTGTCCGCTGCCCTGCGCTCGGTCGGGGTCACCGTCGAGGAGTGGGACGCCGACGCGAGCCTGCTGCCCCGGTTGCGCGAGCAGCGGCCGGACGCGGTGGTCATCGCGCTGCACGGCGGCGAGGGTGAGAACGGCTCCATCCAGACGATCCTCGAACTGCTCGGCATCCCGTACGTCGGCGCGGACGCCGACGCGTGCCGCCGGGCGTGGGACAAGCCGAGCGCGAAGGCCGAGTTGGCGCGGGCGGGCCTGCTCACGCCGGACTGGGTCGTCCTGCCGCACCGGACGTTCCGCGAACTCGGCGCGCGCCCGGTGCTCGACGCCATGGTCGAGCGGCTGGGGCTGCCGCTGATGCTCAAGCCGGACCAGGGCGGCTCCGCGCTCGGCGCGCAGGTCGTGCGCGCCGCGGCCGACCTGCCGACCGCGATGGTCGGCTGCCTCGCCTACAGCGACACGGTGCTGGCCGAGCGGTTCGTCGACGGCATCGAGGTTGCGGTCACTGTCATCGAGGGCCCTGATGGTCCGGCGGCGCTGCCCGCGGTGGAGATCGCCGCCGAGACCGGCGTCTACGACTACACCGCCCGCTACACCGCCGGGCTCACCACGTTCCACACGCCCGCCCGGCTCGACGCGGAGACCGCCGCGAAGGTGGCCGATGTCGCGGTGTCGGCGCACTGGCTGCTCGGGCTGCGCGATGTTTCGCGCACCGACGCGATCGTGGGCGCCGACGGCGAGGTTCACTTCCTGGAGGTGAACTTGTCGCCGGGGCTGACCGAGACCTCGCTCGTGCCGATGGCGATCGAGGCGGCCGGTCGGTCGTTGGGCGCGATCTACGCGGGGCTGGTCGACCGGGCGATTGCCCGCGCCAAGCCCGCACTCTGAGTGAGTTTGAGTCGACGCAGAGCCATCGTCACCGTGACGTAAGTAGCCGGTATGGTTCCATGCGGAAATCTCATGTCCGATTTGTCCCGTTGTCGGACATCATCTCGACAATGCGCTCCAGGTCGTCCACCGACCCGAACTCGACCACGATCCGGCCTTTCCGCTTGCCGAGTTCGACCTTCACCCGGGTGTCGAACTTGTCCGACAGCCGCTCGGCCACCCCTTGCAGCCCCGGCGCCTGCATCGGCTTGCGCGGCGCGGCCTTCGGCTTGGCCGGGGGAGCGCCCTTGGCGAGCGTGACCGCTTCCTCGGTCGCCCGCACCGACAACCCCTCGGCGACGATCCGGGTCGCCAACTCCTCCTGCGCGCCCGGGTCGTCCAACCCCAGCAGCGCCCGCGCGTGCCCAGCGGACAGCACCCCGGCCGCGACCCGGCGCTGCACCGGCAGCGGCAGCCGAAGCAGCCGGATGGTGTTGGTGATGACCGGCCGACTCCGCCCGATCCGGCCCGCCAGCTCCTCGTGCGTCACCGAGAACTCGTCCAGCAACTGCTGATACGCCGCCGCCTCTTCCAGCGGGTTGAGCTGGACCCGGTGGATGTTCTCCAGCAGCGCGTCGCGCAGCATCGCGTCGTCGGCGGTCTGCCGGACGATGGCCGGGATACGGTCCAGGCCCGCGCGCTGCGACGCCCGCAGCCGCCGCTCGCCCATGACCAACTCGTAAGTCTCCGGCCCCAGCTCGCGCACCACGATCGGCTGCATGAGCCCGAACTCGCGGATCGAGTGCTCCAGCTCGGTCAGCGCGTCCTCGTCGAACACCTGCCGCGGCTGCTTCGGGTTCGCCGTGATCGACGCGGTCGGGACCTCGCGGTAGACCGCGCCCGCGACCGTGCCCGAGTGCTCGGCTTCGGGCGCGGGCTTGCTGTCCCCGTTGCGCGCCGCCGGGGGAGCGGGCAGGGTCAGCCCGCCCGCCGGGGCGCCGGTCGCCGGTCCCTGGGGGATGAGGGCGGCGAGCCCCCGGCCCAGTCCGCCCTTGCGTCCAGCCGGTCCTGTGGCACTCATCGCGGCGCCTCCGCTCCTCGCTCGGCAACTTCACGGGCGGCGTCCAGGTAGCTCATGGCGCCGCGGGAACCCGGGTCGTACGCGAGCACGGTCTGTCCGTAGCCGGGGGCCTCGGACACCTTGACGCTGCGCGGGATGACGGTCGTGAGCACGGTCTGGCCGAAGTGGTGGCGCACCTCGTTGGTGACCTGGTCGGCCAGCTTGGTGCGGCCGTCGTACATGGTCAGCAGAATCGTGGACACGACCAGCGAGCGATTCAGGTGGCCCTGCACCAACTCGATGTTGCGCAGGAGCTGGCTCAGCCCCTCCAGCGCGTAGTACTCGCACTGGATCGGGATCAGCACCTCCTGCGCGGCGACCATCGCGTTGACCGTGAGCAGGCCGAGCGAGGGCGGGCAGTCGATGAAAACGTAGTCCGGGTTCAGCTCGTCCAGCGCCTGGTCGGACAGCGCCTCCTTGAGCCGCGACTCCCGCGACGCCATCGACACGAGTTCGATCTCGGCGCCCGCGAGGTCGATGGTGGCGGGCACGCAGTACAGGTTGCCGGACTGGTCGCTGACCTGAGCCGCGTCCGCGACGGTCACCTCACCCAGCAGCACCTCGTACACCGAGGGCGTCCCAGAGCGGTGGTCAACGCCGAGCGCGGTGCTGGCGTTGCCCTGCGGGTCGAGGTCGATGACCAGCACGCGCAGGCCGTGCATCGCCAACCCGGCGGCGAGGTTGACCGTGGAGGTTGTCTTGCCGACGCCGCCCTTCTGGTTGGCAACGGTGATCACGCGGCGGCGAACGGGACGGGGGAACATGCGGTCCGGGTGCTTGAGCCGGGTAGCCCGAGCGGCTTCCTCGGCGATCGGCGTCCAACCGGAGACGGCGGCGGGAGAGGGCTGGTTCACCGGTCCGCGCACCTGCCCGTCCCGGTCCAGTCGGCCACGAAAGCCGTCGGTTTCACGTGGAACATCCTCGCTCCGTTCTCAGCCTCGATGTGCATCCTGATCCTTCCTTGTCCGCGCGGACCGGTCACGCCCGCCAGCGGACTTCACACGTTCAACCACCACAACCGTCGTCGGAACCCCCAGGACGGCGTCCCCGCAGCTTTCAACCCGCGGCGCGCCCCCGCCCAACCGGCCAATCGCCTGCCGGTCCCGTTCGATCTCCTCAGCGGCACTGGCCCCCTTGAGCGCGACCAGCACACCGCCCGTCCGCAACAGCGGCAGACACCAGCCACACAACTTCGCCAGGGGAGCGACCGCCCGGGCGGTGACCACATCGGCACCGGCCACCCGCGACCGAACAGACGGTTCTTCGGCCCGCCCCCGCAGGACCGTGACCGACGACAGAGCAAGAGTCTCCACGACCTCGTCCAACCACGCCACCCGCCGAGCCATCGGCTCGACCAACGTGATGGAAAGGTCCGGCCGCGCGATCGCCAACGGTATCCCCGGCAGCCCGGCCCCCGACCCCACATCGATCACCCGAACCCCGTCGCCCACCCGCTCACCGATAACGGCGGAGTTCAACACATGCCGCTCCCACAGCCGGTCGACCTCCCGAGGCCCAATCAACCCCCGCTCCACCCCATGCTCGGCCAGCATCCGAACGAACTCCTCAGCCTGACCCACCCGCTCCCCAAAGACGGCGCGCGCCGCCGAGGACAGATCAGCCCGATCAACGTTGGTCATACCGCCCGAACCCCATCCGATGTTCCACGTGAAACCGTGCGGGAGTGATTGTCGCTGATCCCCACCCGGGACCCGCTCACCCCATCACCGACACGCACAGACGTCACCCGCCCGACACCCAGCACCGGCTCCACTCGGGAAGAGGGTCGGGAACGGCGACCGGGGAGACGGGCACCGGAGCCGGGGTGTCGGAAGGCGGGTACCGGAAGGCAGGCAGGCCCCGAGGCAGCGGCGGCGGGGAATCGGAGGATGAGCCGGTGGGCGCGGGAAAGGCGGTGGGCACGGAGCAAGGGCGGGGGCTCGACGCGACCGAGTTCAGCCCGGTCGCGGGCGACGCGCGGCTGCAGTGACTGCCGGGTGCGGGGGAACGGGCGGGGCGCCGGGCCGGGGCGGGGCGGGGCGGGGCAGCCAGTCGGCTTGGCGGCTGGCGGCTGGCGAGGCAGGTGGCAAGCCAGCCGCCGAATCGCGGGCACGAGCCGCCTGCCGCCGAGAGGCGGAAGGCCGGGTGGTCCGAGAGCAGGTGGTAGGCCAGAAGGCGGTGGTCAGCAAAGCAGTAGGCCGCCAGGTAATGAGCAGCGGTGCGGAGTGCTGGGTGTGGGTCGCCCGGTGAGGCGGGCGACCCACACCCAGCCAGCTGAGTGGCGCTCGGCTGGCGTGGCCAGCCAGCCGAGCCGCTGGGATGCAGGCGACCGGGACGGCGGCGGCCGGGCGACCCGGAAGCCCGGGCGGCAGGGTGGCCGAAGGCCGGGAGGCCAGGAGGCCGGAAGCACGGGTGACCGGGCGGCCTGAGTGGGCCCGGTTGGCTGGCGGACGCATGGCGGGCGGGGGCGGGGGCGACGGGTGCCAGAGGCTGGCGGAGCCAGCCAGCCCGGTGGCTGGGATGCGGGCAACGGGGTTGGGACGGCCGGACCACGCGGGAAGCCCGGGTGGTCGGGAGGCCAAGCGGCCGGATACCCGGTGATCGGACGACCCGAGCGGACCCGGGTGGCTGGTGGCCACGCGGCGGGCGGGGGGGCGCGCGCCGCACGGCAGAGGCTGGCGTAGCCAGCCAGCCGGGTGGCTGGGATGCGGGCGACCAGGACGGTGGACGACCAAGCGACCCGGAAGCCCGGGTGGCCGGGCGGCCGGGCGGCCGGGTGACCCGAGCGGACCCGCATGGCTGGCGGCCACGCGGCCGGGCGGGGGCGCCGCGCGCCGCACGGCGCGCGGCAGAGGTTGGCGTAGCCAGCCAGCCGGGGAGCTGGGAGGCAGGCGACCAGGACGGTGGACGACCAAGCGACCCGGGGAGCCCGGGTGGCCGGGTGACCCGAGCGGACCCAGGTGGCTGGCGGCCACCCGGCGGGCGGCCGGGAGGCAGGCCGCCGGGTGGCAGAGGCTGGCGTAGCCAGCCAGCCAGGAAGCTGGGATGCGGGCGCCCAAGACGGCGGGCGCCCCGGGCGCCCCGGGAAGCCCGGGCGGCCGGGTGACCCGAGCGGGCCCGGGTGGCTGGCGGCCACCCGGCCACGCTGCCGCCCGGCAGGCGGCAGGGGCTGGCGTAGCCAGCCAGCCGGGGAGCTGGGATGCGTGCGACCGGGACAGCGGGCCGCCCGGGTGATCGGGCGGCGGGAGGCCACGCGGCCGGGCAGGCCGTCAGGCTGCGGGCGAGTGGTGGACCGTCAGGCGGAGGTCGACGGCCAGCCGCCAGCGGCCGGTGGTCGGTGGCCAGCGGTCGGTGTCCGGGAGGGCGAGCGACTGGGATGGCCGGGTGGCGACCGCGGGGGCTTGGCGGTCGGGTGATGGCCGCCAGGTAGCGGGGGCGAGGTGGCGGGGGCGGGTGCCGCCTTGCGGGGGCGAGCCTGGTGGGCCTTGCGAGTTCGGGTCTAGGTGGCCGGGGTGGTTTCTTGGCGGGCCGGGCACCTGAGGGTGGGAGCTGAGTCTTCTCTGTCCGAGCTCTGGCTGGCAGGGGATCTGGTCGCGGGGCGCGAGTGAATCGCATCGGTGCTGAGGCGTGGGGGAGTAGTGCGCGGCTTGGGGTGGGGCTTGGCGAGCTGTCGGGGCGGCTGGGGGGTGGCGGTGTTTCACGTGAAACGGGCGCATAAGAAGAGGCGCGGTCCGTTGCCTCCTGCGGACCGCGCCTCTTGTTGTTCTGGTGTTACTGGGGGAAGACCACCACGCGCCTGCGGGGGTCCTCGCCCTCGCTTTCGCTGTGGACGCCCTTGACCGCGGCGACGGCGTCGTGCACCACCTTGCGCTCGAAGGGGGTCATGGGCTGGAGGCGGATGCGCTCGCCGCTGGAGAGGACCTTCTGCGCGGTGGCGCGGCCGAGGTCGCGCAGCTCTTCCCTGCGGTCGGCGCGCCAGCCCGCGATGTCGAGCATCAGTCTGCTGCGGGTGCCGGTCTCCTGTTGGACCGCCAGGCGGGTCAGCTCCTGCAGCGCCTCCAGCACCGTGCCGCGCGGACCGACGAGCTTCTCCAGGTCCTCGCCGCCGTCGATGCTGACCACCGCGCGGCTGGCTTCGACGTCGAGGTCGATGTCGCCGTCGTAGTCGAGGATGTCGAGCAGCCGCTCCAGGTAGTCCCCGGCGATGTCGCCTTCCTGGACCAGCAGTTCCTCGGTCGAGCTCGGTGAACGCTCACCGTCCTCGGCCCGCGCGTCCTCGCTTTGCGCGTCGGTGGCCTTCTCGGACGCCTGCACCGTCTCCGGCACGGTATCTCCTCTCCAGGTCGAGCCACGCCTCAGCGGTTCTTGCGACCTGACTTCTTGCTACGGGATCGGTCTGAGATCAGACCGGGAATCTCGGTGCCCGATGTGCCGTTGGCCGCGGGCTTCTGCGGAGTGTCCTGCTTGGGCTCTGCCGTGGCGCCCGCGGCGGTGTCGCCGTCGGTCGGCTTGGCGGGCTGCGGACGCTTCTTGGACTGCGTCGGCCGCTGGCCCGGCTTGGGCGCGGTGGCGGTGCGCTTCTCGATGGCGGCGGCCTTCTGCGCGGCTTCCTCGGCGTCGATGCGCTTGTACACGAAGTGCTGCTGCCAGAGGGTCCAGCCGTTGTTGCTGAGCCAGTACACGATCAGGCCGATGGGGAAGAAGAAGCCACCGACGAGCACGCCGAGCGGGAACACGTACAGCGTCAGCTTGTTCATCATCGCGGTCTGCGGGGTGGCCGACGCCGGGTTCTGGCGGGCCACCGAGTGCCGCGCGGTGAGGTGCGTCAGCGCGCTCGCCGCGATCATCAGCGGCACCGCGACGGCGATGACCGAGCCGCGGGAGACGTCGAAGTTGGCGAGTTCGACCGCGGGCTGGGTGATCCAGTTGCCCAGGCGGGCGCCGAAGAGGTTGGCCGCGTTGTAGGAGGAGACGCCGCTCTCGTCGAAGAAGTAGTTCTCGGTCTTGCCCGGCTTGAACTCGCGCAGCACGTGGAACAGACCGATGAACACCGGGATCTGCAGGAGCATCGGCAGGCAGCCGCCCAGCGGGCTGACGCCGTGCTGCGCCTGGAGCTTCTGCATCTCCTGGGCGAGCTTCTGCTTGTCGTTGGCGTACTTCTTCTGCAGCTTCTTGATCTCCGGCGCGAACTCCTGCATCTTCCGCATGGAGCGCACCTGCTTGACCATGGGCTTGAACATGATCGCGCGCAGCGTGAAGACCAGGAACACGATGCCAAGCGCCCACGAGATCGCGCTGGTCTCGCCGAACACGTGGCCGAAGACCCAGTGCCAACACCACAGGATGAAGGACACCGGGTAGTAGATGAAATCGAGCACTGACTACTCCTCGGCAGCTGTCGGGTCAGCCGGGCTGGTCGTCCCGGACGCGTTCTCGGTTTTCCTGCGCGGCACGGGATCGAGCCCGCCAGGATGCCAGGGGCCGCAGCGGAGCAGGCGGCGCAGTGCGAGCCAGGAGCCGCGCAGCGCGCCGTGCACCGTGAGTGCCTCGACCGCGTACGCGCTACAACTGGGGTAGAACCGGCAGGCTGGCGGGAGCGCTGGCGAGATCCACCGGCGGTAGACCCGCACGGGGATCAGCAGGACACGCGCGATCGGCCCGGGGCGCGCCTGGTCAGCCGCGCGGTCTCGCACCGCGGTTGCCTTGGTCACGCTTCACCGCCACTGTCATCCGCTTCGGCGACCAGGCGCAGCCTGCGGATCGCGGAGTCGAAGTCCTGGCCGAGTTCGGCGCTGGTCGCCGTGGCTGCCCTCGGCAGCGCCCGCACGACCAACGCGCTGCCCGGCGGCAGAGTTCCGAGCCGGTCGGCCGCGATGTGCCGCAGCCGCCGGGCGACGCGGTGCCGGACGACCGCGTTGCCCACTGCCTTACTCACGACGAAACCGACCCTCGGCGTGGCGCGGGTCCGCACCGCCGACGGGTCGGCTTCGGAAGGCGCCGCCTCGGTCCCCGCCGTCACGGCGTGCACCACCAGCCTCGGGCGACCGGCGCGGCGACCGCTCCTGGTCACCATCCGGAAGTCCGCGCTGCTGGTCAGCCGGGCGGCCGCGGGGAGCACGGCGGCTGGCTGGGGTCAGGCCGACAGCTTGTCGCGGCCCCGGCGGCGGCGCGCGGCGACGATCGCGCGACCGGCGCGGGTGCGCATCCGCAGACGGAAGCCGTGGGTCTTGGCCCGGCGACGATTGTTCGGCTGGAAGGTGCGCTTGCTCACGGCTTCGTTCTCCCGGTACTTGAGGTCGAGCAGGTCTGGCGCTCCCTGCCGGACAGCGGCCAAGGCGGCTTCCGCGCGACAGCCATCGAGGAAACCTTGATGGGCACGCGGAACACGCCTTCCGCAAGCGGGAGACCTTATGAGGGTACGCACCTGCTCGGCCGGGTTCAAAACGGGGGTCGGCGGGGCCGCCTACCAGCGCGTCTTGTGAGTTGCCGGGGACCATTGTTACCGTGCGGCTCTTGGTTGGCCGCCCCGGGGAATGGGAGCCCTGCCGCGCCGACGTCGCCGAGCCACTGAGTACCTTGAACCCCCCGGACGGGTTTCGCTGCGGTTCGCCGTACCTTCGTGCACAGTTGTGGACAACCCTGTGGATGCCTGTGTGGACGGCACCCGCGAGCCGGGACAGCTTTACCGAGAACGAGGGGAGGGGAACGCGGCCGATGTCCGAGCACCAGATGAATCTCGGTGTGGTCTGGGAGCAGGTCGTTCGGGAGCTCTCAGCCGGGACCCTGTCCCCGTCCCAGCGCGCGTGGATGCGGATGACCAGGCCCATCGGCCTGCTCGACGGCACCGCGCTGCTGTCCGCCCCAAGCGACTTCGCCAAAGAGGCCATCGAGCGCGCGCTGCGTGAGCCGATCACCGCGGCGCTGTCCCGCAGGCTCGGCCGGGTCGTGTCCCTCGCGGTCAAGGTCGACGCCGCGCCCACCCCGGCGCCGAAGGCCCCGCCGATCGTGGCGCCGCCAGCCGCCGCCGCGGACGGCGACACGTTGACCATCCCGGCGATGGAGATCCAGGCCGCCATGGAGCTGCCCGCCCACCCCGCGTCGGGCCAGCCGCCGGTGCTGCCCGAAGCGCCCGGCCAGTACGTGGGCGACACCGAGGACGACGGCGAAGAGGTGGACGAGGAAGGCGACGCGCTCGCCACCGTCCACGAGATCTGGCCGACCTTCACCGGGCAGCCGCAGACGAGCGGGCAGCCGTTCACCGCGCCCGCCCAGCCGCAGACCTCCAAGACCCGGCTGAACGAGAAGTACACGTTCGACACCTTCGTCATCGGCGCGTCCAACCGGTTCGCCCACGCCGCGTCGGTCGCCGTGGCCGAGGCGCCCGCGCGGGCGTACAACCCGCTGTTCATCTGGGGCGAGTCCGGTCTGGGCAAGACGCACCTGCTCCACGCGGTCGGCCACTACGCGCAGCGCCTGTTTCCGGGGATGCGCGTGCGGTACGTCTCGACCGAGGAGTTCACCAACGACTTCATCAACTCGCTGCGCGACGACCGGAAGGTGGCGTTTCAGCGCCGCTACCGCGACATCGACGTGCTGCTGGTCGACGACATCCAGTTCTTGGAGGGCAAGGAAGGCACCCAGGAGGAGTTCTTCCACACCTTCAACACGCTGCACAACGCGAACAAGCAGATCGTGGTGTCCTCCGACCGGCCGCCCAAGCGGCTGGAGACGCTGGAGGACCGGCTGCGGACCCGGTTCGAGTGGGGTCTGATCACCGACATCCAGCCGCCCGAGCTGGAGACGCGCATCGCGATCCTGCGCAAGAAGGCCGCGCAGGATCGGCTGGCCGCGCCCGCGGAGGTGCTGGAGTTCATCGCCGCGCGGGTCGAGGCGAACATCCGGGAGCTGGAGGGCGCGCTCATCCGCGTCACGGCGTTCGCCTCGCTCAACCGCCAGCCGGTTGACGTGAGCCTCGCCGAGATCGTTTTACGCGATCTCATCCCGGACTCGCACGCCCCGGAGATCAGCGTGGCGACGATCATGGCCGTCACCGCTGAGTTCTTCGGCGTCTCGATCGATGACCTGTGTGGCCCCGGCAAGACGAAAGCGCTTGCCCAGGCGCGGCAGATCTCGATGTACCTCTGCCGGGAGCTGACCGACCTGTCGCTGCCGAAGATCGGCCAGACCTTCGGCGGCCGCGACCACACCACGGTCATGCACGCGGACAAGAAGATCCGCAAGGAGATGGCCGAGCGCAGGCGCATCTACGACCAGGTGCAGGAGCTGACCTCCCGCATCAAGCAGCGCGCCCGCGCCTGACCCACCGCGATCGGCCCCCGGGGCACAGCCATGCCCGGTGATGGTCGGCGCACCTTCTTATTGCGGCCGTGGACGGCCGTCCCCACCCCCAGAAAACTCGCGCGCGCCCGCGTTCCGGTGACCGGTCGCCCGCGGGCCTGGCGCTGTGCCAGCAGCGCGCCCGCGCCGAGCGGCCACCGCTAGTCATCGGGCCGGCGCGCAGCGCCAAGGACTGACACACTGCTCCCGACGGCCCGCGCGCCCGCGTGTTCTCACCCCGCCGCCCTGGCCGAGTCGCACCTTTTATTGCCGCCGTGGACAGCGCTCCCCAGCCGCAGAAAAGTTCCGGCCCCCGCGTGCCCGGCCGATCTCCCCGCACCGGCCCTCCGCGCGGCCGCCGCCGGGCCGCCCGAGTCCCGCCCGCGCCCGCCGATCGCACCTTTTTCCGGGCTGTGGACGGCCGCTCCACACCCGGAAAAACCTTGCTGGGGCAGGAATCCTGGTGGTCTGCGTCACCGATACGGGGGACTTCGCCTGTGCACAACCCTGTGGGCGGCGGTCGCCGCGCCTGTGGGCGAACCGGCCCACATCTGGGGATGGGGCTGTGGACAACTTGGGCCGTCTGTGGACACCGCACCTGTGGGCAAATGTTGTCCACATTTGGCAAACTCTGTCCACCGGTGTTGTCCCAAGGGAGTCCACAGGCTTAAGACCAGGTTGACCTGCGCAAACAACGGTTATCCACACTATCCACAGGACTTACTATCACTACTGTCTTTTTCTCTCTTCGAGAGAAATAAAAAATCTAGAAATAAGCGATTCCGGAATCTGGGGACAGCTCGGTCGAGGCCCCCGGCGAGCGCCGCCCGGGATGACGGCGGGCTGGCACACGCTCTACGGTTGGGCCCTACAGCGTGGACAGCTCGACGGATCCACCTCGCACGATCGGTGCGGGTGGCCGGTCGAGCCTGAAAGGACTCCCATGAAGATCCGCGTCGAGCGCGACGGCCTCGCCGACGCCGTCGCCTGGGTCGCGCGCAGCCTCCCGTCCCGGCCTCCTGTCCCCGTCCTCGGCGGGGTTCTCCTCGACGCCGGGTCAGCAGACGGCTCGGACGGGCTGACCGTCTCCGGTTTCGACTACGAGGTGTCGGCCACGGTCGGGGTCCCGGCCACGGTCGCCGACGGCGGTCGGACCCTGGTCTCGGGCAGGCTGCTCGCCGACATCACCAAGTCGCTGCCCGCCCAGCCCGTGGAGATCTCCGTCGACGGCTCCCGGGTGGCGATCGCCTGTGGCAACGCGAAGTTCAGCCTGCCGACCATGCCGGTGGACGACTACCCGGCGCTGCCCGCGATGCCGCAGCACGCCGGTGAGCTCGCTGGCGAGGTCTTCGGCTTGGCCGTCAGCCAGGTCGCGGTCGCCGCGGGCAAGGACGACACCCTGCCCATGCTGACCGGTGTCCGGGTCGAGATCGCGGGCGACAAGCTGACCCTCGTGGCCACCGACCGCTTCCGGCTCGCCATGCGCGAGTTCGAGTGGAAGCCGTCCGGCGACGTGGACGACGCCGCGGTCCTGGTCCCGGCCCGCACCCTCGCCGAGGCGGCGAAGGCGCTGGGCAGCTCCGGGCGCACGGTCGAGCTCGCGCTCTCACCCGGCGACGGACTGCTGGGCCTGTCCGGCTCCGGGCGGCGCACCACCAGCCGGTTGCTCGACGCGGAGTTCCCGCGCTACCGCCAGCTGCTGCCCTCCGAGCAGACCTCCAGCGCGGTCATCGGCGTCGGCCCGCTGGTCGAGGCGATCAAGCGCGTGTCCCTGGTCGCCGAGCGGGGTACCCAGGTGCGGCTGGAGTTCGCCGATGGCGGCCTGCGGCTGTCCGCGGGCGGCGACGACGAGGGGAGCGCGGAGGAGGAGCTGCCGGTCGAGTTCACCGGCGACCCGGTGACCATCGCGTTCAACCCGGGCTACCTGCAGGACGGGTTGGCCGCGCTGCACTGCGACCGCGCCGAGCTGTCGTTCACCACGCCCAACCGCCCCGCGCTGATCAAGCCGGTCGGCGAGGACGGCGAGGTCACCCCCGGCTACCTCTACCTGCTCATGCCGGTCCGCCTCCCCGGCTGACCGACACACCCGACGGAGAGGAAAACCAACAGTGCAGCTCGGACTCGTCGGCCTGGGCAAGATGGGCTTCAACATGCGCGAGCGGTTGCGCGCAGCGGGCCTCGAAGTGGTCGGCTACGACCGCAACCCCGAGGTCAGCGACAGCGCCTCGCTCGCCGACCTGGTCGACAAACTCGACGCGCCGCGGATCGTCTGGGTGATGGTCCCCGCGGGCGAGGCGACGCTGAACACCGTCGCCGACCTCGCGGGCCTGCTCGCCGAGGGCGACCTGGTCATCGACGGCGGCAACTCCCGCTACACCGACGACAAAATCAACTCGGAGCTGCTCGCCCGGACCGGCGTCGGCTACCTCGACTGCGGCGTGTCCGGCGGCGTGTGGGGCCGGGAGAACGGCTACGGCCTGATGGTCGGCGGCGACGCCGAGCTGGTCGAGCGCGCCATGCCGGTCTTCGACGCGCTGCGGCCGGAAGGCCCGCGCGAAGAAGGGTTCGCGCACGCGGGCAAGGTCGGCGCGGGCCACTACGCGAAAATGGTCCACAACGGCATCGAGTACGGCCTGATGCAGGCCTACGCCGAGGGCTACGAGCTGCTCGACGCCGCGGACGAGGTCACCGACGTGCCCGCCGTGCTCAAGGCGTGGACCCGCGGCACCGTCGTGCGGTCCTGGCTGCTCGACCTGCTGGTCAAGGCGCTGGACGAGGACCCCGGCCTGGCCGAGCTGAGCGGCTACGTCGAGGACTCCGGCGAGGGCAGGTGGACCGTCGAGGAGGCGATCCGGCACTCGGTGCCCGCGCCGGTGATCTCCGCGGCGCTGTTCGCCCGGTTCGCCTCCCGGCAGGAGGACTCGCCCGCGATGAAGGCCGTGGCGGCGCTGCGCAACCAGTTCGGCGGGCACGCGGTGCACAAGGCTGGCCCCACCTCCGGGTCCGGCGAAGTGAAGTAGTGCGCGTTCGGCACTTACAGGTGGCCGACTTCCGCTCGTGGGAGCAGGCCGACCTGGAGCTGGAACCTGGCCCGTCGGTGCTGGTGGGCGCCAACGGCCAGGGCAAGACGAACCTGGTCGAGGCGATCGGGTACGTGGCGACTCTCGGGTCGCACCGGGTCGCCTCCGACCAGCCGCTGGTGCGGCACGGGTGCGCGCGCGCGATCATCCGGACGGCCGTGGTCAACGACGACCGCGAGCTGACCGTCGAACTGGAGATCACCCCGGGCAAGGCGAACCGGGCCAGGATCAACCGCGGTCCGGCGCCTCGGACGCGGGACGTGCTGGGGATCTTGCGCACGGTGCTGTTCGCACCGGAGGACTTGGCCCTCGTGCGAGGCGACCCCGGCGAGCGGCGGCGGTTCCTGGACGACCTGCTGGTGCTGCGCGCCCCCCGGTACGCCGGGGTGCGCGCCGACTACGACCGGGTGCTGCGGCAGCGGAACGCGCTGCTCAAAAGCTCGGCGGCGAACCGGCGGGCGCGCCGCGTCGACGCGGACGCGCTGGCCACCCTGGACGTGTGGGACGGGCACCTCGCCGCGCATGGAGCCGAACTGCTCGCCGCGCGGCTGGACCTGGTGGCCGACCTCGCGCCCCGGGTCGCCGCCGCCTACGCCGGGGTGGCCCCGGAGTCGCGGCCCGCGCGGGTGGCGTACCGGTCGAAGATCGAGGACACGCTGCCCGACGGCTACGGCCAACCGGGCGGCGAGCGCGCGGACAAGGAAGTGGTCGCCGACGCGCTGCTCGCGCAGATGGCGCTGCGGCGCACCGCGGAGCTCGACCGCGGGGTCAGCCTGGTCGGGCCGCAGCGCGACGAGCTCGACCTGGTGCTCGGTGATGCCCCCGCGAAGGGGTACGCCAGCCACGGCGAGTCGTGGTCGTTCGCGCTGGCGCTGCGGCTGGCCTCCTACGATCTGCTCAAGGACGAGGGCAGCGAGCCGGTGCTGATCCTCGATGACGTGTTCGCCGAGTTGGACCGGCGCAGGCGGGAGCGGCTCGCCGAGGTCGCGCTCGGCGCCGAGCAGGTGCTGGTGACCGCGGCGGTGGCCGAAGACGTGCCCGGCGAGCTGGCCGGGGTCCGTTACACCGTGTCGGACGGGGAGGTGCGACGTGTCGGATGACGACCTGTTCGGGGGTGCGTTGGCGCCCGACAGCCAACGACAGAGCGTGACTGACAGCGCTGTGATTCGCTCCACATCTGGGGATAACCCTGTGGATAGTGTGGATAACCCGGTCACTGGGCGGCCGTCAGCGCCCCTCGAACCGGGGATAACCGGTATTCAGTCCACACCCCAGGGTGGAAAACCCGAAGATCCGTTTTCGGCCGCGACCGAGAGTGACGACTCCGCGCGGCAGGCCCCCCGGGGCTCAGATCTTGCCAGAGCCGCTTTGGCGGCCGCGAGGCAGGCTGCCAAGAGCAAGCAGAAGGGCCGGTCTGTTCCACGTGGAACAGACCCCGGAGCCCGGCGGCGGCGCCGGTGGTCGGGCGCGGGGGCCGACGACCGCGACCCGCAGCCGCTGGGCAGGCTCGCCTCCCGCATCGCGGTCGAGCGGGGCTGGCAGGACCAGCTCGCGGGCGGCCAGGTCTTCGCCCGCTGGGCCGCGCTGGTCGGCGCGGAACTGGCCCTGCACGCCAAGCCGGTCGCCCTCTCCGACGGCGAGCTCACCGTCTCGGCCGAGTCCACCGCGTGGGCGACCCAGCTTCGCCTGCTCCAGCGCGAACTCCTGATCAAGATCGCCCGGGGCGTCGGCCCCGACGTGGTCCGGAAACTGAAAATCCACGGCCCCTCCACGCCCAGCTGGCGCTACGGCCCGCGGCACATCCCAGGCCGAGGACCACGGGACACCTACGGCTGACCCTCCCGGCTTGAGATCCCCGCACCGGAGTCCCGACCCGCGCCCCTTCGCAACCGACGCTCTGTGAGCGAACCAGGGGTGTCCTTGACCCGGTTCTGGCGGACCGCACCAGTACTATGTGGGGAGGTGTGTGTCCGGGCCTGCCCGCTGGGTGCCCGCACACCGCCGTCGCAGTCGATCCGACGCACGAGGAGACACCGGGCACGTGGTAGCTGACAAGCAGGAGAACGCGTACGGCGCCGGTTCCATCGGGGTTCTCAAGGGCCTTGAGGCGGTGCGGCTCCGTCCGGGCATGTACATCGGCTCCACCGGTGAACGCGGCCTGCACCACCTGATCTGGGAGGTGGTCGACAACTCCGTCGACGAGGCGATGGCGGGTCACGCGACCAAGGTCGAGGTCACGCTCCTGGCCGACGGCGGCGTCCGCGTCGTGGACGATGGCCGCGGCATCCCGGTCGAAGAGCACCCGGAGGAGAAGCGGTCCGCGCTGGAGGTCGTCATGACCGTCCTGCACGCGGGCGGCAAGTTCGACAGCGACAGCTACGCGGTCTCCGGCGGTCTGCACGGCGTCGGCATCTCGGTCGTCAACGCGCTGTCCACGGCGCTGGAAGCCGAGGTCAAGCGCGACGGCTACGTGTGGAACCAGCGCTACGAGGACTCCAAGCCGGTCACTCCGGTCCAGCGCGGCGCGGCGACCCGCGAAATGGGCACGTCCATCACCTTCTGGGCCGACCCGAGCATCTTCGAGACGACCACCTACAACGCCGAGACGGTCGCCCGCCGCCTGCAGGAGATGGCGTTCCTCAACAAGGGCCTGACGATCGTGCTGCGCGACGAGCGCGTCTCCGAGGAGGAGAGCGAGGCCGACGTCAGCGGCCAGGCGGCCCGGGTCAAGGAGCGCACCTACCACTACCCGGGCGGGCTTGAGGACTTCGTCAAGCACATCAACCACACCCGCGAGCCCATCCACCGCAAGGTCATCGCCTTCGAGGCCAAGGGCAAGGGCATCGAGGTCGAGGTCGCGATGCAGTGGAACACCGGCTACAGCGAGTCGGTCTACACCTTCGCCAACACGATCAACACCCCCGAGGGCGGCACCCACGAAGAGGGCTTCCGCGCCGCGCTGACCCGGGTGGTCAACGTCTACGCGCGCGACAAGAAGCTGCTCAAGGAGAAGGACGCGAACCTCAGCGGCGACGACGTCCGCGAGGGCCTCGCCGCGATCGTGTCCATCAAGCTCGCCGAGCCGCAGTTCGAGGGCCAGACCAAGCAGAAGCTCGGCAACACCGAGGCCAAGACGTTCGTGCAGACCACCTGCAACGAGTGGCTGGCCGACTGGTTCGAGCGCAACCCGGCCGACGCGAAGACGATCGTCACCAAGGCGGTCGGCTCGGCGCAGGCGCGGCTGGCCGCCCGCAAGGCGCGCGAACTGGTCCGGCGCAAGGGCGCCCTCGACATCGGCGGCCTGCCCGGCAAGCTCAAGGACTGCCGCTCGACCAACCCCGAGGAGTGCGAGCTCTACATCGTGGAGGGCGACTCGGCGGGCGGCTCGGCCAAGGAAGGCCGCGAGTCCCGCTTCCAGGCGATCCTCCCGATCCGCGGCAAAATCATCAACGTGGAGAAGGCCCGGATCGACCGGGTGCTCAAGAACACCGAGGTCCAGAGCCTGATCACGGCGCTGGGCACCGGCATCCAGGAAGACTTCGACGTCACCAAGCTGCGCTACCACAAGCTCGTCCTGATGGCCGACGCCGACGTCGACGGCAAGCACATCACGACGCTGCTGCTCACCCTGCTGTTCCGCTTCATGCGCGGCCTGATCGAGCAGGGCCACGTCTACCTCGCCCAGCCCCCCCTCTACAAGATCAAGTGGCAGCGCGCCGACCCGGAGTACGCCTACTCCGACCGCGAACGCGACGGCATGCTCGAAGCGGGCATCGCGGCGGGCAAGAAGGTCAACAAAGAGGACGGCATCCAGCGCTACAAGGGCCTCGGCGAGATGAACGCCGACGAGCTCTGGGAGACCACCATGGACCCGGCCAACCGCGTCCTGCGCCAGGTCACCCTCGACGACGCCGCCCAGGCCGACGAACTGTTCAGCGTCCTGATGGGCGAGGACGTCGAAGCCCGCCGCTCCTTCATCATCCGCAACGCCAAGGACGTCCGGTTCCTCGACGTCTGATCGGCCCCGCGCGCCCACTGTTTGGAAGGAACATCCGGTCGTGACCGAAACCCTGCCGCCCGGCGACCGCATCGAACCCGCTGACATTCAGCAGGAGATGCAGAACTCCTACATCGACTACGCGATGAGCGTGATCGTCAGCCGCGCGCTCCCCGACGTCCGCGACGGCCTCAAGCCCGTCCACCGCCGGGTCCTGTACTCGATGTTCGACACCGGCCTGCGCCCCGACCGCAGCTACGTCAAGTGCTCCCGCGTCGTCGGCGACGTCATGGGCAACTACCACCCCCACGGCGACAGCTCCATCTACGACACCCTCGTGCGCCTCGCCCAGCCGTGGTCCATGCGCTACCCCCTGGTCGACGGCCAGGGCAACTTCGGCTCCCCGGGCAACGATCCGGCAGCCGCGATGCGTTACACCGAGGCCCGGCTGATGCCGCTGGCCATGGAGATGCTGCGCGACATCAACGAAGACACCGTCGACTTCGTCCCGAACTACGACGGGAAGACGGAGGAACCGCGCGTTCTTCCAACGCGGATTCCGAACCTGCTGGTCAACGGTGGTAGCGGTATCGCGGTCGGGATGGCGACCAATATTCCGCCGCACAACCTGCGGGAAGTCGCCGACGGGGTGGTGTGGGCGCTGGAGAACTGGGAGGCGTCCGACGACGAGACCCTGGCCGCGCTGATGACGCGGATCAAGGGGCCGGACTTTCCGACCAACGCGCTCATCCTCGGCACCCAGGGCATCGAGGAGGCGTACCGGACCGGGCGCGGCTCGGTGCGGATGCGGTCGGTCGTGGAGGTTGAGGAAGACGCCAAGGGGCGGACGATCCTGGTGGTCACCGAGTTGCCCTATCAGGTGAACCCGGACAACCTGATCGAGAACATGGCGCAGCTGGTCCGTGACGGGAAGCTGACCGGCATCTCCGAGATCGCCGACGAGTCGAACAAGCGCAGCGGCATGCGCATCGTCATCGGGCTCAAGCGCGACGCGGTGGCCAAGGTCGTGCTGAACAACCTGTACAAGCACACCCAGCTCCAGCACAACTTCGGCGTCAACATGCTGGCCCTGGTCGACGGGGTGCCGCGCACGCTGCGGCTCGACCAGATCATCCGGCATTACGTGAAGCACCAGGTCGAGGTCATCGTCCGGCGCACCCGCTACCGGCTGCGCAAGGCCGAGGAACGCGCCCACATCCTGCGCGGCTACGCCAAGGCCCTTGACGCGCTGGACGAGGTCATCGCGCTGATCCGCCGCTCTCCCAACGCCGACGAGGCGAAGGTCGGCCTGATCGAACTGCTCGACGTGGACGAGATTCAGGCCACCGCGATCCTGGAGTTGCAGCTGCGCCGCCTCGCCGCCCTGGAGCGGCAGCGGATCATCGATGAGCTGGCTGAGATCGAGCGCTACATCGCCGAGTTGCAGGCCATCCTGGACAGCCCGGAGCGGCAGCGGGAGATCATCCGCGACGAGCTGTTGGAGATCGTCGACAAGCACGGCGACGACCGGCGCACCCGGATCATCCCGTTCGACGGCGAGGTCTCCGTCGAGGACCTGATCGCCGTCGAGGACGTCGTCGTCACCATCACCCGCACGGGTTACGCGAAGCGCACCAAGACCGACCTGTACCGCGCGCAGAAACGCGGCGGCAAGGGCGTGCAGGGCGCCGCGCTCAAACAGGACGACATCGTGGCGCACTTCTTCGTGTGCTCCACCCACGACTGGATGTTGTTCTTCACCAACAAGGGCCGCGTCTACCGCGCCAAGGCCTACGAGCTGCCGGAGGCCAACCGCAACGCCCGCGGCCAGCACGTGGCGAACCTGCTCGCGTTCCAGCCCGACGAGCACATCGCCCAGGTCATCCAGATCAAGGACTACGCCGCGGCGCCGTACCTGGTGCTCGCCACCCGCGACGGCCTGGTCAAGAAGTCCCGGCTCATCGACTTCGACAGCAACCGCGCGGGCGGCCTCATCGGCATCAACCTGCGCGAGGACGACGAACTCGTCGGCGCGGTCCTCTGCTCAGCCGACGACGACCTGCTCCTGGTGTCCGCGGGCGGCCAGTCCATCCGCTTCCACGCCAGCGACGAGGCGCTGCGCCCGATGGGCCGCGCCACCTCCGGCGTCCTGGGCATGCGCTTCAACGCCGGTGACGAGCTGCTGACCCTCGGCGTGGTCAAAGAGGGCACGTTCGTGTTGGTCGCCACCGACGGCGGGTACGCCAAGCGCACCCCCATCGAGGACTACTCGGTGCAGGGCCGCGGCGGCAAAGGCGTGCTCACCATCCAGCACGACACCAGGCGTGGCAGGCTGGTGGGCGCGGTCATCGTCGAGCTGGAGGACGAGCTGTACGCGATCACCTCATCGGGTGGGGTCATCAGGACCACCGCCAAAGAGGTGCGCAAAGCGGGACGGCAGACCAAGGGTGTCCGTTTGATGAACCTGGGCGAAGGGACCACCCTGGTAGCCATCGCCCGGAGTGCGGAGGGGCCAGCCGAAGTGGCCGAGGTCGTGGAAGCGACCGACGCCGCCGAAGCCCCCGCGGCCGAGCCGACCGAGTAACACCGAACGCGCAGACGTAGGGAATCCGCTCGTGACACCACCCGAGAAGCCGGACACCGCCGGACCAGAGCCCGAGCACACGTCGGAGCGGACTTCGGTCATCGCCACCAGCGGCAAGCTCGACCCGCCCGGCCAAGAGCCGCAACCCAAGAACGACAACGACGACACCCCGGAAGACGCCACCGCCGAAAGTGACACCACGCCACCACCGTGGCAACGCGTCGCCGCCGACACCGAAGCCGCCGACCCCGCGGCGACCCGGCAGAAGCAACCGGACGCCGACACCACCCAGTCGATCCCCACCGCGGGCAACGGATTCGAGCCAGCGGCCTACCGGCCCGTGGACGAGACCACCGTCTCCGTCGAACGACCGGTCGTGACCGGCACCGCGGCAGGCCGCGTCTTCGGCGAACACACCCCGCCACGGGCTGCGGTCAACCTCGACAGCGGCGGCCTGCGCGCGGGCACCCAGAACCCGCCCAGCGCCCGCCGCCCCGGCCGCGGCCCCCGCCGCGCCAACCTGCAGATCCGCCGCTTCGACCCCTGGTCGGTGCTGAAACTGTCCCTCGTCCTCGGCGTCGCCCTGTTCTTCGTGTGGCTCGTCGCCGTCGGCGCCCTCTACGCCGTCCTCGACGGCATGGGCGTCTGGGACAAACTCAACGGCATCTCCAGCGAACTGCTGAACACCACCGACGGCACCGCCACCGGCCCCCTGATCAGCGCTGGCCGCGTGTTCGGTATCGCCGCCATCATCGGCGCCATCAACATCGTGCTGTTCAGCGCCCTGGCCACCGTCGGCGCCTTCGTCTACAACGTCTCCGCCGACCTCGCGGGCGGCCTGGAGGTCACCCTCGCCGAACGCGAGTAGGGGGGCCGATTTGGGAACGCGGCACGGCCTACGGTAACCTCTTGTCGCGTTCCACAAGGGCCTATAGCTCAGGCGGTTAGAGCACTTCGCTGATAACGAAGGGGTCGGAGGTTCAAGTCCTCCTAGGCCCACGGCCTCGGCCGACCCATGCTCGCGGAAAGCGCGAGCCGGGTCGGCCGTTGTTGTATCTGGGGGGCGACCCCCCAGACCCCCACGGTGCGGTCGGTGCTGAACCAGCGGGGCTCGCGCTTCGCGCATCGGGGTGAGTGCTGGTGGGGTGAGTGGCGGTGGTTCCTGTTTGCTTCCCCTCGTCCTGCTTGCTTCGCTCGCGCTCCTCGCGCTCGGTCTTGGGTCCTCGCTGCTTACCGGGGGTTCTCCTGCCCTCGCTCGCGCCTGTGCTCTTCCTCGGTCGTTCCTGTGCTTCATTGCTCCCTTGCTTGCTCGCTCCGCTTCTTCCTGCGGCTCCGGGCTCCTCTTCCCCTCGCTTGTCCGGTTCCTCTTCGTTCGCTCCTTCGCTCTCTTGCTGAGTCGCGCCGTCTGTTGCGCTTCCTCGCTTCCTCGCTCTCAGCTCCCTCCCTCCCTCCGCTTGCTTGTTGCCTTCTGCTGGTCTGGGTGGGCGGGGGTGAGGGGTGGGGGGTGTGGCAGACTGGTGGGGTCATTGGGTTGGTAGTGCCTTAAGGAGGCATGGACGTGAAGAAGCTGCTCGCGCTTGCCGTGGTCGCTGGTGGCGTCCTTCTGGTCGTGCGCCGGAAGAGTTCGGCGAAGGCGGAGGCGGCTTTGTGGCGTGAGGCCACCGCCCCTGCCGCCAACAACGGGGTCAAGAAGGCTTGATTGAGTGGTCGGCGCGGCCTCGGTGGTCGCGTCGGGCTAGGGGACGTAGCTCAATTGGCAGAGCACTGCCTTTGCAAGGCAGGGGTTAGGGGTTCGATTCCCCTCGTCTCCACCAGGTCTCGTGTGGGTGGCAGGAGTTTATCGCCGCCTGGGTGGGTGTTGGGGGCTCCACTAGCATGGGCGCATGTCGGTGGACAGCGTGGAGCGTCGGTACGACGTTTGTCTTTCCTTTGCTGGTGAGCAGCGGGCTTACGTGGAACGGGTGGCGGCCGCGCTGAAAGCGCGGGACGTGCGGGTTTTCTACGACACGTACGAGCAGGCCGACCTGTGGGGCGTGGACCTGTTCGAGCACCTGGACAAGGTTTATGGGAGCTGGTCTCACTATTGTGTCCTGTTCGCTTCGCGGGAGTATGCGGAGAAGGTGTGGACCAGCCACGAGCGCAAGAGCGCGCAGGCTCGGGCTATTAAGACCAAAGGCGACTACATTCTCCCGGCCCGGTTTGACCGGACGGAGATTCCTGGGCTTCGGGACACCCTGGGGTATATCGACCTCGATGGGGTGGAGCCGGAGAGGTTGGCGGAGCTGGTGGTCGCCAAGCTGTGTGGTGCGGGGATTCCGGTGGGGCGGCAAGAGGCCGCTGACATTGGGCCGCGGCTTGTTCAGACGCCGCGGAATCGGGGGGAGATCGAGAGGCTTGTCGCTGGTCGGCCTGAGTACTGGGAGTACCTGCTCTTCGGGGGTGAGGTGCTGGTGGCCAGGCAGGACATGCACGCGAAGCTGATGGACCACGAGATGAGGTTCGCCACCCGCGGCGCTTCGCTGCACTCGCGTGACGAGGCGGAGGAGCGGCTGCGGATGCTCATGGCGGAGCCGGTCGCGATCCTGGAAAACCTCATGAGGGTGTTCGACGAGCGGGTGCAGCGGCTCATTTTCGGGCAGCCGGGGGAAGCGGGGGACGTCAACAAGATTCGGCACGCCGCTGGGCGGTTTGTGCAGATTTTTGAGGAATTGGTGGACTGGACCCTGGTCACCCGGGGGATACGGGCTCCCGACGAGTTCGGGGATGTTTTTCAGAAGGCGGCCGCGGTGGCGGACCAGCCCATCGAGCAGATCAATTCCTTTGTGGACACCTTTGTCAGCCAGATAGACCGGATTCCGGAGTTGGTGGAGGCGGGTCAGGCGGACGGGCTGCGAGTGACGGTGCCATTCGAGATCACCTTCGATCCGGTGGTCATCGCCGAGTTGGAGGCCGAGATCGAGCGGGTGTTCAAGCGGCTTTCCGACTGACCAGGTGGGGGTTTTCCCTACCTGAGGTTGGGGGCTAGGCGGGTTCTGCCCGGCAGGCGCGGGCCATACGGTTTTGGGCATGAGTGTTGTGGCTTTGTCCATTGTGGGCAGTCTGGTGGTCGGGGGCGGGGTGGCGCCGGTGTTGCCGGAGCCGACGGGGGAGAGCGCGGTGGGGGTCGTCTCGCTGCGGCTCGTTGATCAGGGGCGGAAGGATTTCTTGGGGGGACAGCCGTTCCGCGAGCTGATGGTGGATGTGCACTACCCGGCGCTGCCGGGGACGGGGGAGCGCGCCCGGCAGATGACAGCGGGGGAGGCCGCCGCGTTCGGGGACCTGGCGGGGCGGTTCAACTACGGGGTCGAGCCGGGGACGTTCGACTGGGCGGCGGTGCGCACGCACGCTCGGCGGGACGCCGTGCCGGACACCCGGGGTGGGGCGCGGCCGGTGGTCGTCTACTCGCCGGGGCTGGGGGACTCGCGGACGTTCAACGGGTCGCTCGTGGACGACCTCGCCAGCCGTGGGTACGTGGTGGTGACCGTCGACCACACCTACGAGTCGTCCGGGGTCGAGTTTCCGGACGGGCGGGTCGCGCGGAGTGTCGTGTTCGACCGGGAGCCGACGATGGATCTGCTGCGCGGGATCGTGGACACCCGGGTGGCCGACGTCCGGTTCGTGATCGACGCCCTGCCGGACGGGCTGGTCGACCGGTCGCGGGTGGCGGTGGTCGGGCATTCCGCAGGCGGGTTCGCCGCGTTGCAGGCGATGCACGACGACCCGCGGATTCGGGCGGCGGTGAACTTCGACGGCCAGTTGTCGATCGGGTTCGAGGACGACGGGACGAACCTGTCCTCGGTGGCGACCGACGGGGTCGACCGGCCGTTCCTGCTGGTCGGCAGCAGGCCGCCCACCCCGTCGTGGCAGGCGCTGCTGGCGAACTCGACGGGGGAGCGGCGGGTGGCGACGCCCGCGAACGCGACGCACGCCTCGTTCACCGACGCCGAGGCGCTGCTGCGGCATGACCCGCACGGCCTGGTCGAGTTCACACGGCGCGCGGTCGCCGACTTCCTGGCGGAGCACCTCTAAGTTCCACGTGGAACCACGGGCGGGCGGGGACGGACCGGTCCCCGCCCGCCCGGCGCGTCAGCCCGCGACGGACGCCCGCTGGCGGGTGCGGTCGAACAGCATGTCCAGCGCCCACTTGCCGGGCCCGAAGAACACCACCAGCAGGAAGCTCCAGCAGAACATCGCCGACAGCTCGCCGCCGTTCTGCAGCGGCCACAGGCTCTGCGGCTGGTGGGCGACGAAGTACGCGTACGCCATGGAGCCCGAGCAGACCAGGGCGGCGGCGCGGGTGCCCAGGCCGAGTAACACCAGCGTGCCCCCGACGAGCTGGATGGCCGCGGCCCACCACCCGGGCCAGGCGCCGAACTCGGGGACCTGGCCGCCGCGTGGGCCGCCGAGCACGTCGAACAGGGTCGCGGCGCCGTGCGTGGCGAACAGCAGGCCGATGACGATCCGGAACAGGGCGAGCACGTGGGCCTTCGTTCGGTCGAACAGGTCCATGCCTGGCTCTCTTTCACTCGGGGCAGTCGGGTGAGCACGCGGGTGGACGTGGCGCGGGGCCACGTTCCTTCTAATGCCGGACGCTCCCCGCCCGGTTCAGACCAGTGGCCGTGACCACAGTTCCGGCGGTCTGATTGACTTGCCCCGCTATGAAACGAGCCGTGATCTTCGCCGCGCCCCTGCTCGCCCTCGCGGCGTGCGCAACCGACTCGACCGGCGGCCCGTCGCCGACGTCGACCCCGGCCCAGGCCGCCCCGCCGCCGGGCGCCACCGCCGCCGCGGTCGCGCCGCCGATGCCGGAGCCGGTCGCCGACGGCCCGTGCCCGTATCTGGAGAGCACGGACGTCGCCGACGCCAACGGCCAGCGGGTGACGAAGGTGCGCACGTCGGCGGACAAGCCGCAGCCAGCGTGCTTCTTCTACCGGCCGGACGGCAGCGTGCAGCTCACCGTGCGGATCTACGCCGGGGAGCCCGCGGTGGCCAAGGCGATCGTGGACGAGGCGGCGCCGATCGCGACGTCGAACCCCGCGTCCTCGCCCGCAGGCTGGAAGGGCGGCGCGCTGTCGGGCGACAAGGGCGCCGTGTACGCCGTCGCCAAGGCGGGGACCGCGGTCGTGGTCACCACGAACCAGGAGCAGACCATCAAGGCCCGCCGGATCACCGAGACCGTGATCGAGAACGCGGGCCTCTAGACAGGCCCTTGAGACAAACCAACGGCCGCGCCCCCGGCACCGGGGCGCGGCCGTTGTCGTGCGCGATCAGTTCTTCTCGGACGTGATCGGGTTCACCGGTGTCGGCTGGCCGTTGCGCTCCGCGGCGGCCGCGGTGGTCTCCGCCGCCACCGGCGGCACCGGGGTGACCGGCTCCGGGGCAGCCGTTGTCGGCTCCGGAGCGGCCTGCTCGGCCTTGCCGCGCAGCACCGCGGCGGCACCGGCGCCGACCGCGATCAGGACGAGCAGCCACGGCCACCGGCGACGCTTGTTCGCCGGGTCCTTGGCCGCTTCCTTCGCCGCCGCCCGCGCCGCCTTGAGCTGCTCGCGCAACTCGGCCCGGTACTGCTTCACCTGCGGCTTCAGGTCCTTCTTCAACTGCTTGACCTGCGCCTTCACCGGTCCAGCCGCCTGCACCGCTGAACGCATCGGCGCGGACTTGCTCGCGTCCTTGCGCGCCTGCTTGGCGGCCTTGGCCAGGTCCTTGCGGGCCCGCGCGGTCGTCTTCGCCAGCCGCTTGCGGGTGCGGCGGGTGGTGGCGATGACCTCTTCTCGCGCGACCTGCGCGGACTCGGCCAGCGCCTCGGCCACCTGCTGCGGGGCGACGCCCTTCGCGGCGAGCTTCAACTCCGCGGCGTGCGCCGCCTCGGCGCTCGCCTGTCCAGCGCGAACGGCACCTTGGCGCACCGCGCGCCAGCCGGTGCCGACGGCCTTGCCCACCGTCTCTCCGGCCCGGGTCATGGCTTCACCTCGTCATCAGTGTCATCGTCACTGTCATGCAGTGCTTAGACGGGACATTCCCGACCCATCAATCCTGCCCCTTCCAGACGGATCCTGCCGAAGATGGCACGATGAAGCGGTGGCAGACAGCAACGCATCCCTCGTTGGGACGAAGGTGACCGCCACCCTGCACACCTCGCAGGGTGACATCCGGCTCAACCTCTTCCCTGACCAAGCCCCGAAGACCGTCGGGAACTTCGTCGGTCTCGCGGAAGGCACCAAGCAGTACCAAGCAAAGAACGCCAAGGGGGAGACCTCTGGCCCCTTCTACGACGGTTCGATTTTCCACCGGGTCATCGACGGGTTCATGCTCCAGGGGGGCGACCCGACCGGCACCGGACGCGGCGGCCCCGGGTACAAGTTCGCCGACGAGTTCCACCCCGAGCTCCAGTTCAACCGCCCCTACCTGCTGGCCATGGCCAACTCGGGGGCGAACACGAACGGCTCGCAGTTCTTCATCACGGTGGCGCCGACGACCTGGCTGAACTTCAAGCACACGATCTTCGGCGAGGTCGCCGACCAGGAGTCGAAGAACGTGGTGGACGCCATCGGCCGCGCCGCGACGGGCCCCGGCGACAAGCCGGTCACCGACGTCGTGATCAACAAGGTCAGCATCGAGAAGCAGTGAGGTGAGCACCCCGCCGCATCAGCCTGACCCGCACGGGACGCAGGCGGGCCTGCCCGCTTGCGTCCGGCACGCGGGCCGTCCCACCGGGCTGAGCTGCACCCGGTGCGGCAGGCCCGCCTGCCCGGAATGCCTGGTCGAGGCCGCGGTCGGGTTCCACTGCGTCGACTGCGTCAACGAGGCCCGCCGCACGGTGCGGCGGCCGACGACGGCGGCGGGCGCCGAGCTGGCGAGCAAGCCGGTGCTGGCGCCCGTGCTCATCGCGATCAACGTCGCGATCTTCGTGCTGACCGTGGTGCTCGCGGGCGACCCGATCCACAACGAGCGCTCGGTGTTCTTCCACGCCCTCAGCGCGTACTCGCCCTCGATCGCCGACGGCCAGTGGTGGCGGGTGCTGACCAGCGGTTTCCTGCACTTCGGCATGATCCACATCCTGGTCAACATGATCGCGCTGTGGTTCCTGCGCGACATCGAGCTGTTGCTCGGCAAGGTCCGGTTCGCCCTGCTCTACGTCCTGTCGCTGCTCGGCGGCAGCGCGGCGGCCTACGCCTTCGGCAACCTGGGCGCGGAGGGCGCCGGGGCGTCCGGCGCGATCTACGGCCTGCTCGGCGCGCTGGTGATCGCGGTGATCCGGCTGGAGCGCGACCGGCACACCCTGATGACGGTGCTCGGCGTGCTCGCCCTGAACCTGGCCATCAGCGTCCAGGTCACCGAGATCTCCCTGTCCGCGCACCTCGGCGGCCTGTTCGTGGGCGTGGCGGTGACTGTCGGGATGCTCTACGCGCCGCCCGAGCGGCGGCCGAGGTGGCAGGTGGGCACGGTCGTGCTGGTGACGGTCGCGATCATCGGCCTGTTCGCCGTGCGCACGCCGCAGGTCGCCGAGGTGACCTACTGCGTCGACCCGACCAGGCCGCCCTGCTACCAGATCGTGCCCTAGGTCCGCAGCCGCAGGAGCTCGTCGACGACGTCGCGGGGGTCGGCGCCGAGGTCGAGTTCGCCGAGGATGACCAGCGCGGGGCGGGCGGCGTTGTCGGCGTCGATCTCGACGGCGGTGGACTCGCGGCCGAAGCGGCGGTTGCGCACCAGTCGGACGTTCACCTCGCCCCAGGACCACCGCCTGCGCCCGGTGAGCCCGCGCACGGTTAACCCGGTCGAGTCAGCGGCCAAGCGGGGGCGGGCGACGGTGCCGAACAGGGCCAGGGCACCGAGCATGACGGCGGCGACGGCGAGCAGCAGGGCTCCTCTGGGGTCGCCGATGAGCGCCGCGGCCAGCGCGGCGGCAGCGGTGAGCAGCCAGGCCACCCCCACGACCGGAGGTCGGGGCGCCCAGCGTGCCGAGCGGTCCATCGTCACCGGTCCCCATCGACGGCGCGGCCGGAGCGGTCATCCACGGAAGTTATCCACAGGAGATATCCACAATGGGGATGACTTACATCCATGTGGTTCAGTCACGCTGGGCCAAATGGGGTAACCAATCGGGCACTCGGCTGTGCACACCGTGGTGGGCAGCATCGAGGGGATGGTTACCGCCAGCGCATGGTCATCAGCAGCCCGGCGATCATCAGCGCGAAGCCGATGGCGAAGTTCCAGTTGTTCAGGTCCGCCATGAACCCGATCTTGTCGCCCGCGATGTAGTTCACGACCAGCCACGCCAGGCCGATCAGCATCACGCCAAGCATCACGGCGATGTAGAGCGGGTGTGACGGCCCCGCGGGCTTCACCTTCACCGGCGTGCGGCGGTCGGCCGGCGGTGTGTACACGGCCTTCTTGCGGACCTTGGACTTCGGCATGCTGTCCTCGCCTGACGTGGAGCGTTGGATGCGGTCGTGCTGGCATGGGCGCAACTGACGGCCAATGCAACACGTTAACGTAACTGAGCGGTCCGTCGAATCACCAGTCGCCAACGATGCGGATCCGCAAGCGATCCGAGAGGAGCCACCCGTGCGCGCGCTCGACCACAGCGACCCGGCCAGTGGCCTGGTCAGCCCTGGTCAGGGGCCGCGGCGGGCTGATCCGGTGCGGACGCTCCTGCGGGTCGTCGGCGAACTGTTCATCACCGCTGGCCTGGTGATCCTGCTGTTCGTCGTCTACGAGGTCTACGTGACCGACCTCGTCTCCGCGGGCAAGCAGCGCGACGCCACCGCGGCCCTGGACGACCGCTGGAAGGGGCCCGACCCCGTCGATCCGGCCGACCCCGAGCGCGTCGAGCGGTTCGAGGGGCTGAGCGAGGGCGCCGGGTTCGCGAAGATGCACGTGCCGGTCTTCGGCGCGGACTACTCGTTCACCATCATCGAGGGCACGACCGAGAAGACCCTGGAAATCGGCCCCGGGCACTACGTCGACACCGCCTACCCCGGCCAGCCGGGCAACTTCGCCGTCGCCGGGCACCGGGTCGGCAAGGGCGCCCCGTTCAACGACATCGACCTGCTGAACTCCTGTGACGCGATCGTGGTGGAGACCCGCTACCGCTGGTTCGTCTACCGGGTGCTGCCGAAGGCGGACGAGGTCGCGGGCTGGGCCACCGGCAGGGGGACCGACCCGCGCTGCCGCGACGTCGCCCCGCTCGGCGCCCCGTACGACCAGGTCGTGGGCCAGGAGATCGTCAGCCCGCTGCGCGGCGAGGTGATCGCCCCGGTCCCCAACCGCCTGGGCGCGCAGGTGAACGCCAGCGCGCAGGCCAGGCTGATGACCCTGACCACGTGCCACCCCCGCTTCTCCGACCGCCAGCGCCTGGTCGTGCACGCGGTGCTGGTGCGGGAGTGGGCCAAGGACCCGGCCAACCCCGGCGAGACGCCCCCTGAGCTGAAGGAGACGAGCTGATGTACGGGTGGATCTGGCGGCACCTGCCCGGCCCGATGGCCGTGCGGGTGCTTACCGCGGTGCTGTTGGCGGCCGGGGTGATCGCCCTGCTGATGTTCGTGGTGTTCCCCTGGATCGAGCCGAAGCTGCCGTTCAACCAGGTCACGACCCAGTAGCGCGCGCCCGGCTTCGGGCGGTCAGCGCCAGCCTGCCCAGCAGGCCGACGGCGAACACGCCGAGCCCGACCAGCTGGGACACGGTCGGCAGCGTGGCCACCAGCACCAGGCACGCGGCCAGGCCGACCAGGTTCAGCGCGCGCGGCCAGCGTCGCTGCGCGGCGGGCTGGCGGAACGCGCTGGCGTTGGCCACGGCGTAGTAGACCAGCACGCCGAACGACGAGAACCCGATGACCTCGCGCAGGTCGCCCACCAGGACCAGCCCGCACACCAGCGCGCCCACGGCGATCTCCGCGCGCAGCGGCACGCTGTGGCGGGCGTCGACCGCGGCCAGGAACGGCGGCAGGTCCCGGTTGCGGGCCATCGCCATGGTGGTACGGCCGATGCCGGTGATCAGCGCCAGCAGCGCGCCCAGGCTCGCCGCCGCCGCGCCGACCCGCACGACGGGCACGACCCCCGGCAGGCCCGCCGCGGTCACCAGGTCGGCGATCGGGGTCGTGGACGCGGCCAGGCGGTCCGGGCCAAGGACGAGCAGCAGGGTCACGCCGAGCAGCAAATAGACCAGGACCGCACCCGCCAGGGCGGCCATGATTGCCCGGGGGATGGTCTTGGCCGGGTCGCGCACCTCTTCGCCGAGAGTGGCTATGCGCGCGTAACCGGCGAAGGCGAAGAACAGCAGACCAGCGGCCTGGAGAATGCCTAACGGGCCGCCGATAGACCAGTTGGTCGGAGCGGCGGCAGGCAGCGATACCGCCGCGGCGGTAAGCAGCACTATGAGGACGACGACAAGCAGGGCCTTGGTCAGCGTGGCCGTGCGGGTGATGCCGAAGCAGTTCACGACCGTGAGGACGGCGACCGCGGCCAGCGCCACGGGCCGCTCCCAGCCAGGCGCGACATAGGCGGCGAAGGTCAGCGCCATCGCGGCGCAACTCGCGGTCTTGCCGACGACGAAACCCCAGCCCGCCGCGAAGCCCCACCACGGGCCGAGGACTTCCCTGCCGAAGACGTACGTGCCGCCGGAGGCCGGGTAGACCGCGGCGAGCTGCGCCGACGCGGTGGCGTTGCAGTAGGCCACGAAGCCCGCGAGGACCAGGGCGACAAGCAGACCGGCGCCCGCGGTGGCCGCGGCCGGGGCGAAGACGGCGAACACGCCCGCCCCGAGGATCGAGCCGAGTCCGATGGCGGTGGCGTCGAGCAGGCCGAGTCTGCGGGCCAAGCCTTGAGTCACGCGGGCGATGCTGTCAGCCCGGGAGGTCTTCGGGATAGTGGGTCCACGGGTCGGCCACCTTGTCCACGGAGTCGCCCGGCGGCGCACGGTACGTTGGAGCCATGCGCGTCTTGGTCGTCGACAACTACGACAGCTTCGTCTACAACCTCGTCCAGTACCTGGCGCAGCTCGGCGCCGACTGCGAGGTCTGGCGCAACGACGCGAAGGAACTTGAGCGGGAACTCGCCCGCCCCGACGCCCTGACCGGGTTCGACGGGGTCCTGGTCAGCCCCGGCCCGAGCACCCCGGAGCGCGCCGGGCTCAGCGTCGACGTGGTCAAGCGCTGCGCCCAGGCCCGGCTCCCGCTGCTCGGCGTGTGCCTGGGCCACCAGGCCATCGGCGTCGCCTGGGGCGCCACCGTCGACCGCGCGCCCGAGCTGCTGCACGGCAAGACCAGCCAGGTCCACCACAGCGGCTCCGGTGTCCTCGCTGGCCTGCCCGACCCGTTCACCGCGACCCGCTACCACTCGCTGACCGTGCTGCCCGAGACCATCCCGCAGGGCGAGTTCGAGGTCACCGGCCGCACCGACTCGGGCATCGTGATGGCCATGCGCCACCGCGACCTGCCCATCGAGGGCGTCCAGTTCCACCCCGAGTCCGTCCTCACCGACGGCGGCCACCGGATGCTGGCCAACTGGATGGCTGCCGCGGGCCACCCCGTCGCCGAGGCCACCGTCGCCGAGTTGGAGCGCGGTATGCGCGCGCTGACCAGCGCACTCAGCTAAGAGGTCAATACGCGAAAGGCGCCTACCGGAGGTCCGGTAGGCGCCTTTCGCACTGTGCTGTCTGTTACGGGAAGGTCGGTGTGGTGCTGGTCGACCCGCCGCCGCGCGGCTTGCCGACCGCGATCCCGATAGTGGTGTCCCGCTTGATCTTGCTGCCGGGCTCCTGCTGCTGTTCGAGGATCTTGCCGACCTCGTCGGCGTCACCCGGCCGCTCGACCACGTTGAACGACCCGTTCCAGCCCGCCTGCTTGAGCAGGGTCTCGGCCTCGGCGCGGGTGCGGCCCTCCAGGTTGGGCATCTCGATCTCGATGTTGCTGCCATCGGAGACGCTGAGCTGGATCGTCGTGCCCGGCTTGGCCTTGCCGTCCTTGGGCGCCTGGTCCACGACCTCGCCCACCGGCCGGTCCGAGGCCACGTCCCGGCGCTGCGGCCGGAAGCCCGCCTTGGTCAGGTTGCTCGCCGCGGTCTCGTAGTCCTGGCCGACCAGGTTCGGCACGTCGACCGAGTCCGGAGCCTTGCCGATGGTCAGCGTGACCTGGGTGCCGATGCTGACCGACTGCCCGACCGCCGGGTTGGTCTCGATGACCTTGTTCACCTGCGACTCGTTGTCGACCACCCGCTGCTCCACGGTCGGCGAGACCTGCAGCTGCGCCTGCTGTAGCTGCGCGGCCGCCTCGGACTGCGTCTTGCCAGCCACATCGGGCACCGTGACCTTGCCCGGCGGCGCGCCGATCCGCAGCGTGACCCGGGTGCCCTTGCTGACATCCGTGCCCGCGACCGGGGTGGTCTCGATGACCTTGCCGATCGAATCCGGCCCGCAGACGCCCGCCTGGCCGCCCGGACCCGGCTGGCACGGCACCGATTCGCGCTGCACCTGCAACCCCTGCGCCTCAAGCCGGGCGCCCGCCTCGGGGTCGGACAGCCCCCGGACGTCGGGCAGCTTGAAGGTGGTCGCGCCGGGCGGCGCCTCGTTGTCCCGGTTGAGCAGCAGGAACAGCAGCGCGACGAGCGCGGCGACGATGATCCCCACCAGCACGACCGTCCAGGTCGTGCGCCGCTTGCGTCTGTCTTCCTCGTCGTCGTCCGGGTACTTGCCGTAGTCGTCGTAGTCCTCGGCGAGCGCCTCCGGGCGGTGCCTGCCCCGGGTCTCCTGCTGGCGGCCCGCGCCCAGCACCGCGGTGCGGTCCTCGTCGGTCATCACCATCGGCGCGGCCGGACGCTGCCCGGAGAGCACGCGCACGATGTCGGTGCGCATCTCCGCGGCCGACTGGTACCGGTTCGCCGCGCCCTTGGACATCGCCTTGAGCACGATCGCGTCCAACTGCGGGCTGACCCGAGGGTTGAGCGCCGACGGCGGCTTCGGGTCCTCCCGGACGTGCTGGTAGGCCACCGCGACCGGCGAGTCGCCGGTGAACGGGGGCTCACCGGTCAGCAGCTCGAAGAGCACGCACCCGGTGGCGTAGACGTCGCTGCGCGCGTCGACGGCCTCGCCGCGCGCCTGCTCCGGCGAGAGGTACTGCGCGGTGCCGATGACCGCGGCGGTCTGGGTGACCGCGACCTGCCCGTCGGCGACCGCGCGGGCGATGCCGAAGTCCATCACCTTGACCGCGCCGGTCTTGGTGATCATCACGTTGGCTGGCTTCACGTCCCGGTGCACGATGCCGTGCCGGTGGCTGAAGTCCAGGGCCGCGCAGACGTCGGCCATGATCTCCATCGCGCGCTGGCCGGGCAGCGGCCCCTCGGTCTTGACGATGTCGCGCAGCGTCCGGCCGTCGACGAACTCCATCACGATGTAGGGCAGCGGCCCGGTTTCCAGCCGGGTCTCGCCGGTGTCGTACACGGCGACGATCGCGGGGTGGTTGAGCGCGGCGGCGTTCTGCGCTTCCCGGCGGAAGCGCTCCTGGAACTGCGGGTCCCTGGCCAGGTCCTGACGCAGCACCTTCACCGCGACCTCGCGTGAGAGCCGGACGTCACGCCCGCGGTGGACCTCGGACATGCCGCCATAGCCGATCGTCTCACCGATCTCATAGCGGTTGGAGAGCAGTCGCGGTGTGGTCATCGGTGCGTTGTCCCGCTCCTAGTCAAGTCCTGTCCCATCATGCCTGCTGTCCGTCCCGGCGACGGTCCGTCGTCTGTGTGGATTCCGGTGCGGATTTCGGTGCGGGTCATCCCGGCGGCCCGTTCTGCGGCCTGCACACGATTGTGACCTCCGCGCCCGCCTTCACCCGGCCCACCGGCGAGATTTCGACAACCAGGCAGGCCGCCGAGTCCACCGGCGTCGCGCCCGCCTCGGTCAGCACGATCGGCGACAGCCCCGCCCGGGACAGCTCGAACGCGGCGTCGGTGGCGGGTCGCATCGCGAAGCGGGTCGGGATGATGGTGACGGTGTCCTCGTCTTCCGGGGCCTGGCTGGTCGGTCGGCTCGGGCGGCCGCCGGGGGTCTGGGCCGGGGCGGTGCCGGGTTCCTCGCCGGGGAAGCCCGCGCCCGGCTCGGTCGTCTCGCTGGGCACGCCGGTCTGGTCCCCGGGGCTGTCGTCGCGGAAGATCGCGGGCAGGCCGAAGGCCAGTGCCGCGATCAGCGCCACCGCCAGCACGGCGATGGTCACCCACAGCCCGGTGCGACCCTGCCGAGGCGGGTGCGGCGGCGGTCCCATCGGGAACCCGCCCGAACCAGGGGCGCCTCGGCCGGGCGGGACCACGGGGACCATACCCGGGTGCGTGCCGTTCCCCTGCGCGCCGTGGTGCGCCGCGGCCATGGCCAGCCCCGACGGCGCGGGCAGCGGGTGCCCCGCGCGGACCGCGGCGACCGCGGCGGCGAACTCGCCGCCGTTGCTGTAGCGCTGCCGCGGGTCCTTGACCAGGGTCGCGTCGATGACCGCGCGGGCGCCCGGCGGCACGTCCGGCGGCAGCGGCGGCGGCAGGTCGCGGATGTGCATCATCGCGACGGTCACCGCGTTCTCCGACAGGAACGGCCTGCGCCCGGTCAGGCACTCGTAGCCGACCACGGCGAGGGAGTAGACGTCGCTGGCAGGCTCGGCCTCGTGCCCGAGCGCCTGCTCGGGGGCGATGTAGTGCGCGGTCCCCATCACCATCCCCGACCGGGTCACCGGCGCCGCGTCGGCCGCTTTCGCGATGCCGAAGTCGGTCAGCTTCACGACCCCGGCGGGGGTGATCAGGATGTTGCCCGGCTTCACGTCGCGGTGCACGTACCCGCGCTCGTGCGCGGCCTGCAACGCGTGGCCAGCCTGCTCCAGGATGTCGAGGGTGCGCTCGGCGCTGATCCGGCCCTCCTTGGCCAGGATCGCGGCCAGCGGGTCGCCCTCGACCAGCTCCATCACCAGGTACGCGGTGTCCTGCGGGCCGTCGACGATGGCCGCGGTCTCGCCGTAGTCGTGCACCGCGGCGATGCCCGGGTGGTTGATCGACGCGGTGGTGCGCGCCTCGGTGCGGAACCGGTGCAGGAACTCGGCGTCACCGCACAGCTCCGGTTTGAGCACCTTCACCGCGACCAGCCGGTCGAGCCGGGTGTCCGCGGCCTCCCACACCTCGCCCATGCCGCCGACCGCGATGCGCCGGGCGAGCCGGTAGCGGTCGGCGAGCAGCTGGCCCGAGGTGAGCATGGTCAGCGTCCCCCGTCCAGCACCGCGTTGATCGTCGCGCGGCCGATGGACGCGGACAGCTTGCCGCCGGTGGCGGCGACGTCGCGGCTCTCCACGACGACGGCCACGGCGACCACCGGGTTGTCGGCGGGGGCGAACGCGACGTACCAGGCGAACGGCGGGGTGTTCTTCGGGTCGTTGCCGGTCTCGGCGGTGCCGGTCTTGGAGGCGATGACGACCCCGTCGCGCTTGCCGTCGCCCTGGGTCTTGGCCTCGGACTGGATCATCATGTCGCGGAGCTGGTTCGCGGTGTCGCGGCTCATCGCGTCGCCGAGGCTGTCCTCGTCGAAGTTCGAGATCTGCGACAGCTCGGGGGCGAGCACCGACTTGACCAGCTGCGGCTTCATCCGCTCGCCGCCGTTGGCGATGGCGGCCACGATCTGCGCGTTCTGCAGCGGCGTGAGCCGGACGTTGAGCTGGCCGATCCCGCTCTGGTAGAGCGCGTTCTTGTCGTTGATCGTCATGCACTCGCCGCGCGGGCCGATGCAGGACTGGGTGACCGGCATCGGCACGCTCAGGTCTTCCTCGCCGATGCCGAACTTCTCCGCCTGCTCCCGCAGCTTGGCTCCGCCGAGGTCGTGCGCGAGCTGGGCGAACGCGGTGTTGCACGACAGCGCCAGCGCGGTCTCCATGGTGACCGTCGTCTGGCTGCCCGCGCAGAAGCCGCGGTTGTAGTTACGCAGGTCCGAGCCGCCGACGGGAATCCGGTCGGTCGCGGTGACCTGGTCGTCCTTGGTCTTGCCGTCCTCAAGCGCGGCCGCGGCCACGACCAGCTTGAACGTCGACCCGGGCGCGTAGGTCTCCGAGATCGCCCGGTTCAGCATCGGCTTGCGCTTGTCGCCGTTGTAGGCCGTCCACGCCTGCTCCTGGGCGCTCGGGGTGTGCGCGGAGAGCGGGTTCGGGTCGTAGGACGGCGTGCTGACCATGGCCAGGATCTCGCCGGTCTTCGGGTTCAGCGCGACGACGGAACCGGCGAAGCCCTTCTCCTCCATCGCCCGGTACGCCGCGGCCTGGGCGGCCGGGTTCACGGTCAGCTCGATGCTGCCGCCGCGCGGGTCGCGGCCGGTGATCAGGTCGGACAGGCGGCGCACGAACAGCCGGTCGTCGGAGCCGTTGAGGATCTCGTCCTCGGCGTTCTCCAGCCCGCCCGCGCCGTAGCGCTGCGAGTAGAACCCGGTGACCGGCGCGTACATCGGGCCGTCCTTGTAGACGCGCAGGTAGCGCAGCCGGTCGTTGGTCGGCGTCACGGTGGCGATCACCTGCATCTGGCCGTCCGCGGCCCGGGTGAGGATCTTGCCCCGCTCGCGGGAGTACTCCTCCAGCAGGACCCGCAGGTTGCGCGAGTCGGTGCGGTAGTCGTCGGCCTTGATGATCTGGATGTAGGTGGCGTTGGCCAGCAGCAGGATGATCATGCCGAGCATGGCGAGGCCGACGCGGCGCAGCGGGGTGTTCATGTCGGCCGCTCCACCAGGACGGTGTGCGCCTCGGCGATCGGCGCCTGCGGGACCGGCCGAGGCCGCGCCCCGGTCTGCGGCCTGCGGGCCGCGTCGGAGATGCGCAGCAGCAGGGCGATCAGGACGTAGTTCGCCAGCAGCGAGGAACCCCCGTAGGACAGGAACGGCGCGGTGAGGCCGGTCATCGGGATCAGCTTGGTCACCCCGCCGACGACCACGAACACCTGCATGATCAGCAGGAACGACAGGCCGCCGCCGAGCAGCTTGCCGAAGGTGTCGCGCACGGCCAGCGCGCTGCGCATCCCGCGCAGCGCCAGCACGGTGTAGATCATCAGCAGCGCGGCGAGGCCGATGAACCCGAGTTCCTCGCCGATCGCCGCCGCGATGAAGTCGGTGTTGGCCAGCGGCACCAGGTCGGGGCGGCCCGCGCCGAGGCCGGTGCCGCCGACGCCGCCGGTGCCCAGGCCGAACAGCGCCTGGGCGATCTGGTAGCCGCCGCCCGGGTCGTCGTAGGTCGCCAGCGGGTCGATCCAGTTCGCCACGCGCTGCTGCACGTGGGTGAACAGCTGGTAGGCCACGATCGCGCCGCCGACGAACAGGCTGAGCCCGACGATGACCCAGATGACCCGCTCGGTGGCGACGTAGAGCATCACCAGGATCGTGCCGAAGAACAGCAGCGACGTGCCCAGGTCCTTCTGGAAGACCAACACGCCAAGCGAGACCGCCCAGGCGAACAGGATCGGCCCGAGGTCGCGCGCGCGCGGCAGGTCGACGCCGAGCACCCGGCGGCCCGCGGCCATGAACAGGTCGCGTTTGGACACCAGGAACGCCGAGAAGAAGACCAGCAGCAGGATCTTCGCGAACTCACCCGGTTGCAGGGTGAACGGCCCGAACTTCAGCCAGATCTTCGCGCCGTTGACCGTGGGGGCGATGATGCTCGGCAGGAACGCGGGCAGCGCCAGCAGCACCAGCCCGACCAGGCCGAAGGTGTAGCTGTACTTGGTCAGCGTGCGGTGGTCCTTGATCAGGATCAGCACGACGAGGAACAGCACCAGCGCGACCGTCGTCCACAGGATCTGCCGGGGCACGTCGTTGTTGATCTCGTTGCCCTGGCGCAGCGCCTTCTCGGCCTCGGCCAGGTCGATCCGGTAGATCATGACCAGGCCCAGCCCGTTGAGCAGCGCGACGCACGGCAGGATCAGCGGGTCGGCGTACGGGGCGAACCGGCGCACGGCGACGTGCGCCACCGCGAACAGCCCGAGGAACGCCAGCCCGTACCAGAAGATCCGGAACGTGAGCTGCTGCTCCTGGTTCGCCTCGACCAGCATGAGCGCGCCGGAGACGACGACCGCGGCGAAGCCGAGGAGGAGGAGCTCGGTGCCCCGGCGTGTGGGCGGCGCGCCGTCGGGGCCTGCGCTGCTCTGCCCGGCCGCCGGACCAACCGCGCCCTGGACCGGAGATGCCATCAGCCGCCGCCCTTGTCCTCGTCGCGCGGGTTGCGGCAGTTCACGCCCGGCTGGGGCTGCGCTTGCGGCACCGTCGAGGTCGCCGCGCCCGTGCTGGGCACGGTCGTGGTCGGCACAGCGGTCGTGTTGGGGTCGGCGGCCGTGGTCGGGGTGACGGAGGTCGTGGTCACCGGCTGCCCCGGCGGCGTGCCGGGCTGCTGCTCACCGGTCGGCTCGGTGGTCCTGGACGCGAAGCTCGCGCAGTCGGGCAGGCCGAACTTGCTGCGCAGCTCACGCACGTACTCGCGGGCCGCGACGATGTTGTCGAAGGTGTTGGTGCCCGAGCGCACCTCGTCCTTGCCGAACTGCTCCAAGTCCTCGACGTAGAACCGGTCGCAGTTGGCCGCGGCCGGGTCGCACGAGCCCTGCGCCTGGCTGTTGAGCGACAAGCCGAGCACGCTGCCGCGCACGCCCTGGAAGATGGCGATCTCGCCGCCTTCGCCCTCGCCGACGAAGTACTGGTTGTTCACCCAGACCTTGGCCGCCACCGCGCCCGCCGCGAGCAGCAGCGCGACCAGCACCAGGCCGATCACCAGCCGCACCCGCTTGCGCCGCTTCACCCTCGGGTCCGGGGGCTCCGGCGGCTGCTCGGGCTTGCGCGGCTCCGGGCGCGGCGTGGTGATCGCGCTCGCCCGCGACGCCGACGAGTCCGGCGGCGGCGTCTCGTCCGAGCCGTTGCCCGCGGCGCCGCCCACGATCGGGTGGTTGTCGCCGTAGTCGATGTCGACCACGTCGGCGACGATCACCGTCACGTTGTCAGGGCCGCCGCCCCGCAGGGCCAGCTCGATCATCCGGTCCGCGCACGCCTGCGGGTCCGGGATCTGGATGGCCTCGCTCAGCGTCTCGTGGCTGACCGGCCCGGACAGGCCGTCCGAGCACAGCAGGTAGCGGTCGCCCGCCCGCGCCTCGCGCACCGTCAGGCTCGGCTCCACCTCGTGCCCGGTGAGCGCCTTGAGCAGCAGCGACCGCTGCGGGTGCGTCGCGGCCTCGTCCTCGGTGATCCGGCCCTCATCGATCAGCGACTGCACGAACGTGTCGTCATGCGTGATCTGCGTGAACTGGCCGTTGCGCCGCAGGTAGACCCGCGAATCGCCGACATGCACCAAGCCGATCCGGTTCCCCGCGAACAGGATCGCCGACAGCGTGGTGCCCATGCCGTCCAGGTCGGGGTCGCTGGCCACCAGCTCGGCGATCGCGCCGTTGCCCGCGAGCGTGGCCTCCCGGAGCTGCCCGAGCAGGTCCTCCCCCGGCTCGTCGTCGTCCAGCGGCGCCAGCGCGGCGATGACGACCTTGCTGGCCACCTCACCGGCCACGTGGCCGCCCATGCCGTCGGCGAGGGAAAGCAGGCGTGGGCCCGCGTACACGGAGTCCTGGTTGTTGGAACGCACCAGGCCCCGGTCGCTTCGGGCCGCGTAACGAAGAACAAGGGTCATGAGCGCAGCTCGATCACCGTCTTGCCGATACGGATCGGGACACCAAGTGGGACCCGGAGGGGTTGGGTGACCTTAGCCCGGTCCAGGTAGGTCCCATTAGTCGAGCCCAGGTCTTCCACGTACCAGTCCGTTCCGCGCAGCGACAGCCGCGCGTGCCGCGTCGAGGCGTAGTCGTCGTCCAACACCAGCGTCGAGTCGTCCGCCCGACCCATCATGATCGGCCTGCCGTCCAGCGTGATGCGTGTCCCGGCGAGCGCGCCATGGGTCACCACCAGCTGGCGGGGAGCCTTGCCCCGCACCTTCTTGGCCGACGAGCGGCGGAAGCCGGGCATCGCCACGCGAAGCCCGGACGCGGCGTACAGGTCCGACCGGACCACCCGCAGCGCGGCAAGCACGAACAACCAGAGCAGGGCCAAAAAGCCCGCTCTGGTCAGTTGCATCACCAACTCTGGCACTTGTTGTGACCGCTCCCGCTTCTCACGCTGTCCGCTCGACGCGCGTCCAACTCGACATGAGGACTGCCCGGGCGTGCGCCCCGGACAGCCCTCAAGACGTCTGGTCGACCTCGCGCGTTGCTCGCCCGGCCCGACCCTTCCACTCAGCCCTGGGTACGGAACACCAGCGACGAGTGGCCGATCCGGACGACGTCGCCGTCGGCGAGCTGCCACGTCTGCACCGGAGTTCCGTTGACGGTGGTGCCGTTCGTCGACCCCAGGTCGGCGAGGGTGGCACTCTGACCGTCCCAGGTGATCTCCAGGTGCCGCCGCGACACACCGGTGTCCGGCAACCGGAAATCGGCGTCCTGACCGCGGCCGACCACGTTCCCGCCCTGCTTGAGCGAGTAGTTGCGGTTCGAGCCGTCGTCAAGCTGCAGACTCGCCGAAAGCTGCCGGGGACCGGTCTGCACAGCGGGCGGGGCGTACCCCTGCTGGGCGTACGGGTCCTGGCCGTAGGCCTGCTGGCCGTAACCCTGGTCGTAGCCGCCCTGCTGGCCGTAGCCCTGCTGCTGGCCGTAACCCTGGTCGTAGCCCTGCTGGCCGTAGCCCTGGTCGTAGCCGCCCTGCTGGCCGTAGCCCTGCTGGTCGTAGCCACCTTGCTGCGGCTGCTGGCCGTAGCCCTGACCGTAGTTGGGATCGTTGCCGTACGCGCCCTGCTGGCCGTACCCGTACTGCTGCTGTCCGTACGGGTCGCTCTCTGGCGCCTGGCCGTAGCCGGGAGGCTGGCTCATGGATGGGTCTCCTGCGTTGCGGGGTTGTGCCTGCCGTCTGCCTGCCGGTTGGCCTGCACCCACGACGTGAGGCTTCACGTCGGGGTCGACGGACGAGCGGGTTCGGAACTGTCCGGTGTGCAGCGCGTCGGAGCGCTCCAGGGAGACTACGACGTCACCATAGGTGTCCCATCCGTGCTCGGCGAGATGTTCCGCCACACAGTCCGCGAGCAGCGTTTTCATGCGCTCTTCGTCGCCCGCGAAGTTCTGGTGGTCGGCCGGGCCCAGTTGCACCACGTAGTGGTTGGGCGCCAACAGCCTCCCACCAGCCAACTCGCGGACGTTGTCCTCGCCTTCACGCTGCAGCGCCTGCGCCACTTCCTGGGGCACGACGTTGCCACCGAACACGCGCGCGAAGGTGTTGCCCACGACGTCCTCAAGCTTGCGGTTCAGCCGCTGTCCGATGCCCATGAGCCCTCCCTCCACGTGTGCTCCTGCACCGATCGTATCCGGGCGCGCCATGCAGGACACGGGTATGTGCAAACCAGGTTTTCGGGCGTGCTAGTCTTTCGCATGTCCCACTGAGGGACACCACCACTCGGGCGAGTGGCGGAATGGCAGACGCGCACGGTTCAGGTCCGTGTGTCCGAAAGGACGTGGGGGTTCAACTCCCCCCTCGCCCACGGCCTCGGCTGACCCATGCTCGCGGAAAGCGCGAGCCGGGTCGGCCGCTGTTGTTTCTGGGGGGCGACCCCCCAGACCCCCACGGTGCGGTTGGTGCTGAACCAGCGGGGCTCGCGCTTCGCGCATCGGGGTTTGTGAGTCGGGGTTGTTTGGGCTGGGCCTGCGCTGCCTCGTAGTGGCCGTGAAGTCTTCGCAGTGGTCCTTGGGGACTTGCTTCGGCCTTGTGCCTCGCGGCCTCCTGGTCGGCAGTTCGCTGCGGCTTGCCCTCTGGCGGCTTCCTCCCGTGCCTGTCTCTTCTTCCCCGGTCTTCTCGGTCCTGTCTTTCCTCTCCTCTCGCTTACGGCCTCGTCTTGCCTCCGTCCATGCCTCGGTGCCTCCCCTTATGGCGGTTCGTCGGTTCGTCGGTTCGTCCGGCCTCCGCCCTTCGCCTCTCCTCCGCCCTCCGCCCTCCGGCTCTTCCTCGCTCTCACGCGCTCCGCGCCTGCTCGTTCGCTCGTCGTTCCCTTCCTCCTCGCCCCTTCCTCCTCGCCCCTGGCTCGCTCCCTCGCTCCCGCTCGCTCTCCTTCCCTCTTCCTTCCTCGGTCCCTCCCTCCCTCGGTCCCTTGGCAGATCCTGCCCGCTGTCTCTGCCCTCTTGAGGGCGTCCCTGCCGTCGTTTCTCTGGTCCTGCTTTGCGCTACTTCCGGTCTCTCCCTGCTCCCGCAACCCCTCCGGTCCCGCAACCCTTGCTCTCCTTCCCTTGCCGTTCGTCCCTCGCTTGGTCCCTTGGGGGCTCCGGTCGTTCGTTGGTTCTGTCTTGTCAGGGGTGCGCCTTCCAGCAGCCCGCCTGCTCGGTCGTGTGCGGCTGTGTGCGTGTGGGGTGGCTTGCTTGCGGGTGGTTCGGGGTTGGGTTGGGTTTTGGATGGATCTTGGGGTTGGTTTTGCGGAGGTCCGTTCGGCTGGCCGTTCGTCTCTTGGTGGGGGTGTTGCTGTTGGGGGGTGGGGCGTTGGCGGGATTGGGTGGGGTGGGGTCATGGGGTGTTTGGGGTTTGGGGTGGGGAAAAGGGGGAGCGATTTGGGGAAAATGACAGGGGTGGGGTTTGCGGGTGGGGTGGGGTCGGCCGGGTGGGGGTAGGGGGTGTGGGCCGGATGGGGGAATGGGGGAGGCGGGGAACCTGGGGGCTGGGTTGTTCGTTGGGGCACTGTGGGTAGTTTTCCGGTCAACCGCCTGGCCGGGGGCTCACCCGGACGGCAGCACAGCCGGGCCGAAGTCTGAATACCGGTCGGCGACCGGTCACCGACCGCTTCGCGCCGCCGGTCGCACGGGGGGTGGTTCACCCTCTTAATCGCTGGGGGCTTCCTGGTACTCAATTGAAGTACCAATCGACACCGCGTTGACCGGCACGCAACCTGATGCGGCTGGCTCCGGTGGAAGAGAAGGGCGGAAGTTCGTGACCGGCATTCCAGGGCGCACAGCGGTAACCGAGAATCTCAAGGCACTGCCTGCGCAGCTCACTCCGCCGGTCGAGTTGCCAGCCGGGGTGGACGAGTTGGCTGCTTCCGCGGTGGGGGCGTTGAGCTGGCCGGGGGTGGTGCTGCCCGAGATGACGTTGTTCGGGCGGCGGGTGTGTCTGGTCGCCGAGTTGAAGGCCGATGTGCACGCCGAGCGGATCTGCCTCGGGCAGGAGCCGGTCACCGATCGGGCCAGTGTGGCCACTTGGGCGTTCCCCGAACTGCACGGTCGGGTGCCTGAGCCCGCCGTTCGGGTGGTGGGGGCCATCGCGGTCGCGCGGCACTGGCGCACGGGGTTGGCGAACGCGGTGCCGTTCCTTCGGTTTGGGGACGCCGCGATGGTGTTGCCGACCTCGGCGGTGCTCACCCACGACTACCTCGCCAACTGCCTGCCCCGAGCCCGCGCCTACGGGGTCGCGATCGTCAGCGCCGAGCCCGACGCCCAGGTCGACCTCGACCTGCCGGGGCGGCAGGACCGGGCGTTCCCGGAGGCCGACGCGCTGTACCGGTGGGTCAGCGAGCTCGCCTACGACCAAATCCTCGACACGGCGACGGTGCCGTCCTCGTCGTAGGGTCGTCCACATGCGACTCGTCATAGCCGGGGGACACGGCAAGATCGCGCTGCTGCTCACCAGGCTCGCCGCCGACCGAGGCGACACCGTGATCGGGTTGGTCCGCAACCCCGACCACGTCGAAGATGTGCGCGCCCACGGTGGCGACGCGGTGGTCCTCGACCTCGAAAAGGCCGAGGCCGAGCAGACGGCCGCGTTCCTCGCCGGGGCCGACGCCGTCGTGTTCGCCGCTGGCGCCGGGCCGGGCAGCGGCATCGCCCGCAAGGACACCGTCGACCGGGCCGCGTCCGCGTTGGTCGCCGAAGCCGCGCGGCTGGCCGGTGTGCTGCGCTACCTCCAGATCAGCGCCATGGGCCTCGACCGCGCCGACGACCCCGCGACAGACGCGGTGTTCGCCGCTTACCTGCGCGCCAAGGCCGCGGCAGAACAGGACCTGCGCGCCCGCGATCTCGATTGGACGATCCTGCGGCCCGGCAGGCTCACCGACGACCCGATGACCGGGCGGGTGCGGCTGGGCCAGTCCGTCGACGCCGGATCGGTGAGCCGCGCCGACGTCGCCGCCGTGGTGCTGGCGCTGCTGGACGAGGTCGACTCGTCCGGGCTCACCCTCGAACTGGTCGCGGGCGACACCCCGATCACCGACGCGGTTCAGGCCGTCGTCGCGCCGAACACCCTGTCGCAGTAAGGGTTCGAGAACCGGCGATCCGGGTCCACTTCGGACCGGACACGGAGGAAGTCGGCGAACCTCGGGTACCGGGCGCGCAACGCCGCCGCGTCAAGCGAATGCATCTTGCCCCAATGCGGCCGACCGCCCACCGCGCCCACAACCGCCTCGAACAAGTCGAAGTACGCCCGATAGGGCATACCGACGTACTGGTGCACGGCGAGGTACGCCGAGTCGCGCCCATACGCCGTCGACAGCCAGATGTCGTCCCGCGCCGCCACCCGCACCTCGACCGGGAACATCACCGGATCGGTGAGCGCGGGCACCCGGACCCGCAGTTCCGCCAGCACTTCGCCCAGCGCCGCCCGCGGAATCGCGTACTCCGACTCGACAAAACGCACACGCCGGTTCGTGACGAACACCTTGTGCGAGACATCGCTGTAAGAGCGCGGCGACAGCACTGACGCGGACAGTTTGTTCATCGGGCGCACGAGACTCGGCGCGCGGCGGCCGATTCGGCACAGCGCGCCGAACGCGGCGTTTTCCAGGACTTCGTACTCCACGAACTTCCGCAGCGGACTCAGTGGTTGCGGCGCGGTTCCGGCGGGCAACCGGTTGTTGCGCTTGGTCAACGCATTGCGGCCGTAGGGGAACCAGTAGAACTCGAAATGATCATTGGTCGCGCAGTGCTCGTCGAGCCGGTCGAGCACCGCGTCCAGCGGCTCCGGCCGCTCCTGCGCGGCCAGCGTGAACGACGGCTCGGTCCGCAGCGTCACCGTGCTGATGACGCCGAGCGCGCCGAGGCCGACCCGGGCCGCGGCGAACAGGTCCGGGCGCTCGGTCGCGGAGCAGCGGACTGCCGACCCGTCCGCCAGGACCAGTTCCAGGCCGCTGACCTGCGTCGCGAGGCCGCCCAGCCGCGCGCCGGTGCCGTGCGTGCCGGTGGAGATCGCGCCGGAGATCGTCTGCGCGTCGATGTCGCCCAGGTTGGCCATGGCCCGGCCGAGGCCGTCGAGTTCGGCGTTGAGGGCGGCGAGGGTGGTGCCCGCGCGGACGGTCACCTCGCCGGTCTCCCGGTCGGCGGCCGCGATGCCGGTCCAGTGGGACAGGTCGAGCGCCAAGCCGTGCGCGGCGCCGACAGCGGTGAACGAGTGGCCGCTGCCCCGGGCGCGCACGGTCGTGCCGCGCTCGGCGGCCCAGGTGACGGCCGCGCTGATCTCGGCGGTGTCCCGCGGCCGCCGCACCGCCGCCGCGACCGCGGTCTCGGTGCCTGCCCAGTTGCGCCATGCCGCGCCCGTCATCCGCACCTCCCCATTGTCCGATGAAGTTAAGTGAAACGTCTTCACATTTCAAGTGTCGGTGTCGTACCGTTGTCGTCGTGTCCCCGACCGCGCTGCGCCGTCGTCTCGATGGAGCGACCAGGCACCTCGACCCGCCACTGGCCGTGGTCGATCTCGACGCGTTCGACCGCAACGCCGCCGACCTGACGCGCCGGGCCGATGGCAAGCCCATCCGGGTGGCCAGCAAGTCGGTGCGCTGCCGGTACCTGCTTGAGCGGGTCCTGCGCGCGCCAGGGTTCCAGGGGGTCATGAGCTACGCCCTCCGCGAAGCGCTGTGGCTCATCCGCACCTGGGCGGACACCGATCTCGCGGAAACCGACATCCTGGTCGCCTACCCGACCGTCGACCAGGCCGCGCTGCGCGACCTCGCCGCCGACGACCGCGCCCGCCGCACGGTGTCGATCACCGTCGATTCCATCGCGCACCTGGACCTGGTGGACGCCGCGCTCGGCGCGGGCCACCCCGAGATCCGCGTGTGCCTGGAACTGGACGTGTCCTGGCGTCCGGTGTTCGGCAGCCGGAAGGTGCACATCGGGACACACCGCTCCCCGGTGTTCACCGCGGAGCAGGCGCGCGCCCTGGCCGAGACCGTGTTATCCAGGCCGGGTTTCCGGCTGGTCGGGGTGATGGGATACGAGGGCCAGATCGCCGGGCTGGGCGATGTGCCCTCGGGCAACCCGCTGCTCGGCGCCGCTCGACGGTGGATGCAAGACCGTTCGGCGCGCGAACTGGTCCGTCGCCGCGGCGCCGCGGTGCGGGCGGTGACCGCGCTGTGCCACCTGGAGTTCGTCAACGGCGGCGGCACCGGCAGCATCGAGGTGACCCGCGCCGACCGCTCGGTCACCGAGATCGGCGCGGGCTCCGGACTGATCGGCCCGACCCTGTTCGACAACTACAGCCGCTTCAGCCCGGCCCCCGCCGTGCTCTACGCGGCGCCGGTGGTCCGCAAACCCGGCCCGGGGCTGGCCACCCTGTTCGGCGGCGGCTACCCGGCCTCCGGTCCCGCGAACCACGCCCGCCTGCCGCGGCTCTACCTGCCGGAAGGCTTGAAACTGACGGCCATGGAAGGCGCGGGCGAGGTGCAGACCCCGGTCGCGGGCCCCGGCGCCGACGCCCTGCGGGTCGGCGACCGGGTGTGGCTGCGCCACGCGAAGGCGGGCGAGCTGGCCGAGCGGTTTGCCGACTACCACCTCATCGAGGGCGACCGGGTCACCGGCGCCACACCCACCTACCGCGGCGAAGGTCGCGACTTCGGCTAGCGCGAAGCCTCCATCTGCCCGGACAGGTAGCCGCGCACGACCATCTTGGCTTCGCTGATGATGGTGTCCTCGGGGAACAGCTTGCGCCGGAAGGCCAGGTTGAGGATGCCGTCGGCGATCTCGTTGGCCACCGCGACCGGCAGCCGGATCTCCTCCAGCGGGATCTGGAACCGGTTCGCCAGCAACCCGGCCATGGTTTCGGCGATCACGGTGTTGTTGTCCCGCCTGCCGTCGATGAGCCGCAGGTCGACCTCGTCGCCGAACCGGATCCGCCGGAACCCGGGGATCTCGCGGTACATCTCGACGTAGATGTCGAAGATGACGTCGGCCCCGTCCCACCAGTGCGCGAGGTCGGCCTCGTCAAGCCTGCGGGCGATCTCGGTCATGAAGTGGTCGAGGTTCTGCTGCGTCAACGCCTGCACCACGGCCCGCTTGTCCGGGAAGAACTGGTAGAGCGACCCGACGGCCACCCCGGCCCGCTCGGCGATGAGCGTGGTGGTGACCCCGTCGTAGCCGAGTTCGTCGACCAGCTCCGCACAAGCCGCGAGCATCTTCTGCACACGCTTGGCGCTGCGCTGCTGCACGGGCTGACGGCGAAGTGGGGTAGGGCTGGCCACTGCGTCTCCTCCTGGTCGCTGACGTCCATCCTGCACGTTCAACGACCGAGCAAGACTCTCGAAGTGCCCCGCCCCCCACTTCCGAGAACAAATCCCAAAACTACCGCCAAGTAACAAATCCACCCCACCAGAAACCCCAGAGAAACCCAAGGCCAAGCCCCGTACCAAAACCGAAACACCAGAACCCAACACGAACCCAGCGACACCAGAAGACGGGCAGCCACCGACACGCAACGACGACGGGGAGACGGCCGATGCGCCAAGAGCGCTCAACCAGGAGGACACCGAAGTGGTACCGCAGAGAAGTGGTACCGCGGACCGGTGCCGGTCGGGGGAAGTGAAGCACATCAGCACCGGCCCGCGGAGCAACACGACCCGGCCCCAAGACCGAGCCAAACCTACAAACCCGACCACCACAGCCAGGCCAAACCTACGAACCCGACCACCACAGCCAGGCCAAACCTACGAACCCGGCCACCACAGCCGAGCCAAACTTCCCAACCCGGCCACCGCAGCCGAGCCAAACCTGCCAACCCAGCCCACCGGGGCCGAGCCAAACCTGCCAACCCAGCCACCCCGGTTGGGGGTCCGGGGGCGAAGCCCGCCGGCTGGGGCGTGGGGGCTTGGCCCCCACAAGACACTGGAGTCCGCCTCCCGGCCCGCGCTTTCCGCGGGCACACTTCCCCCAAGGCGGACGGCGACCGAACTCCGCATCGTCCGGGGGAACGGCGGAGTTCGGATCGCCTGCTAGCGGGCGCCTGCCGGTTGGCGGCGGGAGGTCGCCTTCGCGGGGGCGTCTCGGGTGTGGCGGGTGGGTTGCTGTTGTGGGGCCAAGCCGCCCGCGACGAGGTGTTCGTAGGCGGCTCGCCAGACTGAGCACGGGGCTTTCTGCTGACGCCAGCGGGTCGAGCAGACCGGGCAGTTGCCTCGGTCGTCCGGCTCGTGGGCGGCCAGCATGGCGCGCCAGCCTTCGGTCAGTCGTGGGAGTTCTGACCGCGCGACGGACAGCAAGGACGGCGCGTCCGCTCGGTTGGCCAGTTCGGTGAGCATGTCGAGGCGCTCCCACACGGCGCTGCGCAGGACCTGGCCGAGTATCTCGTCCACCTAAACGTCACCGTCACCTTTCCGCCTGCTCGGCGGCTTCACGGAGCGCGACCCGCAGTTGGCCGAGTTGGCCCGCTGTCAGGACCGCGGTCTCTCCAGGGGGCCCGACCAGGACCACCTTGTTCTTCTCGACGAGCACGGTGAGGCACCGGTCGCGGTTGATCACGTCGCCGCAGCTGACGCGCCAGACTCGGCGTTCGCCGACGGAGCCGTGCAGTCCGCCACGGAGGTCGTGGTGGTGGTCATGGACATCGCGGAGATCGCGGTGGTGCTCGTCGAGCCTGCGGGCGGGCTGGCCCGCCGCGGGGCTGGTGGTCGACCGGAGCAGTTCCACGTTCTCGGTTTCCCTCCGTGCTCGTACGCTTACAACGAACTACATTGATGCGTGAGGAACGAGATTGGAGTGTCACAGCGCCGATCGGCGTTCGTTTCACGTTAAGCGGTCGAGGAAGTTCGGTCGGGCCGATCAGGCTCGCCGATCCGCCCTTCTCGCTGCTCGTGAAGTGCGCTTACTCTGCGTTTGACGCCCAGCGGACTGTGAGGGGTCGGAATGAACTCGATCGGATCTCAGAGTTCTCCCATACCGTCGGACGCCTGGGAGGAAGCCGAGATGCGGGCCGCGCTCGCCGCGCGGGAGGTCAGTTCCGTGTATCGGCTGCTTCGTCGCACTGGTGTCTCGCAGCGCCAGATCGCGGCGATGACCGGCCAGTCGCAGTCCGAGGTGTCGGAGATCCTCAAGGGTCGTCAGGTGATGGCCTACGACGTGCTCGCCAGGATCGCCGACGGACTGGGTGTCCCGAGGGGATACATGGGCCTCGCATATGACGAAGTCACCGCGGTTCGCGTCGCGGTGACGCGCGAGGCCTCGCGTTCTGAGGAGAGCGAAGAGGTGAAGCGTCGGGAGTTCCTGGCACACGCGGCCGCCGTCACGGTGGGCGCGAACGTGCTGGGCACCAACTCCGGGGCGTGGGTCTCCAATCCCGTCCAGACCCCCGCGCCCGGCCGGATCGGCATGACCGATGTGCGTCAGGTGGAGGCGGCGACGAGAGCCCTGCGGTCGCTGGACTATCAGTACGGCGGCGGTTTCTGTCGCGACGCGGTGGTCGCGCAGCTGTCCTGGGGACAGCAGATGCTCGGCGCGTCCGGCCCGGACCACGTCAAGCAGCGCCTGCACGTCGCGCTGGCCGACCTGCACAACCTGGCCGGGTGGACGTCGTTCGACATCGGTCTGACCGACTCGGCGCGCAACCACTTCGGCAAGGCGCTGGAACTGGCGAAGGCCGGTAAGAGCGAGCCGTTGGTCGCCAACATCCTGTACCGGATGGGGCGGGTCTACCTGCACAAAGAGTCCCCGGACGACGCGCTCAAGATGTTCCAGCTCGGCCAGATCGCCGCGCAGGAGTCCGGCTCGGAGCTGGCCGTCGCGGTCATCTGCGCGAACCAGGCGTGGGCGTACGCGCTGATGGGGCACAAGGACCAGACGATGAAGCTCATCGGCCGCACCCGCGACGAGTTCGCACGGGCCAACACCGAGGAAGCCGAGGACTGGGTCAAGTTCTTCAACGAGACCGACGTGTACGCCATGATCGGCACGGTGCACACGGTGCTGGCGCAGACCTCCGACCCGACGCACACGAAGTTCGCGATCCCGGCGCTGTCGAAGGCCATCGACTCCTACGGTGAGGAGATGACCAGGAGCAAGGCGTTCAACCTGGGCGCCCTGGCCACGAACCACCTGCTCGAAGGCGATATCGACCATGGCGCCCGGATCGGCCGCGCCGCGGTCGACTTGGCCGAGAGCCTCAAGTCGAGCCGGGTCAAGGACCGGCTGCAGCCGCTGCTCGCCGAGGCGAACAAGCGCCGCAACAACCAGGACGCGCGTGATCTCGCGGACCAGATCACCAATCTGAGCGTGGCCTGACCGGAGTTTCCGGCTGGGCCGAAAGCAGGGCAGTGGGCACTGTTGGCCACGGATGGGCTGTTCACCAGGGAAAACCTGCGCGCCGCGCTGGCTGCCGTGTGCGCGGAGACCGGGTTGGACCATGCCGGGGCGAGCCTGCTGCGGTTCACCAACAACGCCGTTTTCCGGCTGGCGCACGACCCGGTGGTCGTGCGGATCGTGGGGTCGGTGTCGCTGCGGCACCGGGTGCGCAAGGTCGTGCGGGTCGCCCGGTGGTTCGCTGAGCAGGACGTTCCCGCGGTGCGGCTGGTCGCGGGCCTGGAGCAGCCCGTCTTCGTCGGCGACTACGCGGCGACGGTGTGGGACGCGGTCCCCAAGATCGGCAGGCAGCCCAACGCCGGTGACCTGGCCAGACTGCTGCGCACGGTGCATTCGCTGCCGCCGCCCGCGCTGCCGGAGTGGGACCCGCTTGACGACATCCGCCGCAGGCTCGGCGAGGCCGAGGGCCTCGACGGCGACGAGTTGCGGTTCCTGCGGGACCGGTGCGACGAGGTCGCGGCCCGGTTGACCGGTCTGGAGTACGCGCTGCCCCGCGGGTTCGTGCACGGCGACGCCCACCTGGGCAATCTCATCCCGGCGCCGGACGGCCCGGTGCTGTGCGACTTCGACTCAAGCTGCGTCGGCCCCCCGGAGTGGGACCTGACCCCGCTGGCGGTCGGCGTGAGCCGCTTCGGCGAGCCGACCGCGCGGTACCGCGAACTGGCCGTCGGCTACGGCTTCGACGTCACCCGATGGGCTGGCTTTCCGGTGTTGCGGGAAGTGCGCGAACTGAAACTCATCACCAGCGTGCTGCCGATCATGAACAGCAGTCCGGAAGTGCGCCCTGAGCTGCTTAGACGCCTCCGGGATTTCCGTATCGGCGACACCACCGCCCGCTGGTCGCGTTACACCTGAGCGCGGCGCGGGTGGCCGCCGGCGTATTTCGGCCGTAACAATGAGCGCACGGTGAACGAATTCACGGGCAACTGGGGACGGCCGGCCTTTCCGACCGGGTTCCGAGCTACCGTCGGTATCGGTTCGACCCGAGGTGGTCAGATGGTCAGGTCGCTGCGCAGCATGGTCCGGGTCGGCGAGCGCGCCCAGCGCGCCTTGGCGTCGGCGGCGATGCTCGATGACGTGGTGGCCCACCAGCTCCCGCTGTTGGCGGCCCTGCCGGAGGACAGCAGGCGCCGTTCGGCGGATTACCTGGCCGAGCTGGTCATGCTCGCGCAGTCATATCGGCACTACGCCCGCGGCTGGATCACCAAGCGTGAACTCGACCGGCGGGGCCGGATCGCGGTGACCCGGTTGGACCAGCTCCGCCGCAGCAGGCCCATGCCGGTGCAACTCACCGAGCAGGACTGACCATTCGGCGTTGGGCCGATCGGTGGACTGTCCCCAGGCCCGGCTTGAGTCATCCACACCGCCGAACGCCGAGCGGCCCCACCACGTCGGCGAACGCGCGTTATCCCCGGTTTCCTGTGGATAACTCGCCGAAATTGTCCACAGCTGTGGACAACTAGTCCCATCACGGCGGGTCGAGCACCGGCCCCAGCAGCGACGCCTGCCCCAGTCCGGTGACCGTGCCGCCGGTGATGGCGGTGATCTGGCGCAGCGCACCAGTGTCGACGTCCGGGTCCAGGGTGATGAAGTGAATGGGCAGGGGACGACGTGTGCCTGCCAGGGGCCGGAGTTGGTCCAGTAACGACTGGAGCGAGAGGTCGCCCTGGTTCGCACCGTCAGTGATGACGACCATCTGGTTGGACCGGGTGACCGACCAATCTTTCGTCGCTGACAGATAGGCGGCGAGCACGCTGTCGTAGAGGCGGCTGTTCCCGCTCGGCTGGAGCGAGTCGATCTGTCTGGACACATCTTGGTGGTTTTCGCGGAGGCGACCGAGCGGGACAAGAATCGAGCGGGTGTCCGAGAAGGTCCACACACCGAGTTCCGTGGTGCTGGGGAGGGTTCGCAGATCCGCTGTGAGGCGGGTCCGCACCAAGTCCAACTTCGGGGCGGTGCCGACGTACTTGTCCGCCGATGGCATCTGTTCCGCCATGGACATGCTGGTGTCCAGGACCAGGGTGATGCGGTGCGGGAGCGCGGCGGCGGGGCCGATCAGGGGCGGGCTCGTGCCTTCGCCCAGGGTCCAGTAGGTGGTGGTCAGGATGGCGACCAGCAGGGCGGACACCAGGGTCGGGAGTAGCGGCCTGCGCTTGCGGCGCCGGGGTGGGACGCGTGGGGCGGGCACGCCGTTGGTGATCGCGGCGAGGCCCGCGTCGAGGGGCAGGCGGGTGTCGAGGTCGGCGACGAGGTCGGCGTGGGCGGCTGGGGCGGGCTCGGTGATCTCGCGCAGTCCCGCGGTCAGGTCGAGGTGGGCGGTCAGGTCGGCGACCAGCGCCTCGTGGGGGCGGCGGGTCATGAGTCGCCCCTGAGCAGCTTGTCCAGCGTCTGCCGCGCCTTGCGGAGGTTGGCCCGGACGTTGTCCCCGCTGATGTCCAGGATCCCGGCGATCTCCCGAGGGTGGTAGCCGTCGGCTGTCCAAGCCATCACCTGGCGTTGGCGCGGCGGTAGTTGGGCCAACGCCCGGCGGTAAGCCTGGCTGGTCTCGCTGAAGAGGACTTCGCCTAGCGGTGAGTTGTCGTCTATTGGCGCGCGGTCGGGGATCTCGTTCGTGGGGAACTCGGTGCTGGCCAGGTGCTTCGCCCAGTTGCGCGAGACCACGGTCCGCACATAGGTCTTCGGGTGGTCGATGGTGTCCCAGCGGCGGTAGACCTCGATCATCGCCTCTTGCGTCAGGTCTTTCGCTGTCGACAGTTGGACACCGAGGACCAGCAGGAACGCCACCACCCGGGGTGTGTGCTCGCGGTAGAACCGCTCGAAGCCGGGGCGATCGGGCACCGCGACCGACCCCTTCCGCCGGGCGGCGACCGCTCGGCTGGTCATCTTGGCCGCCGTTGGTCGACAACCACCACGGTTCCGCGCCGCTCGTAGCGCACCAGGCCGTCGGGGGCGGCCTGGGTCAGGGCGCGCAGGGCTGTCAACCGGACCCGCTCTTGGGCGAGCCGGTCGCGGGCCAGGCCCCGCCAGATGAACGCTCCCTGGGTCAGGAACGTGACGAGCATCCCGCACACCGCGATCATGTCGGCCACCGCGCACCTTCTTCGCTCCGAAGATCCTTCGATCACTTAGAGGGGCGCGGAGCACTAACCGTGAACCGGTGAGCGCGAACTGTCAGGACACGGGCGCCCGGGTGAGGATGACCGCGAAGCCGAAGGCCAGGCCCATCACGGCCAGTTCGAGGCCCGCCCAGCCCACCAGCGCGGTGTGCTTGTGGGCGACGATGGCAGGCATGAGCCGCCAGCGGATGTTCGCGCCGAGCCCGGCCAGCGCCACCAGGCACGCCGTCTTGAGCAGCAGCAGGATTCCGTAGCTGGTGGTGAACAGGCCCGCGACCAGGGTGAACTTCGGGCTCACGGCCAGTTCGACCAGGCCGTTGAACAAGCCCGTCGCGGTGACGACCGCCAGGCAGACGGTGGCGAGCTTGGAGAACCGGGGCAGCGCGTGCGCCAGTAGGGTGCGGTTGCTGGCGAGCAGCACGACCAGCGCGCCGAGGCCGCCGGTCCACGCCACGGCGCTCATGACGTGCAGTTCCATCGAGATCATCGTGAAGTCGTGCCACTGCCAGTTCGTCGCGTGCCCGGTGACCGGGAGCGGCAGCAGCGCGAACAGCGCGACCGCGGCCCGCAGTTCCGCGGGCACCGACTCGCCGACGCGCACCGCCCACAGCGACAGCCCGAAGCTGAGCAGCGCGAACACTGCGACGAACAGCAGCGCCTTGCCCGCGCCCACCGTGCCGACGTAGTCCACGACAGCGCTAAGCGACACGTCTTCGCCGGGGTGCAGGTCCGCGGTTTGCAGGACCAGGGCGACCAGCGCGGTCACGGTCCACACCAGCGCGCTCGCCATCGCGACCCGGCGGGCGCCCGCCAGCACCGGTTCGGCGAGCTTGGGGCGGTCGAAGCCGATCACCAGGGGCAGCAGGCACAGCCCGACGGTGACCACGGCGGCCATGTCGAGCAGCACGCGCACGATCGGGAGGCCGACCCGGACCACCACGCTCGGCTCCGGCAGCCCGGGGATCGGCTCGGTCGTGACGATGGCCAGGCCGACGAGCACGCCGACGACCGAGGACACGACCAGGACGGTCGCCAGGTGCGGCCGGGCCGCCGCGGTGGTCCGGGTCTCGCTCACGTCGCCGACCCCCCGACCCGCATGGCCAGCACGATGCCCGCGCCGAGCAGCGCGACCGCGCCCGCGATCCACACCCACACGGGCACGCCGTCGCTGTCGCCCTCGGCGTCCTCGGCGGCGCCCGCGGCGGTTTCGGCCGCCGGGCCGGGGGTGCCGGTGCCCGCCTTGGTCAGCGCGAACTGGATTTCCCCGCTGACCGGGTGCCCGTCCGCCGACATGACGCGGTAGCCGATCCGGTAGTCCCCGGCTGGGCCGAGGGGGCGGACCGGGACCGACACGGTGTTGCCGCGGACGGCGGCCTTGCCGTCCTGCCACTGGCCCTTGCCGTCCGGGCCGACCACGACGACCGAGTTGAGCTTCTCACCCGGCTGCACCGGCTGGTCGAAGGTCAGCTCGACGGTGGTCGGACCGGTGTCGACCGACGCCCGGTCGGCCGGGTTGCTGGAGACGAGCTGGTTGTGCGCGGAAGCGGTGCCCGCGAGCCCGACGAGGGCGAAGATCGCCACCGCGAGCGCCGCCACCGCGCGGCTGAGAGTCCGCACCGCTTACTCGCCCGCCTTCGCCGCGGCCACCTGCCGCTTGGCGCGCAGGGTCGCGCCCGCGCCGAGGCCGAGGCCGAGCGCGCCGACGGCGAGGCCAGCGCCGCCGAGCCAGCGGGCCGTGTTGTCCTCGCTGGTCGCCGTCACGGCTTCGGTGTGGCTGTCGCCGCTGGTGGCCGCCGTGGCGGTGTGCCCGTCGCCCTCGGGCTTGGTCAGCGCGACGACCGGCGCGGGCCGCTCGGGCTCCTCCGCGCCCGCGGCGGGCGGCGGAGCGTCCCAGGCCACGACCTTGCCGCTGTCGTAGGTCTGGATCGCGGGGATGACGAGCTGGTCGGTGTTCTCCGGGAGCCTGCCCGCGGAGACCTCGAACTCGCCGAACTCGCCGGGGCCGATCCGGGTGCCCGCGGCGGCGGTCCAGACGACCGAGGTGACCGACTCGGTGATCTCGGCGCCGTGCACGGTGACCGGCGTCTTGAGCTTGGCCTTGGTGATCTGCGCGGTCCAGCCCGGGGTGGGCTTGGTGCGCACGGCGGTGAGCGGGTACTCCTCCGGCAGCTTGATCTCCAGCTTGACCGTGCCCGCGGCGTCGTCCTCGTTGGGCACCCGGAATGTGATCTTGGTGTAGCCGCCCTGGGCCGCGGCCTCACCGATGACCTTGGCGGTGACGTGGGCGGACGCGACGCCGGTGCTGAACAGCGCCGCGGTGCCGGTGGCGGCGAGCAGGACGCCCGCGCGGGCGACAAAGCGGTAAGTCGACATGGGGATTTGTCTCCTGAGGTACGCGAAAGGGCGAGCCCACGCGCGGGGCTCGGTTGGGGGATGCGTGCGGTCAGGAGGTGCGCGGCGGGCCGCGGCGGCAGAGGACTTCGCGGAACACCACCGTGAGCAGGTGCCCGCCGCCCGCCTGGATCGGCGCGGGACGGGGCGCGGCCGGTGTCGGCGGCAGCGCCACCACCAGCGCCCGGACCAGCCCGGCCACGGCGGCGGCGATCATGGCCAGCGCTGTCGACGCGCTGGTCAGCAGTGCCGCGCTCAGGACAGTGGCCACCGCGTGCGTGGCAAGCATCAGCCCACCGTCCGCGCCGGGGGCCTCCGGGTGCGCTGACGTGATGTCGGTAAGTAGGACGTGCAGGCTGTACTGGCTCACGCCCAGCAGAGCCGCCATCGCCCACAGCCCGCCGCGCCGGTCGGCCACCGCGGTGCCCGCCCAGGCGACCAGCGCCGTGAGCACCAGGGTGAGCGCCGCGTCCGGCACGCCGCCGCCCGCCATGCCGTGCGCGGCGACCGCCAGCGCCGACGACGAGAGTCCCAGCAGGACGGACCGCACGGCACGGAAAGCGCGCTGCGGTGTCGCTCGGCGGGGGCTCACAGCTCACCAGGGTAAGCGGACGCGCGGTGTGCGCTGAACCACGTACCGGGTAAAGAACCTGATCAGACGCCGAGCGCGTGCAGCAGCCGGTCCTCGATCCGGTCGAGTTCGGACCCGACCGCCCGGTGCGCGGCCTTGCGGCGCGGGGTCGGCATCCGCTCCGCGGCCCGCACCGCCGCGGCGAGTTGCCGCAGCGTGGTCTCCGCGTCGTCGGCGAACGCCACGTCCTCGGCCGGGACGTGCTGCTTCGCGCGCAACTCGTTCAGCCCGGTCGCCACGCCCGAGATCCGCGCGTGCAGCGCCCCGCCCCGGCCGGAGTACCGGCCGAGGTCGTCGACCGACACGCCCAGCCTGCGGGCCTTGCGCCGGTCCCACCGCTCGCGCACCGCGGCCGCGCCGCGCACCACGAACGGGGTGACCACCGGGATCACCGCCGGGCCGATGACCTTGGCGATCGCGATCGCGTTCTTCGCCTTGCCCGGTGTGATCCGCGGCGAGCCGACCGCCTTCTTCCGCGCCATGTGTGCCTCCCGCGCTCGATGGGGAAGAACCTACTGGCGGTGATCGGCGCGGGCACATCGGCCAGTCCATCGGCTAGTCCATCGGCCAGCCACAGCCAGCTGGTTGGGCGGACTGTCCCTGGTCTGTCGGTCCACGCAACTAAGCTGCACTCTGTGACTGCCAAGGTGCTCCTCGACGCCGGCGTGGTGAGCCGATGCAGGCGTCGGGTGCACCTCGAACACGACCCGGCCATGCGCGACGCTCCGCGCGCCGCCCCCGACCCCACGGGGGAGCTGCGCAAAGCCGACGCGATGGCGCATCGGCGGATGGTCGCCGACCAGCTCGCCGAGCGGTTCTCCGGGGACTGGGTAGAGATCCCGCCCGGGTCGAGCGCCGAGCGGGAGGCGGCCACGGCCGAGGCGCTGGCCGCCGGGCGCGGGTTCATCTGGGGCGCGCAGCCGCCGCGCGACCTCGACGGCGGCAGGCGCGGCTCCATCGACCTGCTGGTCCGCACCCCGCACGGGTACGTGCCGGTGCTGGTGGTCCGGCACAAGGTCACCGACCCCGGCACGGGCGCGCGCACGTCCCCGCTGGCCGAGCTGGCCGTGGTCGGGGGCACGCAGGACGCCCGGCGCAAGGTCCGGCCGCAGCCGCGCGACCAGCTCCGGCTCGCCCACATCCGCAGGCTGTTGCAGGCCAGCGGGCACGCCGACGAGCGGCACGCGCTCGCGGGCGTGATCGGCCTGGAGGGCGACGTCGTCGTCTGGCACGACCTGGAGGCCCCGACCTGGCCGGGCGGGCGGACGGCGCTGGCCGAGTACGACGCCCGGTTCGCCGACCGGGTCGCGGTGGCCGACGCGGCGGCCACCGGTGGCGACCCGCTGGCCGAGCCGACGCGGATCGTGGAGTGCCGAAGCTGCCCGTGGTGGCCGGTGTGCGAGGCGACCCTGCTGGCGGCCCGCGACGTCAGCCTGGTCGTGCGCGGCGAGGACGCGGCGCTGCTGCGCGCGGCGGGCGTGCCGACGGTGGACGAGCTCGCGGGCGTCGACCCGCTGGACAAGGACATGCCGCCGCTGGTCGGGATGCCGCTGGTGGACGCGGTGGGGCTCGCCCGCGCCTGGCTCGCCGACCTGACGGTGGTGCGGCGCACCGAGCGGATCGACGTGCCGCGCGCCGACGTCGAGGTCGACGTCGACATGGAGAGCTTCGGCGACGCGGGCGCTTACCTGTGGGGGGTGCTGCTCTCCGGCGTGGATATCGGCGAGCCGAGGGGCTACCGCGCCTTCGTCAGCTGGGACCCACTGCCCACAGTGGACGAAGCGCGGTCGTTCGCCGAGTTCTGGCAGTGGTTAACGGCGGTCCGGAAAGCGGCGGCGGATCGCGGGCTCACCTTCCGCGCTTACTGCTACAACGAGTTGGCGGAGAACCGTTGGCTCTTGGCGTCGGTGAAGCGCTTCGCGGGTCGCCCCGGCATCCCGGCCAAACGCGAAGTCCTCGACTTCATCGAGTCCGACCAGTGGTTCGACCTGTTCGGCAGCGTCCGCGAGCACTTCCTGTGCTCGCACGGCAAAGGTCTCAAGACGATCGCCCCGGTCGCGGGCTTCAAGTGGCGGGACGACGAGGCCAGCGGCGAGAACTCGATGCGCTGGTACCGCGACGCGGTCGGCCTCGACGGCGGCGAGCCCGACCACGCCCAGCGCAGGCGGTTACTGGAGTACAACGAGGACGATGTGCGCGCCACGGCCGCGCTGCGGATCTGGATGACCTCCCCGGCGGTCACCGAGATCCCCTATGTGGGCGACATCTGACCGCGGGCGACCTCCAATACGGTTGGCGGACAGCCGACTCGACGAGGAGCGCGAATGCCACAACAGGTCCAGGGCGTCATCGCCCGCGCTAAGGGGCAGCCGGTAAGCGTGGAGACGGTCGTGGTGCCCGACCCGGGGCCGGGTGAGGCGGTGGTGCGCGTCCAGTCCTGCGGGGTGTGCCACACCGACCTGCACTACCGGGAGGGCGGTGTGAACGACGAGTTCCCGTTCCTGCTCGGGCATGAGGCCGCCGGGACCGTGGAGTCGGTCGGCGACGGCGTCACCGACCTCGCGCCGGGGGATTTCGTGATCCTCAACTGGCGCGCGGTCTGCGGCCGGTGCCGCGCGTGCCGCAAGGGCAAGCCCTGGTACTGCTTCGCCACGCACAACGCGGCCCAGCCGATGACGCTGGCCGACGGGACGCCGCTGTCGCCCGCGCTGGGCATCGGCGCGTTCATCGAGAAAACCCTCGTCCACAGTGGACAGTGCACGACGGTCGACCCCGACGTCTCGCCCGCCGCGGTCGGGCTGCTCGGCTGCGGGGTCATGGCCGGACTCGGCGCGGCGCTCAACACCGGCGCGGTAAGCCGAGGCGACAGCGTCGCGGTGATCGGCTGCGGCGGCGTCGGCGACGCGGCCATCGCGGGCGCCCGGCTCGCGGGCGCGACCACGATCATCGCCGTCGACGTCGATCCTCGAAAACTGGAGTGGGCCAACGGATTCGGCGCCACCCACACCGTCGACGCCACCGCGGCCGACCCGGTGGCCGCGATCCGGGAGCTCACCGGCGGCTTCGGCGCCGACGTGGTCATCGAGGCCGTGGGCCGCCCGGAGACCTGGAAACAGGCGTTCTACGCGCGTGACCTCGCGGGCACCGTCGTCCTCGTCGGCGTGCCCACCCCCGACCTGCGAATCGAGTTGCCGATGATCGATCTGTTCTCCCGGGGCGGCGCCCTCAAGTCGAGCTGGTACGGCGACTGCCTGCCCTCCCGCGACTTCCCCCACCTGGTCGACCTCTACCGGCAGGGCCGCCTCGACCTCGACGCGTTCGTCTCCGAGACCATCGGCCTCGGCGACGTCGAGCAGGCGTTCGACCGGATGCGCGGCGGCGACGTGCTGCGCTCGGTGGTGGTCTTCTGATGGACGCCCGCATCGACGCACGTATCGACCATGTGGTCACCTCCGGCACGTTCAGCCTCGACGGCGGCACCTGGGACGTCGACAACAACGTCTGGCTCGTCGGCGACGACCGCGAAGTCGTGATCATCGACGCCGCCCACGACCCCGACGAGATCCTCGCCGCCGTGGACGACCGCAGAGTCGTCGCGATCATCTGCACCCACGCCCACGACGACCACATCAACGCGGCGGAAGACCTCGCCAGGGTCACCGACGCCCTGGTCATGCTGCACCCCGCCGACGAGGAACTGTGGCGGCACGTCTACCCCGACGACGACTTCGAGCCCCTGCACGACGGCCAGGAGATCGAGGTGGCCGGCGTCCTGCTGCAAATCCTGCACACCCCCGGCCACTCACCCGGCGGCGTCTGCGTCTACGCGCCGCAGCTGAACGCGGTGTTCAGCGGCGACACCCTGTTCGAGGGCGGCCCCGGCGCCACCGGCCGCTCGTTCAGCGACTTCCCCACGATCATCGACTCGATCACCGAGCGCCTGCTCACACTGCCCCCGGAAACCATCGTCCACACCGGCCACGGCGACTCCACCACCATCGGCGCGGAAGGCCCGCATCTGGCCGAGTGGATAGAGCGGGGGCACTGACCGCGGCCACGGGTAACCAGACCACGCACGCCAGGTGGTGCTGGTCGGCGAGGACCAGCCGAGCAAGCCTGCCGCTCTCACCGGAAACGCCTCGGCCGAAGACGTCTAGCAGTACAACCGGGCCCCGCACGGCGCGGGAAGCTTCATGCGGGGCGTCCGGTCACTGCTGGACGAGGTGCGGGACTACCTCGGGGCCATGCGCAGCGAGCCGTCGAGGCGGATCACTTCGCCGTTGAGGTAGTCCTGGTCGATGATCGACAGCGCCAGGTTGGCGAACTCCTCCGGCTTGCCCAGCCGCTTCGGGAAGGGCACGCCCTCGGCGAGGGCCGCGCGGAACTCCTCGCTGACGGTGGCGAGCATCGGGGTGTCGATGATGCCGGGGGCGATGGTCAGCACCCGGATGCCGACCGAAGCCAGGTCGCGGGCGGCGGGCAAGGTGAGGCCGACGATGCCGCCCTTGGAGGCGGCGTAGGCGGCCTGCCCGATCTGGCCGTCGAACGCGGCGACGGACGCGGTGTTGATGATCACGCCGCGGGCGCCGTGCTCAAGGGGCTCGGTCTTGGCGATCGCGGCCGCGGCCAGGGTGACCACGTTGAAGCTGCCGATCAGGTTCACCTCGACGACCTTGCGGAACAGGCCGAGGTCGTGCGGGCCCTTCTTCGACAGGATGCGCGCCGACGGTCCGATGCCCGCGCAGTTGACCACGAACCGCAGCGGCGCGCTGGCGCCCGCCGCCTCGTCCACCGCGGCCTGGACCTGCTCGGGGTCGGTCACGTCGGTCGCGACGTAGGTGATGCCCTCGACCTTGGGGGCGTTGTCGATGGACGCGGGCAGATCGAGCGCGTACACCGACGCGCCCTTGGCCGCGAGCGCCAGCGCGGTGGCGCCACCCAGGCCGGACGCGCCTCCGGTGACGATGGCCGCGGTCCCGTCGATCTGCATTGTCGCTTTCCCTTCGCCCGCGCCCGTGCCCTCGCACGGTCCTCGCGGACCGAGGTTAACGCCCGTTCAGCTTCGGCCCCACTCCGATGTGGCCCAACCCATCTACCGGCGCATCGGAGGGCAGATCTCGTCTATGGCGGCCAGGTCTTCCGCCGTGGGCCGCCACCTCGCCGCCCGCGCGTTCGCCAGGACCTGCTCCGGGGCGGTGGCCCCGGCGATCACCGAGCCCACCGCGGGCTGCGCGGCCAGCCAGCCGATCGCGAGGGTGGCCATCGTGATGCCCCGCTCGTCGGCGAACGCGCGCAGCTTCTCGATCCGGTCCCACGGCGCGTCGGCGAGCAACCGCTTTCGGCCCGCTAATCGGCTGCCTTGCGGCGGCTCAACGTCGCGGGCGTACTTGCCGGTCAGCAGGCCGTTGGCCAGCGGGAAGTACGGCAGCACGCTCATCCCGAACTTCGCGCACGCGGGCAGCACCTCGCGCTCGGTCTCGCGTTCGAGCAGCGAGTAGTGGTTCTGCGAGGACACCAGCGGGCGCAGCCGCTCGGTCCGCGCGGTCCAGCCGACGTCGGCGATCTGCCAGGCGGCCAGGTTGCACACTCCCGCGTAGCGCACCAGGCCGTCGCGCACGAGGTCGTCCAGCGCGGACAGGGTCTCCGCGAGCGGGGTGCCCGGGTCGGGGCGGTGCAGCTGGTAGAGGTCGATCCAGTCGGTGCCGAGCCTGCGCAGCGACGCTTCGGCGGCGCGCCGGATGTAGCGGCGGGAGCCACGCGCGCCGAAGTCGGGGCCGTTGGCACCCTGCATGTCGACGCCGAACTTGGTCGCGATGACCGCGTGGTCGCGCCTGCCGGACAGCGCCTGGCCCAGCAGTTCCTCGCTGCGGCCGCGGGGCGCGCCATAGACGTCGGCCACGTCGAACAGGGTCACCCCGGCCTCAAGGGCGGTGTGGACCAGCGCCCGCGACCCGGCCAGCGACTCGGCGGCCGTCCCGGGTCTGCCCAGGTTGTTGCAGCCCAGGCCGACGGCACTGACCACCAGTCCGGACTCGCCCAGGTGACGAAGCTCCACCCGACAAACCCTATGGGGCACCGTGCGTGGGAACCAGCACTATCCGTTAACCCGATCCAGGCCCTCAATAGGGGACTCGGTAGGGCAGGCTATGCCGCATGAGCACGACACCCGAAGGCGATCCGGGGGCGGCGCCCCCGGGCTGGACCGCCGCCGACATTCCCGACCAGGTCGGCCGCACCTTCATCGTCACCGGCGGCAACAGCGGCCTGGGCTTCGAGACCAGCCGCGAACTGGCCCGGCGCGGCGCCCAGGTGATCCTCACCGCCCGCGACCCGGACAAGGGCGCGGCCGCGGTCGCCGCGATCCTGGACGAGCAGCCAGACGCCCAGGTGGAGACCCGCCTGGTCGACCTCGCCGACCTTGAGTCCGTCGCGGCGTTCGCGGGCACCATCGACCAGGTGGACGTCCTGATCAACAACGCGGGCGTGATGATGCCCCCGCGCGCGGTCAGCGCCCAGGGCTACGAGTTGCAGTTCGCCGTCAACCACCTCGGCCACTTCGCGCTTACCGCGATGCTGTTGGACGTGTTGAAACAGGGCCGGGACCCGCGCGTGGTCACCGTCAGCTCTTACCTGCACAAACGCGGCCGCATCCACTTCGATGACCTCCACGGCGAGCACAACTACTCCCGGTCCGGCTACTACACCCAGTCGAAGCTCGCGAACGTCGTGTTCGGCCTCGAACTGCACCGGCGGCTGCGGGCCAACGGCTTCGCGGTGGCCAGCGTCCTGGCCCACCCCGGGTACGCGGCGACCAACCTGCAATCGGCGGGCCCGACCGGCGTCGCCAAGCTGGCCCTGAAAGTCTCCAACCGGATCTTGGCGCAAGAGGCGGCCATGGGCGCGCTGCCGCAGCTTTACGCCGCCACCAACCCCGACGTGGAAAGCGGCCAGTTCATCGGCCCGGACGGGCGCAAAGAGCAGAAGGGCTACCCGAAGATCGTGTGGCCCCTCGAAGCCGCCCGTGACCGTGAACTGGCCAAACGCCTCTGGGACATCAGCGAGGAACTGTCCGGCCTCAGCTTCGGCCTGGCCGTCCGCTGAACTGCCGTCGACCGCGGCTCCCCGCGCCGCGGGGAGCCGCCCGCCACCGCTCACCGCGCCGCGCGCGCCATCCCGTCGACCAGCGCCACGGACCGCGCCGGGTCGAGCGCCGCCTCGGTCAGCGTCTCGAACGTGGCCACGCAGGTGCGGATCTCCGCGTCCTTCTCCAACAGCACCGACCCCGCGATGTGCTCGACGTAGCCGATGTCGGAGTGGTCGGACCCGGCGAAGCTGAGCACGGCGAACGAGCCGAACAGCCCGGCCACCTCGGTCTGGTCGGCCGGGAGCACTTGGAACGTCACGCTGTCGGACTCGGCGAGCTTGACGATGTGGCTGAGCTGCTGGGCCATGAACGGGCCTTCCGCGCGCAGCACCCGCTCGTCGACGATCGCGTGCAGCAGCAGCGGCGGGTCCTCGGTGAGCCGCTGCACGCGGCGCTCCTGAACGCTCAGGGTGTTCTCCCGGTCCGCGGCGGGCAGATCGGCGGAGAAGTGGCGGCAGTAGGCGGAAGTCTGCAAGAGGCCGTGCAGCATCCCGACCTGGAAAGACCGGATCGAGGACGCCTGAGCCTCCAGCGGGACATAGCCGCGGTCGCTGAGCCCGTAGGCGCGCCACCAGCCCTTCTGCTTCGCCTGCTCCCACATCGCCAGGTAGGTGTCGCGCTGGTCGTCGGGGACGCGGTAGAGGTCGAGCATCGCCCGCAGCTCGTGGAAATTGGGCATCTGGAACGTCTCAAGGCGGCTGACCTTGCGGTTGCTGAACCGCAGCCTCCTTCCAGCTTCCTCTTGCGTCATCCGGTTCCGCTGCCGGAGGTCGCGCAGAGCGCGCGCCAGAACTCGGACGCGGAGATTGGGTTCGCCTGTCATGCACACTCCTGGTGTCGGGGTTCTCCGATCAGTGTCCGGCGGGAAAACGCAGACCAGGATTCCTGAACTCGGTGTGCGGGCCCGGCGATGCGCGGCGCCGGCGGTCAACTCCGTCCAGGCGGATCAAAGCTGGGGTGAGAACTCACCGCGGAGGACAAAATCCCTGCTCAGAGCGTCGCATCTCTAGCCCGCCTACCTACTTGTCCGTAGCATCACCGCGTATGGATGCAACGGAGCAGCTCGCGGGCAAGCGGGTCCGCACCACCGACGTGCTGCGGGCACTGCCGAGCATGGCCCTCGACGGCCCGAGGATGGCCTTCGGCGCCGTCGCGCTGCTGACGATGCGCCCAGCCGACCGGGAATCGATCGGCCACATCTTCCAGCGCGCCGCCGCCAAGCACCCCAAGCGCCCGTTCATCCGGTTTGAGGACCGCGAGATCACCTACGGCGAGGCGAACACGATCGTCAACCGGTACGCCGCCGTGCTCGCCGACCACGGCGTCCACCCCGGGCACACCGTGGGCATCCTGGCGGGCAACCGGCCGGAGACGCTGCTCGCCGCGCTCGCCGCGGTGAAACTCGGTGCCGCCGCCGGGATGATCAACACCAACCAGCGCGGCGACGTCCTCGACCACAGCCTGCGGCTGCTCGACGGCACTGTCCTGGTCGTCGGCAAGGAGTACCGCGACGCGCTGGCGGGCGTCGAGACTCGCAGCATCGAGATCCCCAGCGTCCTCGACCTCGACACCCTCGGCGACACCGCCCGGTCCTCGGCGAACCCGGACACGACCGAGCAGATCATGGCGGGCAGCACCGCGTTCTACATCTTCACCTCGGGCACCACCGGCCTGCCCAAGGCCAGCGCCATGTCGCACTTCCGGTGGCTCAAGAGCATGACCGGCATCGGCGGGCTCGGCGTGCGCCTGCGGTCCAGCGACACCCTCTATTGCTGTCTGCCGCTCTACCACAACAACGCGCTCACGGTGTCGCTGTCGTCAGTGCTGTCCGCGGGCGCCACCCTGGCCCTGGGCAGGTCGTTCTCCGCGTCCCGGTTCTGGGACGACGTCGTGCGCACCAAGTCCACCGCGTTCTGCTACATCGGCGAACTCTGCCGCTACCTGCTCAACCAGCCGGTCCGCGAGGCCGAACGCAAGCACAAGGTCCGCGTCGTCGTCGGCAACGGCCTGCGCCCGGAGATCTGGGACGAGTTCGCCAAGCGGTTCGGCATCCGCCGCATCGCCGAGTTCTACGGCGCGAGCGAGTGCAACCTCGCGTTCATCAATGCACTGAACATCGACCGCACCGCCGGGATGTGCCCGCTGCCGTTCGCGATCGTGGAGTACGACGCCGACACCGGCAAACCGCGGCGCGAGGGCGGCAGGCTCCGCAAGGTGAAGTCCGGCGAAGTGGGCCTGCTGCTCACCAAGGTCACCAGCCGCGCCCCCTTCGACGGCTACACCGACCCGGAGGCCACCGAACGCAAACTGGTCCGCAACGGCTTCAAGGACGGCGACTGCTGGTTCGACACCGGCGACCTGGTCCGCAACCAGGGCTTCAAGCACGTCGCCTTCGTGGACCGCCTCGGCGACACCTTCCGCTGGAAGGGCGAGAACGTCGCCACCACCGAGGTCGAAGGCGCCATCGGCGAACACCCCGACGTCGAACAGGCCGTCGTCTACGGCGTCGCCATCCCCGGCACCGACGGCAAGGCAGGCATGGCCGCGGTGAAACTCCACGACGGCGCCCACTTCGACGGCCCAGCCATGGCCGAACACCTCGCGGCCAGACTCCCCAGCTACGCCGTCCCGCTGTTCGTCCGCGTCATCAACGAGGTGGAGCAGACCTCCACCTTCAAATCCCGCAAAGTCGACCTCCGCGACGAGGGCTACTCGGAGAAGGTCACCGACCCCCTCTACGTCCTCAACGACGGGAAATACCTCGACTTCTACCCGTCGTACGCCCAGGAAGTGGCGGCGGGCAAGATCCGCGTGTGAACGCATACGCAGCCCTCTTGCGCGGAGTGAACGTCGGCGGCCGCACCAAAATCGCCATGGCCGACCTCCGGTCCCTGCTGACCACCCTCGGCTACACCGACGTCCGCACTGTGTTGCAGAGCGGCAACGCGGTCTTCACCGCCCCGGAAACCGACCCGGCCACCCTGGAATCCACCATCGAGAAAGCCCTGGCGGCCGAACTCGGCCTGACCACCCGCTGCCTCATCCGCACCGGCCCCGAACTCCAGACAGTCCTCACCGCCCACCCACTAACCGAAGTGGCGGACAACGGCTCCAAGATGCTCGCGGTCTTTTTGTCCGAAACCCCAGACGCGGCATTGGTCGCCGAACACAATCCCGTCGCCTTGGACCCGGAAAACATCCGCCTCGGCGACCGCGTCGTCTACCAGTGGTGCCCGGCCGGAGTCGCCGAAGCCCCCGCCCTGGTCCCCTTCCTCGAACGGAAATGGCGCCTCACCGCCACCGCCCGAAACTGGAACACCGTCACCAAACTTGCCGCCATGCTCTGAGGTCTGTTTCGGGGTCGAGCCGTAGAACATTGCGTAAGAATCACGAACCTCCCGATCCGAATACCGCGCTCTTCTAGTCCAATTCCACGGTCGCTATCGCCGCACGTTCTATCCAGCGGGCAAGCAGGCTAAATCCGGCAAGGCATTCCAGTGCTTCGTGTTCACTCAACGGGTTTTCCGTGGGACTGACATGGTTGAGCGGGTTACGAACTGCTGCGTAGAGTCCTACGCCTACGTTCATCGCGCCAACATGTCGGTCCCTGAAGAGATCCGGGTTCTCGGGGCCGCACAGACGAAGACGGTTCTTGCCAGGTTTAGGTTTTTCCAGTGAGAAAGACTCCTGTATCAGTTTTGTCTCCCCGAGGTCCTTGCGACCGACCTTTGCTTGGAGGCGTGAGTTGACGTTGATGACGGCAGCCCATAGTGCTGCGCCGTGATTCCCGCTCAACCAGTGGGGCCGAGCCGCTTCCCATACCCACGGATGCAGTTCTGAAGCGTCAATGACCGGTGTGTCATCAAGCTGTAGTTTTTCCCGTATTTCAGCGCCACGCTCGATCTCGAAGATGCATCTTCGGGCGGTTGTCTCATCTACATATCGGGGATATTCGCCGAACAATGCTTCATGTATACGTTTGACGGCGAACGCCTGTGTGTCCCGCTCATGTTTTTTCCCACGCGCGCGCGTCTTTGCGTTCGGCGTGATCTCTTCTGGAGGCAGGGGGATGCGTTCATGCAACCGGAGGTATCTCTTCAACTCGCTGAGCGCCCACTTTGGATCCTTGACAACCATATTTGCACCTTCAGATTCTGGGACAGTCTTGTGTGTTAGTTCTAGGTCCAATCTAGATCAAGGCGTTCGTCCGTTTTTGGCAGGTCTGGCCATCCTCGGTGACTTCACCTGGAGTGTTGATTCAGATTTCTCCACAGGAATCAGTGCCATTTGCAGATGGCGGTCGCACTGGCGGATCTGCCTGGTCACCCCGGGGGCATCGACGAGACCTCAACATGACGACAAGCCTCGCACTACTTTCGCGGCGAAGTCATGAACTTCTCCCACAGCAGCACCGCTTGTTCGAGGTCGAGCGCCGCCACTTTTTCGGCAGGGAGACCGGCGGATTTGACGAGTCGTTGAGCAAGCCAGTCCGGGACCGGCTCCGGGCGAGGCTCTTCCTCCGCCGCAGCGACATCTCCAGCCAATCGAACCAACTTGGAGATGACGTTTGCCAGCCGTAGCAACGCAGGACCTTGATCCGGGATGGCGGCGACCCGGGCGGCGGCTTCGGCGTACACCTCGGCGTCCGACCTGACACCAACGCACCAAACCTCGCAGACTTCAACGGAGCCCGAGTCGTCAATGCGGTAAACGACACGCCAGTGATTCCGGCCGACCACGAGCTTGCGGTAGCCGGTCAACTGGCCACCGAGGGGGAACCCTGCTTCGGGGTTGTCGAAAAGGATTTTGATCTTTTTCAGTACCTTGGGCGCGACGTCAGGACCGAGTCGGCGCAAGTCGTCAATGGCCGCGTCGGTGAAGAGAATGTCCGGCATTCTCGTCAGTCGTCGTCCTCGATGGCGGCGAGCGATTCTCGAGTGTGTCCGAAGGCCGTCAGTACGTCATCGAAAGAGGTTCGCCGTCCGTTGTCCGCGGCCGATCGCGCGAGCACGAGGGCCAAGTCTCGGAGGTCTTCGGCTGCTGCCTCCAGCTCGCCCAGGCGGCTCACGCTCACGAGAGCGGCCACCGGACGGTGATGGCGGGTGACAACCAAGTCTTCGCCCTGTTCCGCGTCAGCCACGAGACCGGCGACACCTCGCCTACTGGCTTCGGTGACGCTGATCTCGCGCGCCTGCCTCATCGTGGTCACACCACAAGTGTACAGAAAACTACACAGATTCCCAGGGGCTTCTAGCCCTCGCGGACTCCGAGGCCGATGGGGCAGCTCACGCCGGTGCCGCCGATGCCGCAGTAGCCGTTGGGGTTCTTGGCGTCGCTGAGGTACTGCTGGTGGTAGTCCTCGGCGTAGTAGAACGGGCCGGTGGGGGCTACTTCGGTGGTGATGTGGCCGTGGCCCGCGCGGGTGAGGGCTTCCTGGTACGCGGTGCGGCTTTCCTCGATGGCCGCCTTCTGCGCCTCGTCGGCGTAGTAGGCGCCGGAGCGGTACTGGGTGCCGACGTCGTTGCCTTGGCGCATGCCCTGGGTGGGGTCGTGGCCTTCCCAGAAGACCTTCAACAGCGCTTCGTACGTCACCACTGACGGGTCGAAGACGACCAGGACCGCTTCCGTGTGGCCGGTGAGGCCGGAGCAGACCTCTTCGTACGTGGGGTTCGGGGTGTGGCCAGCGACGTAGCCGACCGCGGTCGAGTAGACGCCGGGGGTGCGCCAGAAGGTGCGTTCGGCGCCCCAGAAGCAGCCCATGGCGAAGACGGCGGTCTGGTGGCCGTCGGGGAACGGCGGCACGATGCGCCGGTCGGGGTGGACCGCGTGGTGGGTGGGGGTCCGCAGCGGGGTGGACCTGCCCGGGAGGGCCTGGTCCGCGGTGACCAACTGGGTTTTGTCTCGCCCGAACAGCGCCATGACCCCACTGTACGTGGGTTGCGGGGTAACGAATCGGCTATCTCATCTCGGCCGCTTCTGGCCGCCGAGTACGGTTCTGGCTGGCTCGGTGGGGGAGAGAACGAGGTAGAGCAGCGATGATGACGGTCCACACCGCGGGCGTGTTGCCGCCGGACCGGCCGGTGGGCCACCTGTTCGAGTTGGCGGGGTGGACGACCGGGGTCGCCCGGTTGGACGAGGTGGCCGTCGTGATCGGCGGTATCGACGCGAACCTGCATGTGGCGGAGTGCCCGGGGGCGCCCGCTGGCGCGTTGCAGTGGCGGGCGCGGCCGAGTTCGCCGGTGCCGACGGGGACGAACCTGGTGGTGGTGCACGGGCCGGACCGCACGGTGGCGTTGACGCAGTGCGCGGTCGAGGTGGGCAGGCTGCCCGGTGAGGACCCGTTGTGGCTGGGTGAGCTGGAGTCCCCCAACGCGGACAAGGTCGCTCTCGGCAACGTGGTCTATGTGTGCGGTTGGGCGTTGTTGAACGGCCGCGCGCCGAGTCTGGTCGAGGTGCTGGTCGAGGGCGGTGGCACGGTCCGCGCCCGGACGCGGTTGCCGCGCGCGGACGTGCCGGTGGAGTTCCCCGGGTTCGGGGACGCCGCGATCAGCGGGTGGGAAGCGCGGGTGCCGGTGGACCTGGCCGCGGGTGAGGAGCGGACCCTGTCGGTGCGGGTGCGGTACCGCACCGAGGGGCAGGGCGAGTACCTGTCGCCGAGTCGGGCGTTCACGCTGCGCAACCCGGCGGCCGACCCGGAGGACGCCGAGCTGGCCGACGAGTTGGCCGCGGAGACCACCCGCGCGATGACCCGGGTGCACGCCGTCACCGACCCGCGGCACGTGCTCGTCTACACCCACAGCCTCAGCCTCGGCGGCGGACAGCTGTGGTTGCAGCAGCTTCTGGAGGGCATGGTCAACGACCATGGCTGGAAAGCCAGCCTGGTCAGCGAGACCGACGGCCCGCTGCGCGCCGACTGCGCCGAGCTGGGCATCCCGGTGCACGTGACCACGCACTACCGGCATGCGACCGTGCCGGACTACGAGGGGCACGTCGCCGAGCTGGCCCGGTTCGCGAAGTGCTCCGGCGCGGGGGTGGCGCTGGTGAACACCCTCGGCGGGTTCGTCCCGGCCGATGCGGCCAAGCGCGCGGGCCTGCCCACGGCGTGGGTGATCCACGAGAGCTTCGCGCTGCCGGACTTCGCCTACCAGAACTGGGGGCCGCTGCGCCCGCCCCCCGCGGTGTGGGCGCGGTGGGAGTCGACGCTGGCCGAGGTCGACATGCTGCTGTTCGTCGCGGACGCGACCCGCGAGATGTTCCTGCCCTACAGCAAGCCGGAGCGCTGCCGCACGGTCCGCTACGGCACGCCGATGGTCAAGCACGGCGGCCGGACGCGCCCCGAGGTGCGCAGGCAGTCCCGGAACTCGCTCGGGTTCACCGACGACGACGTGGTGCTGGTCAACATCGGGGTCGCCGAGTCCCGCAAGGGGCAGGGGCCGCTGATCAGCGCGATGGAGCGGGTCCGGGAGCGGCACCCGCGGGCGCGGCTGAGCATCGTCGGCCTGCACCCCTCGCCGTACGGGCTGGCGCTGGAGGACACCGTCAAGCGCGCGGGCCTGGAGAAGACCGTGCACCTGGTGCCTGTGCAGCGCGACCCGACGCCGTGGCTGTACTCGGCGGACATCTTCGTCAACAGCTCCGACATCGAGTCCCTGCCGCGGTCGATCCTCGAAGCGGTGTGCTGCGGTGTGCCGGTCGCGGCGACCGACGTGTTCGGCGCGCGCGAGATGATCGTCGACGGTGAGACCGGCTGGTTGTACGAGACCAACGACGTGGACGCGCTTACCGCGACCCTCTTGCGCGCGTTGGACACCAAGCCCGCGCGGCGCAAGGAGATGGCGCGGGCCGCGCACCGGAAGCTGGCCGACTGGCTGGACCCGGCTGGCTACGCGCGGGAGTACTCCGAGATCCTGACCGAGCTCGCCGAGCGCGGGCGCACGACCACAGGGGGCGGCCATGTCCGATGACCGGGCGCAGGCGGCGGACGACCGGGACCGGATCGCCGAGCTGACCGAGCTGGTGGCGGCGCTGACCGAGGAGAACCGGGTCGCCGTCGCGCGTGCGCAGGCGCTTACCGCCGACGTGGAGACCGGGCGGCGGGAACGCGACCTGCTGCGCGCCGAGCTGGCCTTGTGCCGCGAGGAGCGCGACCGGCTGCGGCTGAGGCTTCTCGACGCGGAGCTGGCGCTGGCCGCGGGCGAGGTGGACGACGGGCAGAAGACGGACGCCACGGACGCGCAGCGGGCGCTGCTCGCCGAGCACCGGGCGAGCGAGTTGGCGCGGGAGCTGTCGGCGACGCGGGAGACGGTGAGCTGGAAGGTGACCAAGCCGCTGCGCGCGGTGCGCCGCAAGATCGGGCAGTCGTGACCGGTCCCGACCTGTGCATGGTCTCCGCCGAGGGCGGGTCCGCGTTCATGGCCGAGCTGCTCGACGTCGTCGCCGACACCGTGCGGCGGGTGGGCGGCCGGGCGCGGACGGCCGTCGGCAAGTTCCCCGACCCCGAGCCGGACACCGTCTACGTGGTGGTGCCGCACGAGTACTTCGTGGTCACCCCCGACGCGCACTACCCCAGCGCCGAGCTGTGCCGCCGGACCATCGGGTTCTGCGTTGAGCACCCGGGCACGGCGACCTTCGAGCGCAGCGCGGGCCTGGTGGGGAGCCTGGCCGCCGCGGTCGACATCAACGAGACCTCGGCGGCCGAGCTGCGCGCGCGGGGCGTCGACGTTGAGCTGTTCCAGCTCGGCTACAGCCCGCTCTGGGACGCCTGGGGCGGCGACCCGGACAGCCCGCGCGATATCGACGTCACGTACCTGGGCACCGCTGAGCGCCGCCGGTCGATGCTGCTCGGCTCTTACGCGGGAGACCTGGAGGGTCTCAACGCGCGGCTGCTGACGCCGCCGCACGAGATGATGGACTCCGCGCGGGTCGATTTCCTGCCGGGCCGGGCCAAGCACGAGCACCTGGCGCGGTCGCGGTTCCTGCTGAACCTGCACCGCGAGCAGAAGCAGACCCTGGAGTGGGTGCGCACGCTGGAGGCGATGTGCAACGGCGCCGTCGTGGTCAGCGAGCTGTCCACCGAGGTTGAGCCGCTGGTCCCCGGCGAGCACCTGGTGCTGGCCCGGCCGGAGTCGCTGGGCGCGGTCGTCGCGGCGCTGGCCGAGGAGCCGGAGCGGGAGCGTCGGCTGCGGCAGGCCGCCTACGAGTTCGTCAAGCGGCTCGACACCGCGCGCTCGGCCCGCACGCTGATCGAGTTGGCGGCCACGGTCCTCGACGGCCGGGCGACGCCCCCGCCGGTGGCGGTCGAGTCGGCTCGCGCGCTGGCGGGGGCGCTGCGCTCGCCGGAGAACGCGCTGGCGATCGACACGCCGTCGTGGGATGTGCGGTTCGCGGGCGACCGGACGGTGGCCGACCCGGCCGCGCCCGCCGCGTCGGGGGCGGCGGGCCGGACGGCGCAGAAGGCGGCGACGGCTCGCCTGCGCGCCGAGAGGCACTGGGTTCCCGCAGCGACCGACCGGGTCTTCGCCGACGTCGAGCGGGTGGACGTCGACGTCTTGATCGTGCGGAGACCGGGAGAGGTGGACCCGGACGATCTGGTTAACGACATCTTGGTTGGCACTGTCTTGCCTAAGAGGGTGCTGGTTTGCGAAGACGGCGTCGTGCCGCTGAGCAAGCCCCGCCCGGTGGACCTGCTGACGCATGCGGCGCCGATGGGTCGCGGGGTAAGCCGCAACGCGCTGCTGGCGCGGTCGTCGGCGCGGTGGCTGCTGGTGCTCGACGGCGGCACGCGCGCTTCCCGGTTCCTGTTGGAGCGCCTCTGGCCCGCCACCGATTCGGCCGATGTCGTGCACTGTCCGGTGGGGGACCCGGTGGAGGGCCTGGTCAGCGCGCTGCCGCCGGAGGACCGCCGACTGCGCGCGATCCCGTATCTGGGTAGCGGATACCTGGTTCGGCGCGCGGTGGTCGACCGTCTGGGCGGCTGGTCGGAAGACCCGCACCTCGACGGCCTGGAGGACCACGTGTTCTGGCGGGCGGTCGCCCTCGACGGGATCGCGAGCGCGCTGGTGCAGCAGGTGCTGCTGCGCCGCACCCGGCCGGACCCGCCCGCCCGGCCGCTCGACCTGGATCCGCGCCGGGTCTGGGCAGCGGTTACCGCCCAGTCGGAGGGTCGGAAACCCGGGCAGTGACGACTTCGCGTAACCGATTCACCGACTAGGTCACGAGTTGACCCTCGCGGGTCAGCCGCGAGCACGAACCGTGCACAATATGCAAGCTCCGGTGCGTCGTGTCAGGACAAGACGCGGTCGGCCGGGATAAAAGGGGAAGGGGCCACAGCGTGTCCTGGCAGGAGGAACTGCGCGCACTCGACGAGGAGCTGGCGACCGGACGGCTCTCGGCTGACGAGTACCGCGTCCGTCGCGACCACGTCCTCTCATCGGCCGCGGGCACACCGTCACCGACTCCGGCTCCGCCGCCGGTGACCAGCCAGAGCGAGCAGACGCAGACGATCCAACCGGTCAGCCCGCCGCCGGGGCAGCCCGTTCCGCCGGTCCCGGGGGAGAACCCGGACAAGACCCAGGTGGTCAACGTCGGCGAGGTCGAGCGGACCCAGGTCGTCGGCGGCTGGCAGACCGACCGCCCGCACCAGAGCGGGGAGGCCGAGCGCACCCAGGTCGTGCCGGGTGTCCCGCCGCAGCAGCACCAGCAGTACCCGGGCGGTTACCCACAGCAACAGCAGCAGCAGAACCCGTGGGGCCAGCCGCCCCCGCCGCGGCAGCAGCCGGACGAGATGAGCCCGCCGTGGCAGGGCACGGAGTTCCCGCCGCTCGCGGTGTCCGGCAGCCCGGACTGGGTCCGGCAGGGCCCGGAGGTCTTCGACGACAGCGCGCCGTCCGGCGGCAAGCGCGGGCTGATCATCGGCCTGGTCGTGCTGGTGCTGGCCGGTCTCGGCGTCGGCGCGTACTTCGTGTTCTCCGGCAAGGGCGACGAGCAGCCGCCGGTGGCGCAGTCGACCTCGCAGGCGCCGCCGAAGCCGACCACCACGACCAAGCCGCGGCCGACCGACCCGAACGTGGCCCTGTTCGAGGACATGCCGAACCCGCCCGCGAGCCAGCAGAAGGACGGCAAGGTCGCTGACGTCGCCGAGCTGGTCTCGCTGAAGCTGATCAGCCAGGCCGAGGCGGACCTGCTGACCACGGCCGGGGTGACCAAGGCGCCGTGGAAGTCCGCGGTGCGCAAGGCGCCCGAGGAGGGGCCGACCGCCGACGCGCTGCAGGCGATCGTCATCCCGACCAAGAGCCCGGCCGACGCGCAGAAGCTGCTCACCGACCTGCGCACCGCCCAGGAGGCCGCGGGCCTGATCTTCATCCCGGAGCCGCTGCCGAACATGCCGCCGAGCGTGGTGTTCGAGAAGCTGGTCGTCGCCGAGCAGGCCGTCTACCGGGGCCTGTACGTGTCCGGCTCCAACGTGGTGCGGATCAACGCGGTGCAGACGCCGTTCCAGAACGAGGCGGCGCTGAGCGGCAGCTACCGCAACCACACCGAGGCGATGCTGCGGGCCTTCCCGGCCGAGTGAGTCCCAGGTCTTGGCCGTCGCCGCCGGTTACCTTCGGGGATGGGCGGCGACGGTCTCGATCATCCGGTTCACGTAACCGGGGTTGGTCACCGGGCTGACCCCGCCTGCGAGGTGCCGTTCGACCACCTCGATGACCACGGTGTCGGCGGGAATGAGCCGGTCGGCCACCCCCTGGGTGTTCTTGGTGAGCTGCTCGACGTGGGTGATCGTGATGTCGGCGAAGACCGCGGCGAGGTAGCCGGTGGCGAAGCGGGTGTAGGAGTCCGCGAGCATCGCGGTCTTCGCGGGGATCATCCCCGGGCCCGCCGTGTGCTGGAACGTCAGCGTCGTGTGGAAGTCGCCGCTGATCCAGTTCGTGCGGTCGTCCTCGCCGCCGTCCGGCGCGAGGCCGAGCATCCTGGCCCGGTTCTGCCCGGTGACGCCGATCAGGTTGGGCAGGTCGGCCGGGCCCTGCCAGTCGCGGCCGGGCAGCACTTTCCATGTCCCCGCCGCGCCCGGGTTCAGCACGTTGGTCAGGGCGCGGGTCATCAGCAGGCCGCCCTCGAAGGTCCAGTGCGTGTCCTGCTGGAAGTACAGCGGGTGGTTGACCCGGTCGGACTCCTGGCGCAGCGCGCCGCGTAGGTCGATCACGCCGCGCTCGGCGATCATCGCGCGCCAGAACTTGTCGCTCGCCTTCGCGGCGCAGTCTTTGCCGGTGTACTGCTTGGGCAGGTAGTACGGCTCGATCGTGGTCTTGTCCGGTGCGATGACCAGCACGAACCGGCGGCCGGACTGCTCGACCGCGTCCCGCAGCCGGGCGATGTTGGCCACGACGTCGGCCAGCGGCTGCGCGGGCTGGCACTTGCCCTGCACGTCGTAGCCCAGGTACAGCCAGTCGTCGCGGCCTTCGATCACGGACTGGTAACCGTTGGCGACGACCTCGGAGTCGCGTTCCTGCCGCTGCGGCGCGGGCGGCTGGCTCGTCGGCGGCGGCGCCACCGGCCCGACCGGCTGCGTGTCCCGGCCGAGTTTCGGCCGCTCGCCGAAGACCTCGCGGCTGACCCAGTCGGACACGGCGATCGCTTCCGCCTTGAACGACAGGTGGTCGTTCGCCCAGGAAGACAGGTTCGGTAAGAACTGCCAGCCGTCGAGTGGACTGGGGAACTCGGCGAGGCGGCGGTTCTCCGTGGTCTGCGGCGAGCCGAAGACCGGCAGCGACACGAGCGGCGCGAAGAAGAACACGACCATACTGGCCAGCGCGAGCCGCTGGGCACCGTGTCGTGGCCGGTAAAGCGAGTGCTCCCTGGGCAGCCACGACTCGTGGACCGGTGGCAGTGTTCTGCTCTCTGTCCTGCCCTCGGCGTGCTCGGTGCTCGACACGTCGACCCCCCTTGCGTCGCTGATCACGGTAGCCCACACGGGTGAGCGGTCGACACGTGTCGACCGCTCAGTGCGTCGCACCACGTCCCCTAGTTATTCGCTTTCCAGTTGTTCGGTAAGCCTCGAACATGAGGTGGTGCGTAACAACCAAGCGATCACCCTTGCCACGGTTCTACTCGCCGTCCTGATGTTCCCGATCACCCTTACCGGAGCATCGATAGCACTGCCGGACATCCGTGAGGCGCTGCACGGCGACCTCGCCGCCGTGCAGTGGGTCGTCAACGCCTACAACACGACCTTCGCGGGCTTCATGCTCGCCGCGGGCGGCCTCGCCGACATCCTCGGCAGGCGGCGCGTGTTCGCCTTCGGCACCGCGCTGTTCGCCTCGGGCGGCCTGCTCAGCGCCATCGCGCCGAACCTGCTGGTGCTCGACGTCCTGCGCGGCATCTCCGGCATCGGCGCGTCCGCCGCCGCGACCAGCGCCATGGCGATCCTGTCCAGCGCGTTCACCGGAGCCGCGCGCGCCAGGGCGTTCAGCCTGTTCGGCGTCGCGATCGGCTTCGGGCTGGCGTTCGGGCCGTCGGTGTCGAGCCTGCTGATGACCGCGCTGGGCTGGCAGGCGGTGTTCTGGCTGCCCGCGGCGGTGGGCGTGGTGTCGCTGCTGCTCTCGCCGCTGCTGCCGGAGTCGCGCGATCCGGCCGCGCGCCGCGTCGACTGGGCGGGCACGGTCACCTTCACCGCGGGCCTGCTGCTGATCATCACCGGGTTCATCGAGGGGCCCGCGCTGGGCTGGACAAGCCCGCTTGTCGTGGCCGCGTTCGCCGCGGGGGTGCTGCTGCTGGCCGGGTTCGTGGTGGTCGAGCGGCGGGTCGCGCAGCCGATGTTCGACTTCGACCTGCTGCGCGCGCCCCGGTTCGTTGCCGCGGCGCTCGCGGCGGCGGCGTTCGTGACGGTGATGGTCCCGCTGCTGGTGTACCTGCCGTCGTACCTGACGGCGGTGATGGGGCAGAGCCCGCGGGCGGCGGGCGCGACGCTGATCCTGATGACCGCGCCGATCCTGGTGCTGCCGCTGGTGGCCGGGGCGCTCACCCGGCGCGTCCCGGAGAACGCGGTGCTGCTGACCGCGCTGGCGTTGCTCGGTCTCGGCCTGGTCTGGCTCACCACGATCAGTGCCGAGAGCACCGCCCTGGGACTGGCGGGACCGCTGCTGACCATGGGCGCGGGCGTCGGGCTTTCCACCGGGCTGGTGGACGGGATGGCGCTGAGCAGCGCGGGCCCGGGCCGGTCCGGCGCGGCGTCGGGCATGTTCGGCACGTCCCGACTGGCCTTCGAGACCATCGGCATCGCGGTGATCGGCTCCATCCTCGCCTCGGGGACCGAGGGGCGGCTGGCGGGCGCGGGCTACACCGACGCGCTGCGCCTGTCGCTGTGGCTGATGGCCGCGCTGATCGTCGCCGTGATCATCGTGTTCGTCACCCTGACCAGGCGTTCCGCGCGGACGCTCGCGACGGTGGCGACCTGAGCGCGGCCGCGCCCTCGGAGTTATCCACAGGGGTTGTCCACATGTGCACAAGTGTTCGATAGCCTTGCTGTGGTTTCATTCGTTGGTTCGCCGGGCCGGGGGAGTCGCAAGGGGGTGTCCAGTGGCGCAAACCGTGCTGACCGCAGAGACCGCACAGGCGGCGGCCGTTCCGCCGACCCCGCGGTCGACCAGGTCGCTGGTCCCGCCGGTGGCCGCGGTGCTCGGCGGCACGCTGCTGATCGCGCTGCACGCGCTGGTCTACAGCTACTGGATGGTCGACGACGCGGCGATCACCTTCAGCTACGCCCGCAACGTCGCCGACGGGCTCGGGCCGGTGTTCCAGCCGGGGGCGGAGCCGGTGGAGGGGTACTCGAATCCCACCTGGCTGGCCCTGCTGGTGATCGGGAAGTGGCTGCACCTGTTCGACCACGGCGCCCTCTTCGGCATCCCCGATTACGTGCTGTTCCCCAAGGGCGTCGCGCTGCTGTGCTGCGCGGGCATCCTCATCGCGTTCTACTCCGCCGCGCGTGTGGTGTCCCGGCGCCCGGCGTGGGTGACCTTCGGCGCGGGCGCGCTGCTCGCGGCGATCCCGTCGTTCGTGATCTGGTGCTTCTCCGGGCTGGAGAACTCGCTCTACGGGCTCGCCGTGGCCGCGTTGGCGTGCGGGCTCGTGCGGACCGTCGTGCGCGACCGGACACTGGCCTGGAAGGTCGCGGTCACCGCTGGGCTGCTGGCCGCCCTCGCCGCGCTGACCAGGCCGGACGGCCTCATCTACGGCGCGGTGTACCCGATCGTGGTGCTGCTCCACTTCGACCGGAGTGCCGTCCTGGCGCAGATCCGGGCGGTCGCGCTGTCCCTCGCGGCGTTCGCCGTTCCGGTCGGCGCGTACTTCCTGTGGCGCAAGGCCGAGTTCGGGATCTGGCTGGCCAACACCGCCGTGTCCAAGCGGCAGGGTTTCCCGGAACTCGCGTTCTTCGGGCGGGCCGGGCTGCTGTTGGCCTACGCGGGCGCGTTGGCGGTGTTGACGCTGGCGCTGTGCGTGGGCATCGCGCTGACCCGGTCCGCGGTGCTGCGCAACGCCATCGTCACGCTGCTGGTGCCGCTGGCATTGGCGATCGTGGCCTACGCGCTGCTGGAACCGGACTGGATGGGCGAATACCGGTTCGCGACGCCGGTGTGGGTGCTGGCGGCGTTCGTCGCGGCGCTGTCGGTGGGCGCGGTGCTGGAGCACGCGGGGACGCGCGGACGGGTCGCGACCGTGGGCACGCTGGTGCTGGTGATGATCCCGGCTGGCGACGGGTTCGCGGCCGCGGCCGAGAAGTTCCGGGACAACCCGACCGTGCCCATGTGCAGCGTGGCGACCCGGTATGGGCGGACCTTCAACGGGTATGCCGACGTGCTCGGCATCCGCGAGGGGACGTTCGTCGCACCCGACATGGGCGGCGCCGGGATGACGAGCAGGCTCGCCCTGGTCGACATGGTGGGCCTGGTCGACAAGCGGCTCGGCGCGCTGTGGGGCGAGTGGGACATGGCCGGGGTCCGGAACTACATCTTTGACGAGGTCAAGCCGACGTTCATCCACTCGCACACCGTGTGGAGCGATCACACCGGCCTGCTCATCGACCCGAGGATGATGCGCGACTACGAGGTCATCTACACGACGAACTACGGGCCGGAGTCGTTCGACCGCAAGGAACTCGACGGCGACTTCGTCCGCAAGGACGCCGTGTCGAGCCCGGAGAAGCTGCAAGCCGTGCGGGAGTACGCGGTGCAAAAGATGCGGCCCGCCGAGCACATGAGCGGGTTGTCACCGCGCGGCAAGTGCGGTGAGACGTTGTCTCCCGGCCAGCTTCCGTGGCCTGCGACACCCAACTGACCCGGACGGCGGGCGCGTGCCGCATGATTCCGCCTCATGGGTGAACCAGCGGGGTTAGGGCGGCGGTTGGTCGAGCCGAGGGAAGTGTTCGCCCAGGGGCGGGCGCTGCGGGAGCGCGCCGCGCACCAGGCGCATCGGAACGTGACGCTGGCGGCCGACCGGCCGGAGGTGGCCGACTACGTGACGGCCACCAACGCGGGCCGGTTGCCGGAGCTGGCGCCGCTGCGGGTGGGCCGGATGCTGGCCTCGCCGTTCGCGTTCTTCCGGGGCGGCGCCGGGCTGATGGCGGGCGACCTCGCCGCCGGGCCGCGCAGCGGGCTCGACGCGCAGCTGTGCGGGGACGCGCACGCGGCCAACTTCGGGCTGTACGGGACGCCCGAGGGCCAGATCATCATGGACATCAACGACTTCGATGAGACCGTGCCCGGCCCGTGGGAGTGGGACCTCAAGCGGCTGGCCACCAGCATCGTGCTCGCGGGCCGCGAGGGCGGGGTGTCGGAGAAGGGCTGCCGGGAGGCCGCGGAAGACGTCGTGCGGTCGTACCGGAAAACGCTTGACCACCTCGCCGAGCTGCCGTTCCTGGAGTCCTGGACGGCGCTGGGGGACGAGTCCGTCCTGACCCAGGTCGCCGCGGACGCCCTCATCGATGACTTCGCCAAGGCGGCCAAGAAGGCCCGCAAGAACACCAGCGCCCGGGTGGTCGCCAAATGGGCCCAGCGCGGCCCGGACGAGCAGACCCGGTTCGTGACCGATCCGCCGGTGCTGACCCGGGTGAGCGAGCAGGTGGCGGACGCGGTGGTCGCCGCCCTGCCCGCCTATGTGGACACCTTGCGGGAGTCCCGCCGGAACCTGATCATGCGGTACGCGGTGTCCGACGTGGCTTTCCGCGTGGTCGGCACGGGCAGCGTCGGGCTGCGCAACTACCTGGTCCTGCTGTGCGGCAACGTTGACGACGTCCTGGTCTTGCAGGTCAAGGAAGCCCAGCCGTCCGCCCTGGCCGCCCACCTCGGCGTCCCACCGGCCAAGCACGAGGGCAAGCGGATCGTGCACGGCGCCCGGCTGGTTCAGGCCGAGAGCGACCTGTTGCTGGGCTGGACGACCGTCGAGGGACGGCACTACATCGTGCGCCAGTTCCGCAACCGCAAGGGCGAGATCGACCCCACCACTCTCGAACGCGACCACCTGGACGACTACGGCCGCTTCGCGGGCGCCCTGCTGGCCCGGGCCCACACCCGCTCGGTGGACCCGCGCCTGTTGTCCGGCTACTGCGGTGCGGCGTTGGACGACGCTATCGGCGGACACGCCATGGACTACGCCGACCAGACCGAGGCCGACCACGCCGCCCTCACCGCCGCCGTCCGCGCGGGTCGCCTGACCGCGATCGTCGAAGACCCGGACTGACAAACGCGGCGGCCTCGTCCGCGTGGAGCGCGGGCCACGGGACGGCCACAGTGGAGGGTGAAGATCGCCGGTGGACGGCCGCGTGTGGCACGCTCCTCCCGATGCCCACCGACACCCGCAAGCGCCTCGGCGCGCACTACACACCCGTGGGGTTGGCGCGGTTCCTGGCGCGGCGCGTCGCGCGGCAGGTCGAGGGGCCGGTTCGGGTGCTGGACCCGGCCTGTGGGGACGGCGAACTGCTGGCCGCGATGGCCGAGCTGGTCCCGGCGGCCGAGTTCGTCGGGTTCGACCTGAACGCCGACGCGGTGGCGGTGGCGCGCGGGCGGCTGCCGGGGGCGCGGATCGAGCAGGGGGACTTCACCGAGATCGGCGAGGCGCTGCCCTCGGCCGCCTTCGACGTCGTGATCACCAACCCGCCGTACGTGCGCACCCAGGTGCTCGGCGGGGCCGCGGCGGCGCGGTTGTCGGCGAAGTTCGGGTTGCGCGGCCGAATCGACCTGACCCACCCGTTCGTGGCGATGGCGCCGCGGCTGTTGCGGCCCGGCGGGGTGTTGGGCCTGTTGTGCAGCAACCGTTTCCTCACCACCCGTGCGGGAGCGAACGTGCGGGAGTTGTTGGGGGACCGGTTCGCGGTGCGCGAGGTGTTCGACCTGGGCGACACCCGGCTGTTCGAGGCGGCGGTCCTGCCCGCTGTCGTGGTCGCGGTAAACGCCGAGCAGTCCCCCGTGGACGGACCACCCGTCGCTCTCTTCGCGAGTGCTTACCAAGTGGACGGTGACGCGCCCAACGGCGACCTCTTCGACGCGCTTACCGCCGATGCGGACTCGCACGTGCGGGTCAACAACCGGGCGTTCGCCGTGTCCGTGGGGACCTTGGCCAGGGGGACGCCCGACCAGCCGTGGCGGCTGAGCACCCCGGACCGCGAACGCAGGCACCTCGCCGTCCGCGAGCGCACTTGGCGGACGCTGGGCGACCTGGCGCGCATCCGGGTCGGCATCAAGACCACCGCCGACCCGGTGTTCATCAGCGACCAGTGGGACCGCCTGCCGCCCACCCGCAGGCCGGAGCCGGAGCTGCTGCGCCCGCTGCTCACCCACGAGGACGTGGGCGCCTGGCGCCCGCCCGGCCCGCCGCGCGCCCAGGTGCTCTACCCGTACCTGGACCTGCCGCGCCGCGCTGTCGTGGACCTGGCGAACCACCCGCGGGCCGCCGCTTACCTGAACCTGCACCGCGAGCGGTTGGCGTCTCGCCACTACCTGACCGCGGCGGGCCGGGAGTGGTTCGAGATCTGGGTCCCGCACCGGCCCACGCTGTGGCGCGCGCCGAAGATCGTGTTCCCGGACATCAGCCCGGAGCCCCGGTTCACCGTCGACCGCAGCGGCGCGGTGGTCAACGGCGACTGCTACTGGATCAGCGTCCCGGAACTCGACGGCGGTGGCAGCGGTGATGGTGGCGACGGTGCTGACGATCTCGCGCATCTGGTCATCGGCGTCGCCAACTCCGAGTTCGGCGCCCGCTTCTACGACGAGGTGTGCGGCAACCGCCTCTACGCGGGCAGGCGCCGGTGGATCACCCAGTACGTGGCCCGGTTGCCGCTGCCCGACCCGGCCACCCCCGCCGCCCGGGAGATCGTCCACCTGGCCCGCCTGCTGACCCAGGCGCCCGACCGGCGCTGGCTGCCGCGCCTGGAGCGCGCCGTGCGCGCGTCGTTCGGCCAGGCCGACTGAACGACCCGGGTAACGACGAAGGCCCTGTCTCGGTGAGACAGGGCCTTCGTGGAGCGGACGACGAGACTCGAACTCGCGACCCTCACCTTGGCAAGGTGATGCGCTACCAACTGCGCTACGTCCGCGTGCCCCGGTTGCCCGGTGCGGGATGAACTATACCGATACCTCAGGCGGCCCCGTCACGGAGGGGTCCCCGCCCGGACTCCGGAGCCCCGGATGGCCCAGTACGGATGTCGGGGGCCGTCTTAACGTTCTTCACGTTTATCCACCGCTGGACAGGTGGATGTGGCATCTTGTTCATCATTGTCAAGGCGGCACTGGCACGACGGCCAGGAGGAGGTACCGGGCCGGATGACCGGGACTCACCGGCCTGCTGTCGGCGGGCGTCGCGACGGGGCGGACACCGAGCACGATCCGGCCGCCGGGTGTGACGACCTCGCCCTCCTGCGCCGCCTGCGCGCCGGTGAGGACGCCGCGTTCGGCGAGCTGTTCTCCCGGCACAGCGACGCCGTGCGCCGGTTCGCGCTCGGCCTGGTCAGCGACCGCGCCGAGGCCGAGGACCTGACCGCGGAGGCGTTCTTCCGGGTGTTGCAGGCCGTCCGCCGCGGCTCCGGGCCGGTCGACAACGTGCGCGGCTACCTGCTGATCGTCGCCCGCCGGGTCGCCTGGGAGTGGAACGGCCGCAGGCGCGACGTCCCAGTGTCCGACGAGGAGTTGAACCACCGCGTCGGCGCGGACCCGGACACCTCGGGCCAGTCCACCGAGCGCACCCTGATCACCCGGGCGTTCACCAGCCTGCCCGAGCGGTGGCGCAGCGTGCTGTGGAAGGTCGAGGTCGAGGGGGAGCGGCCCTCGGTGGTCGCGGTCACCTTCGGGCTGAGCGCCAACGCGACCGCGGCGCTGGCCCGCCGCGCCCGGCAGGGGCTGCGGGCGGCGTACCTGCAGGCCCACCTGACCGTCGAGCGGGGGTCCACGGGCTGCCGGTCGGTGCTGGAGAAGCTGGGCGCGTACACCGCGGGCAGCATCCGGGGCGCTGAGCGGCGCAAGGTCCGCGCGCACCTGTCGACCTGCGCCTCGTGCGCGGCGATGCACGCCGAACTGCGCGACGTGTGCTCCGGTCTGCGGGCGCACGCGGCGTACCTGGCCGCCCCGGCGGCCGGGCTCGCGCTCTGGCAGCACGCGGGCGTGGCCGCGGGGTCCGGCGCGGCGGTGAACGGCGTGCTGGCGAGCGCGAAACTGCAGGTCACGCTGGCGGCGACCGCGGCGGCCGCGGTCGGGGTGTTCGGCCTCGCGCTGGTGCCCGGGGGGACCTCGGGCAAGCCGGTGGCCGACGACTTCGACGGCACCGGCCCGTCGCGGCTGGTGACCACCCAGTTCTCGACCACCCACCCGCCCGCGCCGCCGCCCGACCCGACCGACTTGACCATCGCCCAGCCGGGGCGGGCCGAGGAGCGCATCGAGGCGCCGCCGCGGGTCGCCAAGACCACGCCGCCGCCCGCGCGCCCCCAGGCGACGACGCCTGCCGACCAGGTCGTCCCGACGTCGGAGAGCGGCGCGCCCGCCCAGACCACGTCCGAGGTCGCGCGGGTCGACCTGGACATCGCCGCGGCGCCGGACGACTACGACGAGTCGCTGCCGGTCGTCTTCGAGCAGAGCTACCTTGAGAGTCAGTGGTCGATCTTCGACTGGTACGACGTGATCACCGAGACCACCCGGGTCACCCGGGTGAACTCGGCCAACCAGACCACCGTCGCCACCACGCGGGCCGAGTACACCCAGCACCGCACGCCGCCCGCGAGCGAGCCGGAGCGCCAGGTCGAGTCCACATCGCCGCCGCCGGAACCGGTGGAGCCGACGACTTCCGGGCCGCCGGACAGTTGATCACCCGGCGGTCTCGTGCGTATCGTCTTCGCCGAGAGGATGTCGGGCATTTCACCCGTTAAGGTCAACGTCGAGGCGGTAACGTTATCTCTCGGTGTTGTAACGGAAAGTGGTGTCCTGATTACCCGTATGCCGCGCCGGAGGGCAGGAGATGACGCGTCAGGTACGCGACGTGAACGGCCGACTGTGGACCGTGCACGGCACGCTTGAGTGGCGGACTCCGGCCACCGAGGACGACTTCGAGCACGACGTCGCCGCCGGGTACGTCCCCGGTGTCGTGATGACCGCGCTGATCTCGGTCCTGGCCATCGTCCTGGTGTCCTGGATGCCCCCCGACGTCTACGTGCCCGGATGGCTGATCGTGGCGCTGGTGGCGCTGGGCCTGTTCTTCCCGGTCCGCTGGGCGCTGCGGCGGCCGTGGCGGCTGGTCGCCGAGACCGGTGACGACGGCGACGGCGAGCCGACCGAGCGCTGGGTGGGCACGGTCCGCGGCTACTTCACCGCGCGCGGTGAGATCGCGAAGGTCGCCAAGAGCATCGGCCAGGACACCCAGCCCAGCTACGAGGGCGTGCTCAAGCCCGTCCCGTAGTCCCCCGGCTATTTTCCCTGGCCTTCGGGCATGACAGCGCGCCCGGCAGCGGCGAGACTGGGGGCGTGCCGGAACTCCCCGAGGTCGAGGCCCTAGCCCACCACCTGCGCGAACACGCCGTCGGCCGCACGGTCGCCCGGGTCGACGTCGCCTCGCTCAGCGTGCTCAAGACAGCCAGCCCGCCGTGGACGGCGCTGCACGGCAGGCCGGTCACCGCCGCGGGCAGGCACGGCAAGTACCTCGACCTCGACTGCGACGGCCTGCACCTGGTCACCCACCTGGCCCGCGCGGGCTGGCTGCGGTGGGCCGACACGATGGCCGCGGCGCCGCCCCGGCCCGGCAAGGGGCCGCTCGCCCTGCGGGTGCACCTCGGCCCACCCGGGCAGGGGCCCGGGTTCGACCTCACCGAGGCGGGCACCAAGAAGGGGCTCGCGGTGTGGATCGTGGAAGACCCACAGGAGATCGAGCAGATCGCCACTCTTGGGCCGGACGCGCTCGCTCTTACCCGCGACGAGTTCGCCGAACTGCTCTCCGAGCGGACAGAGCGGCTCAAGACAGCGCTGACCAGCCAGCGGTTGATCGCGGGCATCGGCAACGCCTACTCCGACGAGATCATGCACGTGGCCAAGCTGTCCCCCTACGCCACCGCGGGCAGGCTTGACGACGACGCGGTAGACCGGCTCTACGCGGCCACCCGGTCAGTGCTGACCGACGCCGTCACCCGCTCGGTCGGCCAGGACGCCGCGCGCCTCAAGGGCGAGAAGCGCTCCGGGCTGCGCGTGCACGCCCGCACCGGCCTGCCCTGCCCGGTCTGCGGTGACACCGTCCGCGAGGTGTCCTTCGCCGACAAGTCGTTCCAGTACTGCCCGACCTGCCAGACCGGCGGGAAGCCGCTGGCGGACCGCAGGATGTCCCGGTTGCTCAAGTGACGGCGGTACCGTGATCGGGTCCTTGTCACACCTGTCCTTGTCACACCTTGGGTGGAACGGGAGCATTGCCTGGTGGCCCAGTTGCTGACCGAGCGCGCGTTCGTTGGCGTCGTCGCCACGCTGTTCGTGCTGGGCTTGTTCGTCGTGCTCTGCCGACCGCGCAAGTCCGGCTCGGTCCACGACGCGGTGCTCGACACCGTGCAGCGGCTGTCCAAGGCCGCGCCCGAACTGCGCAACGGCCTCACCGAGCAGGCCGCCGACCAGGCCACCCAGCACCTGCTGCAGATGCTCAAGTGCGTGGCCATCGGCATCTCCGACGCCGAGGGCAGGCTGCTGTCCTGGGACGGCGCGGCCAACGAGCACTACGTCGACCTCGAAGAGCAGATCGTCGAGGTCGTCCGGCACGGCCACCGCGAGCACGTCCAGCACGAGAACCTGCAGTGCCGCCGTCGCGGAAGCTGCCCGATGCGCACCGCGGTGATCGTGCCGCTGATCATCAGCGGCCAGGTCGAGGGCGCGCTGATCGTGGTCGGCGGCGTCGACAGCAAGCGGCTGATCCGCGCCGCGGACGAGGTCGCCACCTTCCTGTGCATCCAGTTGGAGCTGGCCAAGCTGGAGGAGTCCAAGCAGCAGTTGGCCCGCGCGGAGATCCGGGCGCTGCGCGCGCAGATCTCGCCGCACTTCATCTACAACACGCTGAACACGATCTCCTCGCTGATCCGCACCGACCCCGAGCAGTCCCGGGAGCTGTTGCAGGACTTCGCCGACTTCACCCGCTACTCCTTCCGGTCCTCCGGCCTGTTCGCCACCCTCGCCGACGAGCTGAGCAACATCGACCGCTACCTGACCATCGAGTGCGCCCGCTACCGCGAACGGCTCAACGTGCGGCTGCGGATCGCGCCGGAGGTGCAGTCGGTGGTCGTGCCGTTCCTGGTGCTCCAACCGCTGGTCGAGAACGCGGTCCGGCACGGCATCGCGAAGAAGCCCGGCGGCGGCACGGTCAGCGTCTTCGCCCACGACAACGGCTCCGAAGCCCTGATCGTCATCGAGGACGACGGCGTCGGCATGGACGCCGACCGCCTGTTCGAGGACCTGCGCGACGCCCACAAGACCGGCTCCCACGTCGGCGTCGGCAACATCAACCAGCGGATGCGCCAGGTCTTCGGCGACGAGTACGCCCTGATGGTCGAGACCGCGCCCGGCGCTGGCATGAAGATCACGCTGCGGGTGCCCAAGTTCTTCCCCGGCGTCCGCCCCGATCTCCCGGACTACTCCGACGACGACGAGGACATGGACGGACCGGGCGGCCCATTTCCACCCCCGCAAGCGGCCCACAGCACCACCTGAACCGATTTAAGGTGAGCCCATGACAAACCTTGATGACCTGGAGGCCCGCTTGTCCGCGGTCGAACGCAAGGTCGCTGCGGTCCAGCAGGACGCGGCGGCAGCCCGAGTGCTGGCAGGCGCCGCCGACCGTGACGTCGCCGAGTTCCGCCAGGTGCTGAACGGGCACACACAGGTGCTCAACGCGTTGCGGGAAACCCAGGTGGAGCACTACGCCGAGATGCGCGCGGGCTTCGCCCGGGTGGACACGGAGATAGCCGATGTGCGCGCCGAGATGCGCGAGGGCTTCGGCAAGATGAGTGTGGGCATGGCCCAGATCACCGGTCTTCTGGAAACGCTCATAGACAAGGAATAACCGGGTTCTCAGGAAGGCGTACGTACCGTTGGGCGGTATGAGCGAGCTTGCGAGCGAATCATCGACACAGTGCGTAGGCGCGCCAGGCCACCGGACTTGTGAGGTGGCCTGGTGAGTGTGACCGAGAAGTTTGTCGCGCGGCTGCCCAAGATCGCTGACCGGGGGGACCGCACGCCGGTGGTCGCCGTGGTCAAGTTGCACGGGGTGATCACGCCGACGCCATCGCCGCTGGCCCGGGGCGCGATCAACGTCAACACCGTGGAGTCCGCGCTGACCAGGGCGTTCGGGCACGAGCGGCTGGTGGCGGTGGCGTTGGCGATCAACTCGCCCGGCGGGGCGCCCACGCAGTCGGCGCTGGTGGCCGAGCGGGTGCGGGAGCTGGCGGCGGAGAAGTCCGTGCCGGTGCTGGCGTTCTGCGAGGACGTGGCCGCGTCCGGCGGTTACTGGCTGGCCTGCGCCGGCGACGAGATTTACGCGCACCCGTCGTCGCTGGTCGGGTCGATCGGGGTGGTCTCCGCCGGGTTCGGGCTGTCGGGGCTGTTGGAGCGGTTCGGCGTGGAGCGGCGGGTGCACACCGCCGGGACCCGCAAGGTGCGGCTCGACCCGTTCCAGCCGGAGAATCCCGAGGACGTGGCCTGGCTGACCGGGTTGCAGGGGCAGCTGCACGAGCAGTTCGCCGGGTGGGTCCGCGAGCGGCGGGCGGGCAAGCTCAACGGCGAGCATGACGACCTGTTCTCCGGCGAGGTGTGGACCGGGGCCAAGGCGCTCGACCTCGGCCTGGTCGACGGGCTGGGATCGCTGCGGTCGGTTGTCGCCAAGCGGTTCCCGGACGCGGAACTCGCGGTGGCCGAGCCCAAACGGGCGCTGCTGGCCCGCCTGGGCCTCGCGGGCGGTCCCGGGCTGGGGATCTCGACTGCGGACCGTGTGCTTGCCGCGGTGGAAGCGCTGGAGAGCAGGGCCGCTTGGTCGAGATTCGGGCTGTAGCGACCGGGAAGATCAACTCTGGGTAGCCGTTTGCTCGCTCGATTCACTCGGTGGGCTGTCAGCAGGATTGACCATGGACAGGCGACGTGGGTAATCGGCAAGATTGCGATCACCGTGAGTACATCGAACAGCTCCCCCGGTCTCGTCGTCCTAGCCGTCGACGACGAGAAAGACGGCATGGACATGCTCGTCGAACGACTGAACGGCAACCGCCACGTGCGTCGCGTCCTCAAGGCGTTCGACGCGACGGAGGCTCTGCTGCTGCTGGCCGGAGACGACGACGAACTCGCCGCGCGCAAGGAGGCCGGTCTCTCGGTCGTGGACGCGGTGTTCGCCGACCTGGACATGCCTGGCCTCACCGGCATGGAGCTGGCCCGGGTCTTGGCCGGGTTCAAGCCCGCCCCGGTGCTGGTCTTCGTCACCGCGCACAGCCACGAGGCGGTCGCCGCCTTTGAACTCGGCGCCGTCGACTATCTGCTCAAGCCCGCGCAGCAGAACCGGATGGACAAGGCCATGGAGCGCGTCCTGGCCAAGCTCCACCAGGACGGCCCCGGAGGTCCGGCCGCGGTCACCGAGCAGCGCGACGACGAGGTGATCCCGGTCGAGCTCGCGGGCACGACGAAGCTGGTGTCGCGCGCCGCGGTCCGCTGGGTCGAGGCGCAGGGCGACTACGCGCGGCTCTACACCTCCGACGGCTCGCACCTGGTGCGCATCCCGCTCGCGCAGCTGGAGGAACGCTGGGAGAAGGCGGGCTTCGTCCGCATCCACCGCTCCTACCTGGTGCCGATCTCGCTCATCACCGAACTGCGCATGGGCGGTTCCGGATACTCCGTGGTCATCGGCCACGAGGAGAAGGTGCTGCCGGTCAGCCGCAGGCACACCCGCGAGCTCAAAGACCGGCTGGTGCGGGGTTCCGGGCCATGAGCGAGCGGGGTGAGGACACTGCTCCCGCCGCGCGGCCCCGCCGCAAACGCGTCGTCCTGGCCGACTCGCGCGCCCCGGTGACGGTGCTGCGCACGGTGATCGAGCTGGAGGAGCAGACAAGCTGGGCCGAGGAAGTGGTGCGCGGGTTCATCCGCACCCAGTTCTGGACCGCGATCCGGCTCGCCGGGATCGTCTTCGCCGTGTTCGGCAGCCTGCCGCTGGTGTTCTTCCTGGTTCCGGAGCTGTCCGAGGTGAGCGTCGCGGGCGTGTCGCTGCCCTGGTTGCTGTTGGGTGTCATGCCCTTCCCTCTGTTGTTCGGCGTCGGGTATTGGTACAACGTGCTGGCTGAGCGGCACGAGCGCGACTTCGTCGACATGGTCGAGAAGTAGCGGCTTCCCGACGAGTGGAATCCGGACGAGCTTGACTCTGAACCTGTGGGCCGTGGCGGGAATCGCGCTGGTCGGCCTGGCCACGTTCTCCCTGGGTTTCCGCAGTTCCCGCCTGGCCAGCACCACCCAGGACTTCCTGGTCGCCCGGCGCACCGTGCGCTCCCGGCGCAACGCGGCGGCCGTCTCGGGGGAGTACCTGTCGGCCGCCTCGTTCCTCGGCGTCGCCGGTCTCGTGCTCAAGGACGGCGCGGACGCCCTGTGGTACCCGATCGGCTTCACCGCGGGCTACCTGGCGCTGATGCTGTTCGTCGCCGCCCCGCTGCGCCGCTCCGGGGCGTACACGCTGCCCGACTTCTGCGAGGCCCGGCTCGGCTCGCGGGGACTGCGCGGGCTGTCGACGGGGTTCGTGGTGCTCATCGGGATGCTCTACCTGGTCCCGCAGTTGCAGGGCGCGGGCATGACCCTGCACCAAGTCCTGCCGTCCGCGCCGCCGTGGGTGGGCGCCGCGGTGGTGGCGGTCGTGGTCATCGTCAACGTCTTCGGCGGCGGCATGCGGGCCATCACCGTCGTGCAGGCGTTCCAGTACTGGCTGAAGCTGTTCGCGATCGCCGCGCCGACGTTCGTCATGTGCGCGCTGTTCATCGGCGACGGCGGTGTGCGCGGTCTTGAGGCGACAGGGCTGTCCGAGCCCCTACCGCCCCGGTTTACCAGCGCGGCGGTAGTGCGGGTGGAGACCGACGTCGTGGTGCGGGCAAACGAGAGCGTGCGACCCTTGGCCGTTGGCCGCGTCGACGGCGCCCCGGCCAACGGGCACTCGTACTGGGGCCCGGGCACCACGCACACCATCGAGCGGGGCACCGAGCTCCGGTTCGCCGCGGGCGAGTCGGTCCCGGTGGTCGAAGGCGCGCCGAGCGACAACCAGAGCTGGCTGCGCCCGGTGTCCGGCACCGGCGACCTGCTCACCACGTACTCGCTGATCCTGGCGCTGTTCCTGGGCACCATGGGCCTGCCGCACGTGCTCGTGCGCTTCTACACCAACCCCGACGGCCGCGCGGCCCGCCGCACGACACTGCACGTGCTCTTGCTGCTCTCGCTGTTCTACGTGTTCCCGATGCTGATCGGCGCGCTGTCGCGGGTCTACACCCCGGAGCTGCTGGTCACCGGCACCACGGACGCGGCGGCGCTGGTGCTGCCGATGAAGATCGCGCCCGGCCTGCTCGGGCAGATCCTGGGGGCGGTCACCGCCGCCGGGGCGTTCGCCGCGTTCCTGTCGACCTCGGGCGGCCTGGTGGTGAGCGTGGCCGGGGTCCTCTACACCGACTGGCTCAAGAAGTGGGCCCGGGACTTCCGGCTCGCCAGCGGCATCGCGGGCGGGGTGCCGCTGCTGCTGGCGCTGGTGTTGAAGCAGGGGGACATCTCGATGAGCATCGGGATGACCTTCGCGCTGGGCGCGTCGACGTTCTGCCCGGTGCTGGTGCTGGGGATCTGGTGGCGCAAGATCACCTGGATCGGCGCGGCGGCCGGGATGATCACCGGTGGCGGGCTGGTGCTGGCCGCGTTGGCCGTGACGATCTTCAGCAGGTTCACCGGGGACTGGGCGCCGGAGTACCTGCAGCAGCCCGCGCTGGTGACCGTGCCGGTCGCGTTCCTGGCCGTGGTGGTCATGAGCAAGGCGACGCAGAGCCGGATTCCGGCGGACACGAACCGCATCCGGATGCGCATGCACGCCCCGGACCGGCTCGGCTTCATCCGCGACCGGGACATCGCCCGGTTCGGCAGCGCGGCCGACCGGACTCGGCTGGCGAATGGCCGACACCGGCGCTGAGCCCGATCGGGTCGGCTGCTAGGCCACAGAAGGGCGATAAGTTCCCCGCCTCGGCAATTACGCGCCGTTGCTGTTTCACGAATGGGTGAAAAAATCTTCACCCGATTAAGTTATGAACTCAAGGTAATTGCGGCATTGTGATGCGTGACACAGTATTTGTTCCGTCAACGCTTCACCCGTCAGCTTGGCGAGATCGCCCCGATCGGTTGGTTACAGCAACAGGCAGGAGTCCTATCGTTTCGACCCGAAGCCAAAAACGTACGGAGGGTCACTGTGTCCATCATGAGCACCGAGGAAACGGAATGGGTGCGAGCGCAGCGAAGTGCGGAGTTCGTCGAACTCAAGCGGAGACTGCGCCGGTTCGTCTTCCCGATGACCGCGGCGTTCCTGCTCTGGTACCTGCTCTACGTCCTGCTCGCCGACTACGCCCACGGGTTCATGGCGACCCCGCTCGTCGGCAACGTCAACGTCGGCCTCGCGCTCGGACTCCTGCAGTTCGCCTCGACATTCCTCATCACGTTCCTCTACGTCCGCCACGCCGACCGGCACATCGACCCGCTCGCGGCCAAGATCCGCCACGACCTGGAGGGTGACGACCGATGAGCGCAGCGCACGTCACCTCGGCCGAAACCGGGCTAGCCGGTTTGTCTGGGCTGTCCGCGCAGACAGCCCAGACAGCCCAGACGGCCGGGTCCAACGCCTGGCTCAATGTCGGCATCTTCGCCGCCTTCGTCGCCGTCACCCTGGTCGTGGTTTTCCGCGCCAGCCGCAACACCCGGACGGCGTCGGATTACTACGCGGCTGGCCGTGCCTTCACCGGCGCGCAGAACGGCATCGCCATCTCCGGGGACTACCTGTCCGCGGCGTCCTTCCTGGGCATCGCGGGCGCCATCGCCGTCTACGGCTACGACGGGTTCCTGTACTCGATCGGGTTCCTCGTGGCCTGGCTGGTGGCGCTGCTGCTGGTCGCCGAACTGCTGCGCAACACCGGCAAGTACACGATGGGCGACGTCCTGAGCTTCCGGATGCGCCAGCGCCCGGTCCGCGCCGCCGCGGCCACCTCCACCCTGGCGGTGTCGTTCTTCTACCTGCTCGCGCAGATGGCGGGCGCGGGCGGGCTCGTGGCGCTGCTGCTGGGCATCGAGAGCAAGGTCGGGCAGGCGCTGGTGATCGCCGTCGTGGGCGCGCTGATGATCCTGTACGTGCTCATCGGCGGCATGAAGGGCACCACCTGGGTGCAGATCATCAAGGCGGTCCTGCTGATCAGCGGCGCGGCCGTGATGACGGTCTGGGTGCTCGGCAAGTACGGCATGAACCTGTCCACCCTGCTCGGCGCCGCGGTCGAGAACAGCCCCAAGGCGGGGGAGAAGGTCCTCGAACCCGGCCTGCAGTACGGCGCGACCGAGGTGACCAAGCTCGACTTCCTGTCCCTTGCCGTCGCGCTGGTGCTGGGCACCGCGGGCTTGCCGCACATCCTGATGCGCTTCTACACCGTCCCCACCGCCCGCGAGGCCCGCCGCTCCGTGGTGTGGGCCATCGTCCTGATCGGCGTGTTCTACCTGTTCACCCTGGTCCTGGGCTACGGCGCGGCCGCGCTCGTCGGGCCAGCCGAGATCCTCGCCGCCCCCGGCAAGGCCAACTCCGCGGCGCCGCTGCTCGCCGCGGCCCTGGGCGGGCCGATCCTGCTCGGCTTCATCGCCGCGGTCGCCTTCGCCACGATCCTGGCCGTCGTCGCGGGCCTGACCATCACCGCATCGGCGTCCTTCGCGCACGACATCTACGCCAACGTGATCAAGCGCGGCGCCGCGGACGACAAGGACGCCGAGGTGCGCGTCGCCCGGATCACCGCGGTCGTCATCGGCGCGGTCGCCATCGTCGGCGGCATCATCGCCAACGGCCAGAACATCGCGTTCCTGGTCGCCCTGGCGTTCGCCGTCGCGGCCTCGGCCAACCTGCCGACGATCCTGTACTCGCTGTTCTGGAAGCGGTTCAACACCGCGGGCGCGCTGTGGAGCATCTACGGCGGCCTCACGGTCTGCGTGCTGCTGATCGTGTTCTCCCCCGCGGTGTCGGGCAAGTCGTCGGCGATGTTCCCCAACGCCGACTTCGACCTGTTCCCGCTGCAGAACCCCGGCTTGGTCTCCATCCCGGTGTCGTTCCTGCTCGGCTGGCTCGGCACGGTCCTGTCCAAGCCTGGCGACGCGGTCAAGCACGCCGAGATGGAGGTCCGCGCGCTGACCGGCGCCGGCTCGGAGAAGGCGACCGCCCACTGAGCGGCACGGGACGCGGCGGGCTTCACCCGCGCCGTACGGGTGGACGTGGCAGCATCGATGTGTGCAGCCCATGAACCCGCCCGCCGTGTCCTGCGCCGACGTCCCCGAGGACGCGGTCCTGCTCGACGTCCGGGAACAGGACGAGTGGGACGCGGGCCACGCCCCCGGCGCCGTCCACATCCCGATGAGCGAACTCGCGGGCAGGCTCGCCGACGTGCCCAATGACGGCGAGGTCTACGTGATCTGCCGGATGGGCGGCCGCTCCGCCCGGGTCACCCAGTACCTCAACGGCAACGGCTGGGAAGCCAAGAACGTCGACGGCGGCATGCAGTCCTGGGCGGCGCTGGGCCGCCCCATGGTCACCGACTCCGGCGCGGAACCGCAGGTCATCTAGCCGTGCCCCCGTCGCCCCGGTTCCAGTGGGTGGCCACCCCACCGCCCGGGGTCGGCGCCCCCGTCGCCCCGCGGCCGCGGGTCCCGTACCTGGGGCCGCCGTCGTACCGCACCCCGCCCCGCTGGGGCTTCCCGGCCCTGGCATGGCGCTGGCCCACCTCGGTCCCCGGCGTCGCCGAAGCCCGCGAAGAGGCCATCGAACGCGTCCGCGGCCGCGCCCGACTCGCGGTGTCGGCACTGTGGGTCCTGGCCGTGGTCACGGTGCTGGCCGCGGCCGCGGAAGTGTGGCGGTACATCCTGCTGCTCCAAAGCCGCACCGGCGCGCTCGCCAGCGACACGGTGCAACTCTCCGACAGCCTCGTGGTCACCGGCTCCGTCCTGGCCATCGCGGGCGGCCTCATCGCCACCGCGACGGTCCTGTCGTGGCTGTTCGTCGCCCGCCGCGCCGCCGCCGACGCCGCCGGATACGACCCGGCCCGCCCCGACTGGCACATCGTCCCCGGCCTGCTGGTCCCCGGCCTGAACCTGATCGTCCCCGGCACCCTGCTCGCCGAGCTGGAACACGCCGTCCTCCGCAAACCGGCGGACGCCCGCCCCACCCCCACCCCCCTGGTCCGCTGGTGGTGGACCGCTTGGGCAGCCAGCGGCCTCCTCTTCGCCGCGACAATCACCTGGCGCTTCCGTGATTCGGTCCAAGCCCAAGCCGACGGCGTCCTCCTCACCGCGACCACCAATCTGGCCGCGGCCCTGGTGGCGACCCTCACCGCCCTGGTGATCACCCGCCTGTCGACCCTGCTGGCCCCCCTCGACCCCACCACCCTCCGCCTCATGCGCGTCATCCACATCAACGGCGCCCCCGAACCACCCCTCCGCCCCACCCGCCCAGCAGGCTCCGCCCGCTGACCCACCGCTGCGGCCCACCACCCAACCGGGCCCATTTCCCACCCCCTCCCGGCGTGTCTCCCCGCACCCACGGCGAGTTATCCACAGCCCCCGGCGAGTTCAGGCGGTGGAAGCATCTGATTCGAGGTGTTCGGTGAATACCTCGCTGGGCTTGCGCCAGTTGTGGATCTATGGGGTCGATCGTTGATCTCGGCGGCGATGATCGCCTCGGTGACGGTCAGTGAGTCCCATCCGGCCAGGGCACCAGGATGAGGAACCGGCTGGTCCGCTCCACCAGGGTGGCCACGGCGGTCTTGCCCGCCTTGCCGATCACCAGATCCCCTCCCAGTGCCCGGACACCACGCGGCCGAGGGCTTCGGCGGGGCGTTCGTGGAGGTAGCGGGGTTCTTTGATCCGCGGTGCGGGGATGGCCGCGGCCCTCGACGCGCCGTGGGACCCGATCGCAGCGCGACAAGCTGCGCGGCGCAGTGTGGCGACCGGCTGGATGTAGACCCACTGGTAGATCGCTTCATGACTCACCCGGCAAGCATCCAGCAGCTCACCGTGATCACAGGTCACCCGCGCCGCGATCGACGCCGGTGACCAACCCCGCCGCAGCCACGCGGTCACCGTGGCCAACAAGCGCGAACACCGCTCCGCCGCCATCACCTTGGTCCAGGCCGAGGCGGCACCCCGATCCGCCCCCCCACGGCCCGATACCCAACCCGCCCACCATGACGGGCGACCTCACGCGACAAAGGAAGCTCTGAGCTGTCGTTTCGCTGGTCAGGTGCGGTGCTCGCCCGCCAAGTTCTCGTCAAGGCCACCCTCACCCGCAGACACACCCGCTCATCTGCCAAGCCGCAGGCAGCCTGCCAAGTGCTCGATTGGGTGCAGTGGTTTCTTCGGGGGAGAAGGAAGATCGCTAAGCTGGCCGCGCGTGTGAGGCCGGAGGCTTCCCACGCTCTTTCACACGGGCGATCTTCCTTCGTAGGGGCCCTGGAGAAACCACTGCACCCAATCGAGCAAACCCCCGCTAACAGCCCACCAACAAAGCCCGCACCCCCCGAATCACAAACTCAGGCCGTCGCTCCACCGCAACCACCCGCAACCCCGGCAGTCGAACCACCAACGCCCGCAAAGCGGCAGCCACCTCCACCCGAGCCAACGGCGCCCCCACGCAATAGTGAATCCCCGCCCCAAACCCAAGGTGCGGATTCGGCGACCGCCCCACGTCCAACCGATCCGGCTCCGGAAACACCAACGGATCCCGCCCAGCCGCCCCCAGCAACGCCGCGATCTTCTCCCCAGCCGCCACCCGATGCCCGCCAATGGTCACCGGAGCCACTGCGGTCCGCTCGAAAAGCTGCAACGGCGCGTCGAATCGAATTAGCTCTTCCACCGCCGTAGGCAGCAAAGCGGAGTCGGCGACCAACCGGTCCCACTGCTCCCGGTGCCGCAGCAAAGCCAGAACCCCGTTGCCGATCACGTTGACCGTCGCTTCATGCCCCGCCATCAGCAACAGCACGGCCGTGGCCACCAGCTCGTCCCGCGTCAGCCGATCAGTGCCGTCCCGCGCCGCCACCAGATCGCTGATCAGGTCCGCTTGAGGCGACACTGCCCGCCGGTCTGCCAACTCGCCTAGGAAGTCGGCGAACTCTCGGGACGCCTGTTCCGCCGCGGCGGCCACGGGGGCAGGCACGTCGTATTCGTACATTTTCACGATCGCGTTGGACCACGGTCGCAGGTTCGGCCGGTGCTCGTCCGGCACGCCCAGCAGTTCGCCGATCACTTCGATCGGGAGCGGCGCGGCGAGGTGCTCGATCAGGTCGGCTGAGCCGTCGGCCGCCATTCGTTCGGCCAGGGTCGCCACCATGCGGTCGGCCATGGCCTCGATTCGGGGGCGCAGTCGTTCGGTGTGGCCTCGGGCGAACGCGGTCGAGATCAGGCCGCGGAGTCGGGTGTGGGTTGGCGGTTCGCTTTCCAGCAGCGAGTTGCGGTGCAACAGGTTGAACGCGGCGAACGCCTCGACCGGGGCGGCGTCCGTCCACAGGCGACCCAACGCGCGGTCGCGCAGCACCGCCGAGCACGCTGCGTGCGAGACGGTGACCGGGAGGCCGAGGCCGTCGTGGTGGTGCACCTCGCCGGTGGCGCGCAGGGCGGCGAAGGCCGGGTACGGGTCGGCGATGAACTCGGGATCTCCGGGATCGAAGCTCATCCCGCCACGGTAGTTGCCGCTCCGCCGCCACCCGAGCCGCAGCGCGCCGGAGCTGATTGGATAGCGTTTCCCGCATCGTTCACCCGGTTCCGACGAGGAGTTCGCAGATGTCCAGGCGATCCGCCGTGAAGAGCGCGCGCAAGGCCAAGACCGAGGACCCCTCCGGCATCGCTCCACGTCAACCGTGCCCGTGCGGCTCGGGCAAGCGCTACAAGGCGTGCCACGGCTCGGCGGGCGGTGTTGTGGACATCCCCGTCGCCCGGCCGTTCGAGGGGCTCGCCGCGGAGTGCGAGTTGATCGCGCTGCGCGAGTTCGTGCCGTCCGGCACCGCGGCGCTGCCGCTGGCCGAGAGCGACCGAGAGATCACCCTGGCGACCGTGCTGCCGATGGCCGCGGCCGCGCTGATCCGCGCGGACGGTGTCGCCTACGTCGGCCTTCAGGTGCAGACCCGGTCGAACGACGTGAGCCGTGACCTGGCCCGCGCGGTGCGCTGGGCGCTGGCGGCGAAGCCGGGCGACGTGCTCGGCGCCGTCGGCCCGGAAACCGACCCGGGTGACAAGCCGGAGCGCCTCCAGGACCTGCTCGACCCCAAGGCCACCCTCGAACCGACCGTGCACGCCGACTTCGGCTGGTGGATGCCCGAGGGCAGCGAGCCGACCGGCGAGGTCGCGTTGTCGCTGGAGCGGGCCAACGGCGCCATCCTGCCGACCGAGCGCATCGGCGCGGCGGCCTACTGGGTCGACGCGGGCGAGAAGGCGCACCTGCGCTGGGTCCGCCCGGAGCCGGAGGACGACCTGCTCGCCGCGCTGGCCCGGCTGCACGCCCGCGGCGAACTCGGCCTTGGCGAGGGGTCGCGGTACGCGGGCTCGTTCCGCGCGCACGGCCTGCTGGTGCCGGTCTGGGACCTCGACCGCGAGTCGCACGCCCGCGAGTGGCTCACCGGCGTCGAGGAACTGGGCGCGCGCATCGACGCGGCGCTGGCTTCCCTGGCCGCCGAGCCGCTGACCAGCGACGAGCGCCGCGCCCGCGACGGCCTCCTGGGCAGGCAGATCACCATCCGGTGATCCTGCACATCATCGAGCGCGCCGCCTGGCCTGCCGAGGAGGTCCGCGCGCCGAGCCTGGACACCGAGGGCTTCCTGCACTGCTCCGACCCGGGGACCGTGCACCTGCCCGCGAACCGCCTGTTCCGCGGCCGCACCGACCTACTGCTGCTGGAGATCGACCCGGCGAAGCTCGGCGTTCCGGTGCGGTGGGAACCCGGGTCGCCGCCCATTCTGGACGGGCCGTGGTTCCCGCACGTGTACGGCCCGGTGCCCGCGGCGGCGGTCGTCGCCGCGCACGACTTCCCACCGGGCGACGACGGTCTGTTCGTTCTGCCGCCGGGGTTGTCGCAGCGGTAGCACCCGGCGGCTGGACCGCGGTCGCGCTTCAAAGCCGCCGACCCCGGTGGAGTTCGATCGTCACCAAGACGGGTGTTTCGCCTGCGTGCACGCGGCGTGGGTGAGGTGTCCCGTTCGCCCGGGACCACGGTGTGAAACCGTTGAGGGGGCGGACCGGGTGGTCCGCCCCCTCAACAGCGGCGGTGTCAGACCGTCCCGCCCGCTGCGCGTGGCGCCGTCGGGTCGTCGGTGTCCACGGCGACATGCTCGCGGGCGAGGTAGTCCTCGACGTGGAACATGTTGCCGTTGGCGCGCTTGACGACGTTGAGCAGTGTGGTCATGGCGGCGACCTCCTCGACCTGCTCCTTGAGGAACCACTGCATGAACTGCTCGCCCCGGTAGTCGTCCTCGTCCCGGGCGACCTTGGCCAGCGTGATGACGTCGTCGGTGACGGCCCGTTCCTGTTGCAGCGCCAATTCGATCAGATCGATGGGGTCGGCGAACTCGTTGCGCACCTCGTCGATGCCCGGAATCGACACCGGAATGCTGTTGTCCAACAGGTACCGGGTGATCATCATGGCATGATTACGCTCCTCCAGTGCCTGGCGGTAAAAGTACTTCGCCAGCCGCGGAAGATCCTGCCCGTCGAACCACACCGCGAGGGCGGTGTACTGCTGCGACGCGGTGAACTCGTTGCGGATCTGCACCTGCAGAAGCCGATGGAACTTGGCGGTCATGGCATCGAGAATACGCCGACCTCGGGGGGTGCGCGCAATCCGAACAAGCCTTTTGGTGCGGTATCTAGATCACGTTAGGTAAGGCTGTGGAATGCTTATTCAGGTTAGGCATTCCTAATTTCGACTCCGCTCCGACGGAACTGTCACCCGATCTCGTGACAGTCGGTCGCACGGTATGTGGTGTAGAGTAGGAGCCAGCCGAGGCCGCTAGGCCGAGGAAGTGAGCCCGGGCAGGACTCGTCGGACGGCGAGCGCCCGGGCTTCGCGCTATCCACGGTCGGACACCTCGCACACGGTCCCCACGATGGGCTCGATCCGCCTGCGCCATTCACCCCCCGCGCCCCAGCACCAGGCCACCACGTCGGGCACCCACAGGCAGGGTTCCTCATGCGAGGGCAGGTGCTCGTAGGCGAACGGCGGGATGCCCGCCCGCGCGGCGACCGAGCTGATCACGGCCCGGTCACCCCGGTCGGCCGCGTCGCCGCGTGAGTCGAGCACCAGACGGGTCAGTCCGACCGGGTGCGCCGCTCGCACCAGCTCGCGCAGCGCGCGCTGTCGCACCGGCTCCGACTTGCCCCTGCCCAGGTAGATCCGCGCCTCGACCGGCGCTTCGACCACCGCGGCCGCGATGTCCTTCTGCACCGCGTCGCGCTCGTGCTTGAAGTGGATTCGGCGCGCGCCAGGCACGCGGAGTCCTCGCATCAGGTTCCGGACGGCGCCGAGCCGGGTGGGTGGGATCAGGACCGCCGCGAGCAGGTAGGTGCTGCCGCGGCGGGATTCGTCGACGAAGACGTGCACGGTCACCCGAGGAACATCGGCACGAGTGTTGGCTCACCCGTCAGGTTCGGGCGGGAGTTCCCTCGAAAGTGATCGTCTACAAGGAATCCCGCGCGACCGGACACGACATGCAGCGGGGGCCGCCGCGGCCGGTGCCGAGTTCGGAGCCGCTGATCCGCAGGACTTCGACGCCCGCGTCCTCCAGGCGGGAGTTGGTCTCGACGTTGCGTTCGTAGGCGACTACCACGCCCGGGGCGAGGGCCAGGGTGTTGTTGCCGTCGTCCCACTGCTCGCGTTCCGCGGTGACCGGGTCGAGGCCGGTGTCGATGACCCGCAGGTGGTCGATGCCCATCGCGGTGGCGGCCGCGGTGAGGAACGGGTCAGGGCCGTCGACCTGGACGCCGCCGGAACCATTGGGGCGCAACGTGTACGCGCGCAGCGTGTCGCGGATCGCCGGGTACATCACGACGGCGTCGCGGTCGACCATGGTGCACACCGTGTCCAAGTGCATCGTCGCCCGGTCCTGGGCGATCGGGACGGCGAGCACCGTGTGCGCCAGGCCGTCGGAAAACGCCGACCGGGCAAGGGATTCCGCGCCCGCCGGGGTGGTGCGCTCGCCGACGCCGATGGCGATGACCCCGGGGGACAGCAACAGCACGTCGCCGCCCTCGACGGGAGCGGAATGCGCGCCGTACGCGCGGCCCGCGGCGCGGAACCGCGGGTGGTAGGCGTAGATCACGTCCAACAGCGCCGTCTCCCGCGCCCGCGCGGGCATCGCCAGCGACGCGATCGCCACCCGGTCGCCGATCCACACCGACGAGTCGCGGGTGAACAGCAGGTTCGGCAGCGGGTCGACCACGAAGTCGTGCGGATGATGCATCTTGCGCACCAGCGACGCGCCCTCGGCCGCGGGCAACTCCTCGAAGGTCATGCCGCCCATCAGCACATCGGCCAACCCCTTCGCGTCCACAGTGGACAAATGGGAGGCGAGCGCGTCGGCGAGTTCGTTGCCGAGCCTGCGCCGGTCGACCGCGGTCCGCGCCGCCGCCGCGTGGGCGCGCTCGTCGGCCAGCGCCACGACCAGGCTCTCGGCCAGCAACAGCACCTCGACCCCCCGCGCGCCGAGCACCTCGGCGAACGCGTCGTGCTCGTCCTGCGCCCGGTCGACCCAGGGGATGCTGTCGAACAGCAACTGGTCGTTGTTGCGGGGCGTGAGACGCTTGAGTTCGTTGCCCGGCCGGTGCAGCAGCACCGTGCGCAGCGGGCCGACCTCGCTGTCGACGCGCGGCGCGGGGCGCTCGGCGTCCGAGATGGGGACGGTCACCAGGCGAGCGTAACGACTCGGTAAGGAAAAAGCGGCCTGGCGGCGGGCAGAATGGCCGAAGAAGTCGGTGGTCGCGGTGTTTGAGGATGGATCGTTAAGCGAAGGGCGAGTGTGATGCGCGGTTTGTTGCGTCGCAGGGTGGTTCAGGTCGCGCTTGTGGTCGCGCTGGTGCTTGTGGTGGGCGGGTTGTGGGCGTTCCAGCCGTGGCGGCTGTGGACCCGCAGCACGGTTGATGAGGCGCTGCCTGTGGGCTTCGCTTCGGTCACGACGACTGTTGCTCCCGCTGCGTCCGCTCCCGCCTCCGATGTGGCGACCTCCGCCGCCGTGCCGACTATGGCCGGGCCGCGAGTTCTTGCTGAAGGGGTGTTCGTGTCTCAGGAGCACGCCACTAGTGGCGCGGCTCGGGTGCTTGAGCAGGGTGGGAGTCGGGTTTTGCGGCTGGAAGGGTTTTCCACCTCTGATGGGCCTGATCTGCATGTGTGGCTGTCTGATGCCGAGGCGGGCGGTTCTTGGGGCAAGTACGACGATGGTCGGTATGTTCGGCTGGGAAAGCTCAAGGGCACTGATGGGAATCAGAACTACGCTATTCCCGCTGATGTCGATCTGACCGGTCTTCGCAGTGTGGTTATTTGGTGTGACCGCTTCAATGTCTCGTTTGGGTCGGCGGCTCTTGCTCTTTGATTCGCTTGTGCGGGCTGGGTTTGGGTGCGTTGGCTCGATCGGGTGGACCGGCTTGACACGGGGACCCCTCGGGCGACCGTCGTGGGAAAAGCTGGGTGGGGAGGCTTCGCCCCCACGACCACGGCAAGTTTACGGTCGCCCTTCCCCGTATCAAGCCGGTCCACCCGATCGAGCACCTTGGGTGGGGGGTGCGTCGCCGGTGGCGTGCCGGGAGTGCTTGGCGTTGCCGGGTGATCGGGTGTCGGTGGGGTTAGCGGGGGAGTTTGGGGCCTTTGTTGGTGAGTAGGGGGGCGAAAAGGTCGCCGTGGGTGGTTAGTCGGTCTAGGACGTCGTCTGCGGTGAAGGTGAGGTCTTGGGGGGAGTGGCAGGTGGCTACCTCGTCCCAGGTGATGGGGGTTGACACGGTGGGGTGGGGGCGGGCACGCAGCGAGTAGGGGGCGACCGTGGTTTTCTTCGGGTTGTTCTGGCTCCAGTCGATGAAGATCTTGTGGGGGCGCAGGTTTTTCGCCATTCGGGAGGTGACGAGGGTGGGGAGGGTTTTCTCCAGGCGTTCGGCGAGGGACTTGGCGTAGTCGGAGGTGGTGGTGTCCGAAGTGGTCGTCACCGCCGCGTACAGCTGCATTCCCTTGGAGCCGCTGGTTTTCGCCAGCACCTCAAGGCCGTCTTCGGTCAGGGCCTCGCGCAGGTGTTGGGCCACTTCGCAGCATTCGACGATGGTGGCGGGTGGGCCGGGGTCGAGGTCGAACACCAGGCGGTCCGGGGGCCGCTTGCCGCCGCGCGGGCCGACAGTCCATTGTGGAACGTGGAGTTCCAGGCCCGCCTGGTTGGCCGCCCAGACCAGGGACGGCAGGTCGCACAGCAGCGCGAAGTCGAGGGTTTCCGCGCCGGTGGTGCTGCCGGGGGTCTCTATGGTGACGGTGCGAATCCAGTCCGGCGCGTGCCGGGAGGTGTTCTTCTCGAAGAAACCCGGGGCGGCCACGCCGTCCGGGAAGCGGCGGAAGGTGACCGGGCGGTCGACCAGGTGCGGGGTCAGCACAGGGGCGACGCGACTGTAGTAGTCGATCACCTCCGCCTTGGTGAAGCCGTCCTCCGGGTACAGCACTTTGTCCAAATTGGACAGCCGAAGTCTTCTGCCCTCGACTTCCACCAGCACTTCACCGGCCATCGCCGTGCCACCCTTCGACATCCTCCGGCCGCTTGTCCGGACGCAGCCCCCGCCACGACGGCGCCCGCATCCGGCCGTCGGCCGTCCAGTCCCGGAACACGACTTCCCCCACCAGCGACGGTCGAACCCACCGCGCGCCTCTCGCCCGTTCGCGCGGGACCGGGGTGGTGAAGGGGCAGGTCTTGCGTTCCAGGCGGAGCAGCTTCGCCATGAGCGTCCGCAGCATCTCGTCGGTGAAACCGGTGCCGACCTGCCCGACGTACCGCAGGCCCTCGGCGGAGGGGACGCCGAGCATCAGGGAGCCGAACACGTCGCCGCGCCTGCCCTCGCCGGGGCGCCAGCCGCCGATGACGACCTCGACGGCGCGCAGGTCGGTGATCTTGATCCAGTCTGAGGTGCGTTTGCCCTGGTGGTAGCGGGAGTCCAGGCGCTTGGCGATGATCCCTTCCAGCGCCTGGTCGCGGGCGGTCGCCAGCACGGCTGGCCCCTCGCCGGGGTAGCTCGGCGAGGTCTGCCAGTGCGGCCCGCGCAGGCCAAGGTCGACCAGCAGGGCTCTGCGCTCGGTGTAGGGGAGCGCCAGGCAGGAGCGGCCGTCGAGGTGCGCGACGTCGAACACCACGTAGGTGACCGGCAGGTCGGCGGCCAGTTTGCGGGTCAGCCGCTCCTCGGTGACGTGCATTCGCCGCTGCAACGCGGCGAACGAGGGCTTGCCCTCGGCGAAGGCCACGATCTCGCCGTCGAGCCACACCTGGGTGCTGCCCAGTTCCTCGCCGAGCAGCCGCAGTTCCGGGTAGGTGCCGGTGATGTCGTTGCCGCTGCGGGCGAACAGCCGCAGCCGACCGCCCTCGACGCGGGCCAGGGCGCGGACGCCGTCCCACTTGAACTCGTACGCCCACTGGTCGTCCTCGTCGGCGGGCGGCAGCGCGCCGGGGGTGGCCAGCATCGGCGCGATCTTGTCCGGCAGCGGCGCCCAGTCGGGCCGCTGCGGCGGGTCGGAGCGGCGGACCATCCAGTCGCGGGCGGATTTGCCGCCGTGGAAGAAGGTGTACTTGCCGCGCACGCGCTCGCCGGAGAACACGACGGCCACCTCGCGGTCGCTCCACTTGACCGTTTCATACGTGCCCCGGTCCCAGATGAGCATCCGGCCGCCCCCGTACTCGCCCCGCGGGATCTCACCCTCGAAGGTCGCGTACTCCATCGGGTGGTCCTCGGTGTGCACGGCCAGCCGGATGTCGCCCGGCTCGGTCGGCAGGCCCTTGGGGACCGCCCAGCTCACCAGCACGCCGCCGCGTTCGAGCCGCACATCCCAGTGCAGCCTGCTCGCGTGGTGCTCCTGGATGACGAAGGTGTTGTCGTCGCCATGCGGGAGGGTGTCCTCGGCGGGCACGGGCTCCGGGGTGCGCCCGGCGTCCCGCTTCCTGCGGTACTCGCCGAGACCTGCCATGTCCTCTTAGTACCCGCGTCGGCGACCACCCGCAATCAGGGCAGCCAGGACACCTTGCCGCGCAGCAGCGAGTAGCCGACGAAGGCGACGAAGTCGAGCAGCGTGTGCGCCAGCACCAGCGGCCACAGCCGGTTCGCGCGCTGCCACACCCGGCCGAACACCAGGCCCATCACCACGTTGCCGACGAACCCGCCGAAGCCCTGGTACAGGTGGTACGACCCGCGCACCACGGCCGAGACCAGCAGCGATGAGTTCTCCCCGAAACCCAGGTGCCGCAACCGGCTGATCAGATACCCGACGACCAGCATCTCCTCCGCCCACGCGTTGCCCGCCGCGAGCAGGGTCAGCGCGACCGGCCGCCACCAGGTGTCGTCCAAAGTGGACGGAGCGACCGCGAGGTTGATCCCGATGGCGTGGCTGACGAGGTAGAAACCCAACCCGGGCAACCCGATCAGCGCGGCCAGGCCGACCCCGGCGAGCGCGTCGGCGCGCTTGCGGCGCGCGTCGAGGCCGATGTCGGCGAACCGCATTCCGGCGCGGTAGAGCAGGTAGGCGCCCAGCGCGCCCCACGCGGTCAGCCGCACCACGCCGAGCAGCTGCTTGAGCAGGTCGAGCACGCCCACGTCGGCCTGCGGCACGTTGATCGCCACCGTCTGGTCGCCGAGCGCGACCGGGGCGAGCAGGGCGTCCACCAGCGACAGCAGGCTGCTCAGCCCGGACAGGCCGAGGGTGACCGCGAAGACGATCACCAGTTCGGTCCACGCCAGCCGCCGCTCGCGCGGGTCGGCGATCAGGTCGGCGCCCGGTCGGCGCGGGGCGAGCCAGGCGCGCAGCGTTGCCACAGCGGCAAGCTACCGGGTGCGCTGCTCGGCCAGGAACGGGCAGCCGACCAGCCTGCGCAGCTCCACGCTCAGCTCGGCGGCCGTGCGCACCGGCCGGGAGAACGCCAGCCGCACGTCGTGGTCGGCGTCGGCGGCCTCGACCCGCAGCCGCAGGCCGAACCGGTCCAGGCCGAGCGGCCGCACGTGCCCGCCGCGCAGGTTGTCCGGCAGGTGCCGGACGAGGGCGCCGACGACGTCGGTGTGCGAGACCTCCAGGTGCCGCAGCCAGCCCGCCTCGAACGCGGCGAACGGGTCGGGCTCGGCGGTGGCGAAGGCGTCCAGGGCGACCGCGTGCGTGCCCTCGGCGTCGGCCAGCACCAGCGACGCGGGCACGAGCCGGAGCAGGGCCGCGCCGTGGCCGAGGTCGAGCAGCCGGGGGTCAGGTCGGGTCTCGGCGACGTCGACGGCCAGCCCGCGGGCCTCGTCGTCGCCGAGCGCGCGCAGCCAGCCGGTGATCCACAGCAGGCCGCGGATCGGCTCGCGCAGCGGCACCGGGGCCGGGTCGGCGAGTTCCACCATCATGGCGAGTTCGCCGCGCGGCGCCTGCCAGGCCGCGGCCACCAGTTCGTGGTCGGCGGGCAGCAGCACGCTGACCGAGGCGTCGGCGTGGACGTGGTGCAGCAGCGGTGAGACCCGGTCGGCTCTGCCCGGGTCGCCGCCCGCCGGGACCACGGCCGCGCGGCCGCCCAGCGCGGCGATCGTCTTGGCCCGCTCGGCCGGGTGCGGCGTCGGGGGACGGGGCGCGTCTGCTGCTCTGGTCACTGCCACACCTCCTACTTAGGTAACCCTAACTTGAAGCGGGTCGTGCTGGGAAGCCGATGGCTCGCGCATTCCACTGCCTGGACATTTCCGGGTGACTACGCTGCCGGAGGTATCGGACGGGAGGAGACCCGCCTTGAGCGAGATCGGTCAGCGTAAGACCGGCCGACGTGAGGCGCCCGCGGTGGAGCCGCGGACGGACCGTCCGGCGATCGAGGACCCGGCGACCGCCCGCGCCCTGACCGGTCTGCGTCTGTCGCTGGTGAGCCTGCCGGTCGCGGTGCCGCTGTTCGGCGTGCCCGCGGTCTGGCTCGCCCTCGCCGGGGCGGGCTGGATCGCGGTCGCCGCGCTGGCCGTCGCGGCGCTGGCCTTCCTCATCGCCACCATCCTCACCGTGCTGATCAGCGGCTTCTGGATCGGCCCGGCGAGCCGACTGCTGCGCGCCCAGCCCTGGCGGCCCGCCGCGGTCACGGTCTTCCGCCCGACCCGCGGCTTCCCGCGCGCCCGGCTGCTCGTCCGAGAAGAAGACGGTACCGCGAAAAACCTGCTCGCCCCCGCACTGCCCTGGCCCGCCCAGCAGGTGCTCGCCCGGACCGGGCGCGTGTGGCTGGTCGGCCCGGACGCGCGCGGGTGGGCGGCGATCCGCTCGGCGGGCCTGGCGCTGCCGCTCGGGCAGGCCAGGGTGACGGCCGAGGACGTGTCGACGGGGTACCAGGTGGGGGTCGAGCAGCCCGCCCCGGTCCGCGCGCCGCTGGCCGCGGCCGACGCCGTGCTGTCCCGGGTGATCGCCACGCCGCGCAGGCGCTCCCGCACCGAGTTGGTCGCGCCCGCGCTGCTGCTGGTGTTCGCCGGATTCGTCGTGGTCGACCTCGTCGGCCGGGGCATCCGGCCCGACCAGGTGTGGCTGGCGGTGTTCGTCGGCCTGGGCACGGCGGGCCTGCTCGCGCTGCTGGCCTGGCGGGTCCGGCGCGTCCTGTACTGGGTGAAGGTCGACCGCCTCCTGGCGGCTGGCCCGTGGACGCCGGTCCCGGCCGAGTTCGCCGCGCCGACCCGGGTGCGCCGGGCTGGCGCCGTGGGTCGGGCGACGCTGCCGGACGGCCAGGTCGTCCCGGTCACGCTGCGCAGGTCGGGTCACGCGCTGCGGGCCAACATCGCGGCGACCGGCCTGCTGTGGACCGCAGGCCAACCCACGGCGGGTGGTGAAGCGGCCGTGGGGCTGCCGGGCTATCCGTTCCTCACCGTGGCCCGCTTCGGGGCGCCTTAGCGGGCGCGCGCGTGGTCTCGATCGGTTAGGGAATGTCACCCACAAGCATGATCAACACCGATTCGGGATGGTGGCTCTGACATGGTCTTGGCTCGCCTGCCGTGGAAACCGGCCGGGTTCCACAACAATGTCGAGAGGACAGCAATGATTTCCCGATTCGCTCGCCGCGCCGCGGTGACCGCGATGATCGCTCTGGCGGCGACGGTTGCCCCCGTCGCCCTCGCCGCTCCGGCCCAGGCCACTCCCGACCAGTGCATCAGGCACCTCGGCGGCCACGGTCTGCACACCGACCAGATCATCGTGGCCTGCGCCCTGGGCGGCGACGGCCGCTACGACGAGTGCGTGAAGCTGCTCGCCGACATCCTCCCCGACGCCGCGACCGTCGACGAGGCGTGCCGCCTCGCGGACGTGAAGGGCGACGCCTGACCGTGCTCTAAGAAATGCCGGGACGCGGTGCCGTCCCGGCATTTTCTTTTTCTAAAAGATTTTCACGATCTGGTCGACGCCGTCCGGGTCGCGGATGATCACCTTGTTGCCCGCCCGGAGTTCGGCGTCGATGAACTCGTAGATCGACAGCGCCCGGTTGACCAGGTCGACCTTCTTGAGCCCGGTGCGCTCCTGCAACTTCGCCACCGCGTCGGCGGCCTCGGCGACCAGGGCCACGTTCAGCCGCTCGACGGCGCCCGGCCGCGCGACCTTCTCGGTGTCCGACGCCTCGCTCGTCTCCCGGCTCATCTGCTGGTCCACCTCCCGTTCCTCTGCCTGTGCGCACTGCGGGGGTTGCCCGAGACGAGTGGCGCGCCCGCGTCGCTCGTCTCGGGTGGAAAGGGGGGTTCCCATGGGTCCCCAGCACCGAGTCCGGAGCGCCACGGACAGGACGATTCACCGAAGGACCCGGAGGAACCCAGTCACGCGGCGCGGGTGACGATCGAGAAAGCCGACCTGCGGGTGGCCTGGGAAGTGCCCGCCGCGCAGACCGGCGGGTTCCTGCGCGCACTCGTCGTGGTCGTCGCGGCGGTGGGCGCGGCACGGGGTCCTGTGCTGACGCTCAGCGCGCTTCCGTCAGGCTTCCCCGCTTGGGGCGGCGTGGCGGTCGTCGCGGGACAGCTTGTCGTCGCGGTCGTCGCCATCGAGGCGGCCCGGCGAGGCGGACAGGGTTAGTCCGGTGGTGGCCCGCAACCCCACCTCCGGGCGCCTTGATCGTCAAGCGGCAGCATTCAGGGGGCGTCCGAGCATTCGGGCGCCCCCCGCCGCGTCTCCGGGGGCGGTAGTCAGCCGACGGTCGGGCGGGTGGTTTCCTCGGTCTCGGCGACGGTGCGGCGGATGACGTCGAGGTAGTCGGCCAGGTCGGCGAGGACGTCCGGGTCCGCGTCCGCCAGGTTCTCGACGCGGGACACCAGGTCTTCCAGGGCCAGTGCGCCGTATTCCAGGTGGGCCAAGACCTCGGGGTGCTCGTCGGCCCGGGCCGCGAGGGCGTGCAGAGTGTTGACGGCGTCCTCTATGCCGGTGGCCATGTCCGCGAGCCAGTCGGATAAGGAGTCCGCGGTCAGTGCGGTCGATGCGGTGTGGAAGTCGGCCTCCGCGGTGACCGCGCGGTCCAGCCACATCTGCTCCGGGACGGTCTCCGCCGCGGGCTCGGCGTTGGCGCGCGCCCAGACCATGATCACCGCGCGGCCGCAGAGCACCGCGGCGCCCACGGCGATGACGGCCGCGGCGGGCAGGTTGATCGCCCCGGCGACCGCGGCGGCGCTCACCGCCAGCAGCAGGCCCCACGGGTCCGCCAGTTCCTTCGCGTAGGACATGTGCCGGTGCCCTCCAAGCTCCGCCGACGAGACCGTCATTATGCGGGCGAAAAGGCGCGTTGATCAGACTTCGCGCGCAACCATTCAGTCCCAGTTCGGACCGCGCCTGCTCCATGACCACGCGTAACGGGAATCTTCGCATTCACCAGCGGCCGTACCGAGTTCGAGCGGCCGGAAAGTGTCCACCATGACGGCCGTTTCGTTGAAATAATCCACGCCGATCGACGCCTCGGCCGCGCCCGGCTGCGGGCCGTGGGTGAAACCGGACGGGTGCAAGGAAAGGGAGCCGATGCCGATGCCGGAACCCTTGCGCGCCTCGTAGTCGCCGCCCACGTAGAACATCAACTCGTCGGAGTCGACATTGGCGTGGTTGTAGGGCACCGGAATCGACTCGGGGTGGTAGTCGACCTTGCGCGGCACGAACGAGCACACCACGAAGTTCGGGCCCTCGAAGGTCTGGTGCACCGGCGGCGGCTGGTGCACCCGGCCGGTGATCGGCTCGAAGTCGCCGATGTGGAACGCCCACGGGTACAGGCAGCCGTCCCAGCCCACCACGTCGAACGGGTGATTGGCGTACGTGAGCCGGGTCAGGCCCGCGCGGTGGCGGACCAGGACGTCGACATCCTCGCCATCGGCGAGCAGCGGCTCGCTGGGGCCGCGCTGGTCGCGCTCGCAGTAGGGCGAGTGCTCCAGGAACTGCCCCTTGGTCGACAGGTAGCGCCGCGGCGGGCCGATGTGACCGGACGCCTCTACGACGTAGAGCCGCATCTCGCCGTCCGGGACGACGCGGTAGGTGGTCGAGGTCGGGATGACGACGTAGTCGCCGTCAGCGACCCGCAGGGCGCCATAGACGGTCTCCACAGTGCCGCTACCGCCCTGCACATAGAACAGCTCGTCGCCTACCGCGTTCCGGTAGAGCGGACTGGGCTGGGTGGCGACAGTGAAGCCGATCACGACGTCCGCATTGCCCAGGAGAGTCCGCCGCCCGGTCACCGCGTCGGCGTCGGCGGACCACTTGAGGTCCTGGGTGCGCAGGTGCCGGGGCTTGAGCGGGTGGTTTGGCGTCAGCGCGCCGCGGAAATCCTCGACTACCTCGGCGTTCACGATCGCGGTCGGCAGGTGCCGGTGGTAGAGCAGCGCCGAATCCGAGGAGAAGCCCTCGACGCCCATGAGCTCTTCGGCGTAGAGCGAACCGTCCGGTGAGCGGAACTGGGTGTGCCTCTTTCGGGGGATCTCCCCGACGCGGCGGTAGTGCGGCATGACTCCTCCAAAAAAGTCCGGATAACGGACATCTTTGTTCAGTAGCCGATACGCTACTAGCGTGTCAGCCGTGTCAAGCGCCGTTCCTCTCCCAGCGCCCGGTCCAAGAGGCATCCCGCCGCTGTTCGCGCGGTTTGTCGACGACGCCGCTCTCTTCCCACCGGGCAACGCAGCCATGCCCGACGCGGTCCGCCTGCACCTCGCGGGACGGGACGGCGAGCACGCGGGCGTGCTGGGCGTGTTCCTGTGCCAGGCGTCCCGGCTGCCCGAGCTGATCACCGAGTTGGTGAAGGCGAAGCCCGCCAAGCCGGTGGCGCTGTCGCTGGTGACCGACACCGGGCTCGGGGGCGTGCCCAAGGCCCTGTCGATCGTGGAGTCGCGCGCCGAGCTGCTCGCGTTGCGCATGGTCGAGATGCCCGCCCCCGCCGACGTGGACGACGTGTGGCTGGAACGGGTCAACGAGTTCGTGCCCGAGGACGTCATCCGGGTGGTCGAGCCGCGCCGCGGTGGCCCGGAGTGGCTGGAGGGCATCCGCCGGGTGGTCGAGCACGGGAGCTGGCCCAAGATCCGCTGCGGCGGGGTGAGCCGCGAGGCGTTCCCCAGCGTGGACGAGGTCGCCGACTTCCTCGCGGTCATCAGCGCCGGTGAGGCGTCGTTCAAGGCCACCGCCGGGCTGCACAACGCGGTCCGGTACACCGACGAGCAGACCGGGTTCACCCACCACGGGTTCCTGAACCTGCTGGTCGCCACCGCCCGCCTGCTCTCCGGCGGCGACGTGCGCGGCGCGCTCTCCGAGACGGACGGCGCGGTGCTTGCCAGCGAGGCGTCAGCGCTGTCGGACCAGGCGGCGCACGCCGTCCGAGCGGTTTTCGGCTCCTACGGCTCGTGCTCGCTGCGGGAGCCTGTCGAGGATCTGGAGGGGCTGGGCCTGCTGTGACCGCGCCGCGCTCCTGGATCGAGGACCCCGAGTTCGCCGCCGACCGCCCGTTCGGCCCGCAGACGCTGCCCTACGGCGTTGTGGACACGGCTTCCGGGCAGGCCGTCGCGGTGCGCGTGGGCGACCACGCCCTCCCGCTGCGGCCCCTCGCCGACGAGTTCACCTCCGAGCTGGCCGACCTGGTCTCCGCCGACTCGCTGGACCCGCTGCTGGCCGCCGGTAGACCTGCCTGGTCCGCTCTACGCGCGCGCGTACGCGAACTGGTCACCGCTACCGCCGCGCCGGACAGCGCCGAACTGCTGCCGTTGGCCGACACGCGTGCCCGGCTGCCGTTCACCGTGGGCGACTACGTGGACTTCTACTCGTCGCGCCACCACGCGGAGAACGTCGGCCGCATCTTCCGGCCGAACGGCGAACCCCTCCTGCCGAACTGGACTCACCTGCCGGTCGGCTACCACGGCCGGTCGGGCACGGTCGTCGTCTCGGGCACCGAGGTCGTCCGCCCGCACGGGCAGCGCGCGGGCGACGGGGGGCCGGTGTTCGGCCCGACGACCCGCCTCGACATCGAGGCCGAAGTCGGCTTCGTCTGCGGCGGCCCGGTCGCCCGCCGGGTGCCCACCGCTGCGGCGGCCGAGCACATCTTCGGCGTCGCGCTGGTCAACGACTGGTCGGCGCGCGACATCCAGTCCTGGGAGTACGCCCCGCTCGGCCCGCACCTGGGCAAGTCGTTCGCCACCTCCCTGGGCGCCTGGATCACACCGCTGGAGGCGTTCGCGGTGGCCCGCGTCCCGGTGCCCGACCCCGGCCACCCCCGGCTGGACTACCTGGTCGAGGACCAGTCGTGGGGCCTGGACATCACCTTGACGGTGACCTGGAACGGCACCGTCGTCACCCGCCCCGAGTTCGCGGGCATGGCGTACTCGTGCGCCCAGCAACTCGCGCACATGACCGTCAACGGCGCCACCGTCCGCCCCGGCGACCTGTTCGCCTCCGGCACCGTCTCCGGCCCCGAGAAGCGCCAACGCGGCTCATTCCTCGAACTGAGCTGGGGCGGCAAGGAACCGGTCACCCTAGACGACGGTGCCCAACGCACGTTCCTCGAAGACGGTGACACGGTCGTCATCACCGCCACCGCACCCGGTCCGGACGGGTCGGTGATTGGCCTGTCGGAGGTCGCGGGAACCGTCGTGGCGGCGGTCTGACATGCCGGGCATCCGCTCGTCCGGCCCAGCGCCGCGGCCGTCCGCGCCCGCCACCAAGGAAAGCTCGCTGACCCTGGACCGCGGCCTCGCCCTGCTCCAAGCCGTCGCCGACGCCGACACCGAGGCCCCCACCATCAGCGACCTAGCCACCGCCATCGGCGCCAGCCGAGCCGCGGTCTACCGCCTTTTGGTCCCCCTTCAAGCCCGCGGCTTAGTGCGGCGGGAAGGCTCAAAGGTCCGCCTAGGCCTAGGCCTGCTGCAACTAGCCGCGAAAGTCGCCCCCCAGCTCCGCATCGCCGCCCTCCCCGCCCTCCGCGAACTCGCCGAAGCGGTCGGCGCCACCGCCCACCTCACCGTCGCAGACGGCGACGAGGCCCAAGCGGTAGCCGTAGTAGAGCCAACGTGGACCACCTACCACGTCGCCTACCGCGTAGGCACCCGCCACGGCCTCCACCGCGGCGCAGCGGGCAAGGCCATCGACCTACGCCCCGCAGGCCCCGCCTGGATCGGCACCGTCGGCGAACTCCAACCAGGCGCCTACGGCATAGCAGCCCCCGTCCGCGGCGTCCCCGGCCTCCGAGCCAGCGTCGGCGTAGTCACCTTCGAACCCCTAGACGGCGAGACAGTAGGCCCCAAGGTCGTCACCGCAGCCCTCCTAGTAGCAGACGCCCTACGCTGACCCGCCCCCCAAAAAAAACAGACCAGACCAACCAACGATCCCGCCCCCTGCCAGCCGCACCCGCCCGGTCAAGTGCCCGACGAGAACGGCCCAGCGAATCCACGCTCCTGCCAAGCGGCACCCGAAGCTGCCAGGTGCTCGATGGGGTGGAGTGGTTTCTCTGGGGGAGAAGGAAGATCGCTAAGCTGGCTCCGCGCGTGTGAGGCCGAAGGCATCCCACCCGTCTTTCACACGGCGATCTTCCTTCGTAGGGGCCCCAGAGAAACCACTCCACCCCATCGAGCCAACTCCAAAGGCTCAGGCGAAGAGAGCCTGATACCCGGCAACCAACGCGAAAGCAGCGAACACCGCTCCAGCGACGCGTTGGATCAGATGTGGCTTGATGCGCTCGGCGATCTTCCTGCCGACCAGGACCGCAATACCAGCGACCGACACCAGAGCCAGCCAAGCACCAAGACCAACCCACACCGGCGCCGCATACTTAGCGCTAAGACCAGCCGTAGCGATCTGCGACGCATCCCCCCACTCCGCCGCGAAAAGCACGCCAAACGACGTCAAAGCAGCGCGCACGAAGGGCACGGCCGGCTGAGCGTCGGCTTCTTCGCCCAGACCGTCCTCAGCCTCAGAAAACCCCTCCCGCAACAGAAGAAACGCCCCCACAGCGAACAAGACCGCGACAACCCCCGCAACCACCTGATCCGGCAAAAGCGTAAGCACCCCACCAAACGCCGCAGCGATCACACACTGCACCGCGAACGCGGCGCTAACCCCAACGAACACCGGCCATGCCCGGTAGCGGGTAGTCAGGATGAGAGTGGCCACCAGCGTCTTGTCCGGTAGTTCCACAACGAACACCAACGCGAAAGCGCTGGCGAACGCGATCAGGGCTGTGCCCACGGTGAATCCTCTACGTCCGGGCCCGGACGGAGGAAGGCGAGTCTTCTCCGACCGGGCATGAGTGAACCCGGCCGGAGGTCTCGTTCGCCCGCTCCTGGAAGCGGGTGAGGCACCGGACTCGCATGCGAGTCAGTATGTCGATGTCCTCGCCGGGCCACCCGTCCACGGACGTGCGGCCGTCGGAACTACTCCCCTCTGGCTGCGTCGATCCTAACCGCCGATCCCTCCGTTGTGGACGTGTCTCCCCTCACGGGACCTACGTCCCGTCCGCGCGGGACCCGGGCACCTACTGTCTTGGCGCGCGGGAGGACAGGCTGGGCAGCGTGGATGTACTGGAGCTCGCGCGGTGGCAGTTCGGCATCACCACCGTCTACCACTTTTTGATGGTCCCGCTGACCATCGGCCTGTCGGTGCTGGTCGCCGGGATGCAGACGGCGTGGGTGCGCACGGGGGACGTGAAGTACCTGCGGATGACCAAGTTCTGGGGGAAGTTGCTGCTGGTCAACTTCGCCATGGGCGTGGTGACCGGGATCGTGCAGGAGTTCCAGTTCGGCATGACCTGGAGCGAGTACTCCCGGTTCGTCGGGGACGTGTTCGGGGCGCCGCTGGCGATGGAGGGGCTGGTCGCGTTCTTCGTGGAGTCCACGTTCCTGGGGTTGTGGATCTTCGGGTGGGACCGGCTGCCGAAGCGGGCGCATCTGGCGTGCGCGTGGGCGTTCAGCCTGGCCACGATCGCCTCGGCGTACTTCATCATCGCGGCGAACTCGTGGATGCAGCACCCGGTCGGCGTGGAGCTGGTCGACGGGCGGCCTCGGCTGACCTCGATCTGGGCGGTGCTGGGCAACAACACCGCGCTCAGCGCCGTGCCGCACGCCGTCGCCGGGTGTTTCGCGGTGGGGGCCGCGTTCCTGGTCGGCATCGGCGCCTGGCACCTGTGGCGGCGCCGTGACGACGACGGGCCGGTGTGGCGGGCGTCGGTGAAGCTCGGCGGGTGGGTCGGTGTGGTGTCGTTCGCGGCGCTGGCGATCACCGGGGACCTGCAGGGCAAGCTGATGTTCGAGCAGCAGCCGATGAAGATGGCCGCCGCCGAGGCCCTGTGCCATACCGAGAAGCCCGCCGCGTTCTCGGTTTTCGCGGTGGGCGATGTGACCCGGCCGGACTGTGAGAACGTCAAGTCGATCACCGTGCCCGCGCTGCTGTCCTTCCTGGCGCATAGCGACTTCACCACCGAGGTGCGCGGCATCGAGCAGCTTGTCGGGGAGTACCGAGAGCGCTACGGAGCCAACTACCCGGTCGACGAGCGGCTGGGCGAGCTGTCCGGCAAGCCGATCGACTACGTGCCCAACCTGCCGGTCACCTACTGGGGCTTCCGGTTTATGATCGGCTTCGGGGCGCTGGCCGCGCTCGCGTCGGTCGCGGTCCTGTGGTTCACCCGAGGCGGCCGCGTCCCGGAAAGCAAGTGGTTCCCCCGGCTCGCGCTCGCCGGGATCGCGACACCGTTCCTGGCCAACAGCTTCGGCTGGATCTTCACCGAGATGGGGCGGCAGCCGTTCGTCGTCGCACCCAATCCGTCCGGTGTGGACGGTGTGTGGATGTTCACCGCGCGCGGCGTCTCCGGGCTGACCAGTGGCGAGGTGCTGACCTCGCTGATCGCGCTGACCGCCGTCTACGCCGCGCTGGCCGTGGTCGAGGTGTTCCTCATCGCCCGCTATGCCCGCGCGGGCGTGGCCGGGGTCATGCCGCCGGACAAACCGGAATCCGACAAGCCGAGCGACACGCTCGCGTTTGCCTACTAGGAGTCCACTGTGGAACTCTCGGTCGTCTGGTTCTGCGTGATCGCCCTGCTCTGGTTGGGTTATCTGTTCCTGGAGAGCTTCGACTTCGGCGTCGGGATGCTGCTTCCCGTGCTGGCCAAGGACAACACCGAACGCCGCGTCATGGTCAACACCATCGGCCCGGTGTGGGACGGCAACGAGGTCTGGCTGATCGTCGCGGTCGGCGCCACCTTCGCCGCGTTCCCCGGCTGGTACGCCTCCCTGCTGAGCGCGGCCTACCTGCCGATCCTGGTCGTGCTGCTCGGGCTGATCGGCCGCGGCGTCGCCTTCGAGTACCGCGGCAAGGTCGACAGCGAGCGCTGGCGGCGGAACTGGGACCGGGTGATCGTCACCGGGTCGTGGCTGCCCGCGCTCGGCGTCGGACTGCTGCTCGCCACCATGATGTTCGGCCTCCCGCTCGACGCGGGCGGCAACCGGGTGGGCTCGCCGTTCGCCGCGTTCACCCCGGCGGCGGCGCTGGGGGCGCTGGCCGTCGCCGGGTTCTCGCTGGCGCACGGCGCGGTGTTCCTGGCGCTCAAGACCGACGGCGACATCCGGCGCCGGGCCCGCGCGCTGGCGCTGCGGCTCGGGCCGGGGGCGCTGCTGCCGCTGGCCGCGCTGCTGGTCTTGGTGCAGCTTGAGTCCGGCTCGCTGTGGACCTGGCTCGCGGTCGGCGTGGCCGCGGCGGCGGGCGCGGTGGCGTTCCAGCGGCTCGCCCTGGGGCGGGAGGGGCAGGCGTTCGCCGGGCTGGGCGTGCTGATCGCCGCGTCGGTGGTCGCGCTGTTCGGCGCGCTCTACCCGAACGTGCTGCCCTCGACGCTCGACCCGGCGTTCTCGCTGACCGTGGCCGACACCGCGTCCAGCCCGTACACCCTCCAGGTCATGAGCTGGGTCGCGTTGTTCGGCACGCCCGCGGTGTTGGTCTACCAGGGCTGGACGTACTGGGTGTTCCGCAAGCGGGTCAGCACCGCGCACATCCCGCCGGTGCACGTGCCGTGAACCCCGTGAACTCTCCCGAGCGACCTCGACCCGCCAGTCGGCTCGGGAGGGGGCCGCTCGGCGCGCTGCCGGGGTTGTCCCCGTCGGCGCGCCGGGCGCTGCTCGCCTGCGGCGTCCTCGCCACCACGACCGCGGCCGCCCTGGTGGTCCAGGCGTGGGCGCTCGCCTCGGCCCTGGCGGGGGTGGTGAGCGGGCGGGGGATGCAGTCGGGGGCGCTCACCGTCCTCGCCGGGGCGGTCCTCGTGCGGGCCCTGCTGGGCTGGGCGACGCAGGTCGTCGCAGCGCGGGCCGCCGCGGGAGCCAAGGAGGAGCTGCGCGGGGTGCTGCTCGACCGGGCGCTGGCGCTGGGGCCGGAGTGGATCGCCGAGCGGGGGCCGGGCGAGCTGACCGCGCTCGCGACCAAGGGGCTCGACGCGCTCGACGCGTACTTCGGCACTTACCTGCCCGCGTTGGTCACCGCTGTCGTGGCGCCGTTAGGGGTGGGCGCGGTGATCCTGGCCGTCGACTGGCCCTCGGCGGTCGTGGTCGCCCTGACCGTGCCGCTGATCCCGCTGTTCGCGATCGTCATCGGGCGCTACACCGAAGACCGGGTCGGACCGGCCGCCGCGGCGACCGAGCGGCTGTCGGGGAACCTGCTGGAACTGGTGCGCGCGCTCCCGGTGCTGGCCGCGTTCCGGCGGGCCGAGGCGCAGGCCGAGACGGTGCGGGCGGTGTCCGAGGCGCATCGGCGGGGGACGCTCGGGGTGCTGCGGGTGGCGTTCTCGTCGGCGTTCGCGCTGGAACTGGTGGCGACGCTTTCCGTGGCGCTGGTAGCGGTGGTGATCGGGGTGCGGCTGGTCGGGGGAGACCTGTCGCTGGCGGTCGGGCTGTTCGTGCTGATCGTCGTCCCCGAGTGCTACCTGCCGCTGCGGGCGGCGGGGGCGGCGCACCACGCGAGCGAGGACGGGATGGAGGCGGTCCGGCGGGTCGCCCAGATCCCGGTCGCGCCCGTGCCCGGCGGGCGGGCGGTGCGGGAGTTCGGGGAGATCCGGGTCGAGGGGCTGCGGGTGCGGCGGCGGGACGGGTTCGCGCCGGACGGGTTGTCGCTGGTCGTGCGGCCGGGGGAGGTCGTGCGGCTCGACTCGCCGAGCGGAAGCGGTAAGTCGACATTTTTCGGCGTCTTGCTCGGCTTCGTGTCCCCCTCCGACGGAAACGTGCTGGTCGACGGCGTGTCGCTGAGTGAGATCGACATGTCGACTTGGCGGCAAATCGTCACCTGGGTACCGCAAAAGCCGGTTTTCGCGGAATCCACCGTGGCGGCCGAGATCGGGCCGGTGCCCGCCGAAGAACTGCGGGCGGCAGCGGCTGATCTTCGGATTGGTGAACTGCTGGATCGCAGGATTGATGAACTCTCCCAGGGGGAGCGGCAGCGGGTGGCTCTGCTGCGGGCACTGCTGCGGCCGGGCACCCGGCTGCTGCTGCTCGATGAGCCGACCGCCGCCCTCGACCCCGCCACGGCCGCGCTGGTGATGGCGGCCGTCGACCGCGCGGCGCATCGGGGGATCGCCGTGCTGCTGGCCACCCACCGGAGGATCGACGGGGGAGTCGAACCGGTGGGCGCTCCCAGCGCGGCCGTGGCGGTGGCCGACACCGCGGTGACCCGGACCGGACGGCTGCGTGACCTGATCAGCGGGCGGACGCTCGCCGGGGCCGCGCTGGCCGCGGGGTCGCTGACCTGCGGGGTGCTGCTGGCGGCGCTGTCGGCCTGGCTGATCGCGAGGGCGTCGCAGCAGCCGCCGCTGCTGACGCTGTCGGTGGCGATCGTCGGGGTGCGCACGTTCGGGCTCGCGCGCGCCGGTCTGCGGTACGTCGAGCGGCTGGTCACGCACGACGCGGCGTTCCGCACGGCGACCGGCTCGCGGGTGCGGCTGTGGGGAGACCTCGTGCGGCTGGGGCCCGCGCGGACGCTCGGTCTGCGCCGGGGAGAAGGGCTGCGCAGGCTCGTGGACGACGTCGACGCGGTGCGCGACCTGACCCCGCGCGTGCTGGTGCCGCCGCTGGTCGCGGTGGGGGTGGCGGTTGCGGCGGTGGTTGTCCAGGCGGTGATCCTGCCGGTCGCCGGGCTGGTGCTGGCCGTGGCGGTGCTGGTCGCCGGGGTGGGCGCGCCGCTGGTCGCCGTGGCGGTGGAGAAACGGGCCACGAAAGCGCTTGCGGCGGGGCGGCGGGCCGTCGCGGGCGGAGTGTTGACGCTGTTCGACTCGGCTGCCGACCTCATCGCGTTCGGTCGGCACACCGCTCGGCGCGCGGCGCTGGCCGACGCCGATGCCGCGCTGGTCGCGCGAGCCCGCAGGCAGGCGTTCGGGGCGGGCGCGGCGCTGGCTCTGATCACCCTCGCGCTGGGGATGGCCACGGTCGTGTCCACCGCGCTCGCCGCGACTCGGGTCGATCCGGTTCTTGTGCCGATCGTCGCCCTAGTGCCGCTCGCGGTCGCCGAAGCGCTCGCGCTGCTGCCTCCCGCCGTCACGCATCTGCCCGCCCTGCGCGCCGCCCACACCCGCACCGACGCGGCGCCCTGCCCGGCGCGGTTCGCGATCGGGCCCCAGGTGCGGCTCGACGGGGTGGACGTGCGCTGGCCCGGCGCCGATCGGCCCGCGCTGCGGGGCGTGGACGTGCGGATCGAGCCGGGCGCGCATGTCGCGGTCGTGGGCCCGTCCGGGGCGGGCAAGTCCACGGTGATGGCGTTGCTGCTGGGGTTCCTCGACGCCGAGCGCGGGTCGGTGACCCGGCCCGCGACTGTCGCCTGGTGTCCACAGGAGCCGATGCTGGTGGGCACGTCGATCCGGGAGAACCTGCGGCTGGCCGCGCCCCACGCGAGCGACGACGACCTACGGGCGGCTCTTAGGCGGGCGGAAGCCGGTCACCTGGATCTGGACGCGCGTGCGACCGCCGTGTCGGGAGGCGAGGCCCAACGGATCGCTCTTGCGCGCGCATTGCTCGCCGACGCTGAACTGGTGCTGCTCGATGAGCCGACAGCGCACTTGGACATCCCCACGGCCCGCCGGGTCCTCGCCGGGGTGCGGGAGACCCTGGCAGGCCGCACCGTCGTGCACGTGACCCACCGGGCTGAGGAAGCCGACGAGGCCGATGTGATTCTCGTGGTGTCCGGCGGCGAGGTGCGCGAGGCCGCGCGCGTGAGGGCCTAACCTGGGATGCGACTCATGGATCCCACTCTTGCCGCGCGGACCCTCACCGCGTCCACCGAGATCGCCACGGCGGCGCTGTCCGGGCGCGACCCGGACGCGGTGCTGGACTTGGTGGTGCGCGCGGCGGCCGAGCTTGCCGAGGCCGACCTGGGGCTGGTGATGGTCGGCAGCGGGGACGGGCCGCTCGTCGTGGAGGCCGCGTACGGCGCCCGCGACTTCGACCCGGTGGGGCTGGTGCTGTCGCCGCGGTCGTCAGCGGCTCGGGTCGCCCGTGGTGGGGTTCCCATCGTCACCGACGACATGGTGAGTGATCCGCGGACCGCGCCTTATGTGCCCGCCGAGTTGCGCGGGTTCGGGCCGTTCGCGGCGGCGCCGTTCGGCACTCGGGAGAGTCGGCTGGGGGCGTTGACGGTGTATCGGCGGCGTTCCGGGAAGCCGTTTATGCGGGGGACGGTGGAGGTGCTTACCGCGTTCGCTGCTCAGGCGGGGCTGGTTCTGGTTCTCGCCGATGGCGCCAACGCTCGGCAGCGGGTTGGCGTGTACGAGGAACGTGAGCGGCTTGCCCGCGACTTGCATGATGTCATCGTGCAGCGGTTGTACGCGGCTGGGATGCAGTTGGATCTGCTTGCGCGTCGGCCTGCCAAGAAGCTTGCGAAGGCTGATGCGGCTCGGTTGGGGGATGCGGTGGACCAGTTGGACGCTGCTATCGCTGATGTGCGTGCTGTTGTGCGGACGTTGCGCAATCCTGATCCCGAGGAACCTGCTGATCTTGCTGATTCGGTTCGGGCGGAGATTGGTATCGCTCGGGAGCTGTTGGGGTTTGAGCCTTCGTTCGATTTATCTGATGATATTCGGGATGTGCCGGTGGTGGTTGCTGATCACACTCGGGCGGCGTTGCGGGAGGCGTTGTCGAATGTGGTTCGGCATGCTGGTGCGCTTCGGGTCGCTGTTCGTGTTCGGCGTGAGAAAGACGTTCTGCGGTTGACCGTCGCTGATGATGGGTGTGGGATTCCTCAGGGGGTTACTCAGCGGGGGCTCAAGAATCTTCGGGAGCGTGCGGAGAAGTTGGGTGGGCGGTGTGATGTTCGGTCTTCTCCGCGTAGTGGGACTACTGTGGTGTGGGAGGTTCCTCTTCGTTCTTGAGTCGGGTGGATTGGGGGCCCGATTGGGTGGAGTGGTTTCTCTGGGGCCCCTACGAAGGAAGATCGCCGTGTGAAAGACGGGTGGGATGCCTTCGGCCTCACACGCGCGCAGCCAGCTTAGCGATCTTCCTTCTCCCCCAGAGAAACCACTCCACCCAATCGGGCACTTGGCGGGCGTGGCCTGCGGTTGGCAGGCGGGCTGGTGGTGGGGTGTCAGGTCAGCGGGGGGTGGCGGCGGGCTATCCAGGCTACTGCTTGGGTGCGGCGTTCCATGCCTAGTTTGGCCAGTACTGAGGTGACGTAATTTTTGACTGTTTTTTCGGCTAGGAATAGGCGTTCGGCGATTTCTCTGTTGGAGAGTCCCTCGCCTATTAGTTCCAGTACTGCTCGTTCGCGTTCGGTTAGTCCTGCCAGGTCGTCGGGTTCTGCTGTGCGGCGCATTCTGTCTAGGACTCGGGCTGTGGTGACTGGGTCCAGGAGTGACCTGCCCGCTGCTACTTCTCGGACGGCTGTCACCAGGTCTTGGCCGCGTACCTGTTTGAGCAGGTAGCCTGCCGCGCCTGCCATGATGGCTTCTACCAGGGCGTTTTCGTCGTCGAACGCGGTGAGGACCAGGCAGTGGGGGGCTGGGGTCAGGGACCGCAGGGAGCGGCACAGGGCCACGCCGTCGCCGTCGGGGAGGCGGACGTCCACTACGGCTACGTCTACGGGGACCGCGTTCGCCCGGGTGAGTGCTTCCGCGACGCTTCCCGCTTCGGCGGTGACTTCGATGCCGTCTTCGCCGTCTAGGAGGTCTCGTAGGCCTCGGCGGACGACTTCGTGGTCGTCTACCAGCAGGACGCGGATCACGGGTCAGAGCTTACGGAGTCGGACGCGGCTGATGCGGTGGTCGGCGCCTTTGCGCAGGACCAGGGTGGCGCGGGGGCGGGTGGGGAGAATGTTGTTGATCAGGTTGGGCTCGTTGGTCTGCTTCCACAGGCGGACCGCTTCCGCCTGGGCTTGGGCGTCGGTGAGGGCGGCGTAGTGGTGGAAGTGGGAGGCGGGGTCGGCGAAGGCGGTGTTGCGCAGCGCCAGGAAGCGGTCGACGTACCAGCGTTCGATGTCCTCGGAGTGGGCGTCCACGTAGATCGAGAAGTCGAACAGGTCGGACACCGCCAGCCGGGCGCCGGGCTGCAGGACGTTGAGGCCCTCGACGATCAGGATGTCCGGCCTGCGGACCACCTGTTCCTCGTCGGGGAGGATGTCGTAGGCGAGGTGGGAGTAGACGGGGGCGCGGACTTCCTCCGCGCCGGACTTCACCTCGGAGACGAACCGCAGCAGGGCGCGGCGGTCGTAGCTCTCCGGGAAGCCCTTGCGGCTCATCAGCCCCCGCCGCAGCAGCTCGGCCTTGGGGAACAGGAAGCCGTCGGTGGTGACCAGGTCGACGTGCGGGTGGTCGGGCCAGCGGGCCAGCAGGGTGCGCAGCAGCCGGGCCGTGGTGGACTTGCCGACCGCGACGCTGCCCGCGATGCCGATGACGAACGGGACCTTGCGGCCCGCCCGGGTGTCCTCGCCGAGGAACTCGGTGGTCGACTCGTACAGGCGCTGCCGGGCGGCGACCTGGAGGGAGATCAACCGGGACAGGGGCAGGTAGACGTCGACCACCTCTTCGAGGTCGACCGGGTCGCGCAGGCCGCGCAGCCGCACCAACTCGTCCAAGGTCAGCGGCAGGGGCGTCGACTTGCGCAGTTCACGCCACTGCTCGCGGCGGAGCTCGACGTACGGACTCAGCTCGCGCACCCGCGCCATGTCCGACTCCTCGCCGAGTTGTGATGGGCGTGCCTAGCGTCAACGTAGGTGCTCCGCACAGGTTTGCGCTGTGACCGATTACACCGATCGGGGGACCTATGGTGTGGCGCACGTGACGTTTCGGTGAACGCCTGATTTATGAAACACCCGCTGACCTGCGGCGAGGTGATCAGCGCTCAGCTTTCGAGGAAAATCTCGTCCCACGCCACCGAGACCTGCCGCGCGCACACCTGCGGTGGCACCCGGCCGACGCCGGTGCCCAACCCGGGCATGGCGATGGTGTGGACCGCGGCGCGGACCGGGCTGCCGTCGTCCAGGGTGCCATCGCGCCAGAGGCGGAAGACGGCCTTCGCGGCCAGGTACGGGTGGACGGTGTCGTGCGCCAGGATCTGCGACGGCTCGCGCATCGTCGGCGCGACGATCAACCACGCCGGGGCCACCGCGTCGGTCGGCACGATCAGCGCCTCGCCGACCGGCAACTCGCCGCCGTGGTAGGCCAGCACCGCGCTGCGCACCCGCTGCTCGGCGCCGGGGAAAGCCCGCGCGTACACCGCGTCGATGCCGCCGCGCATCCAGCCGAACGAGTTCGCCGGGGACACCACGGCCTGCGCGGACACCTCCAGCACCGACCCTCGGTGCACCCGGACGTCCGGCCTGCCCTCGGCCGCGGTCTCCCAGGCCGCGGCGAGCGACTCGCTCACCGCGCACAGGACCAGGTCTGGGGTGCCGGATATCCGGCGGGGCACCGCCGCCGTCCCGGTCTCCGAATCCGCGGTCACGCTCCCAGCATGGCATCTGGGAGACACCGGCGGTAACCGTTGTTTGGCAATCAACGGAACAACGTTGGGCACCATCGACGGTCTGTGACAGGAGTTCCCCGATCGTGCGTAGGGTGAGCGCGTGCCGAGAATCGCCTATTTCGGGCCCCGAGGAACCTTCACCGAGCAGGCCGCCGCGGCGTTCGACGCGCACGCGGAGCTGGTTCCACTGCCGACGATCCCGCTTGCCGTCGCCGCGGTACGCGCGGGTGAGGCCGACCTGGCGTGCGTGCCGGTGGAGAACTCGGTGGAGGGCGCGGTGTCGGCCACGATGGACACTCTCGCCGGGGACGCGCCCGTCGTGGCGGTCGCCGAGCGCGTGCTGCCGGTCCGGTTCTCCGTGCTGGCCCGTCCCGGTGCGACGTTCGCGGACGTGCGGACCGTGGCCAGCCACCCGCACGCGCTCGCACAGGTCCAACAGTGGCTCGGTAAGCACATGGCGGACGCGACCCAGATGGCGTCGACCTCCACGGCGGCCGCCGCTGTCGGCGTGCTGGCCGGGGAGTTCGACGCGGCCGTCACCGCCCCGGTCGCGGCCACGCACTACCCGCTGGCGGAGCTGGCGACCGACGTCGCCGACGAGCCGGACGCGGTGACCCGGTTCCTGGTGCTCTCCCGTCCCGGCGCGCTCCCCGAGCCGACCGGGGCCGACCGGACGTCGGTGTTCGTCGTCGTGTCGCACCGGCCGGGGGAGCTGGCCGCGATGCTCACCGAGCTGGCGATGCGCGGCATCAACGTGTCCCGGATCGAGTCTCGCCCACTGCGTAACCGGTTCGGCGAGTATCGCTTCTATCTGGACTTCGACGGCCACATTGCCGAGCAGCGGGTAGGCGACGCTCTCGCCGCGCTGCACCGCCGCAGTCAGCGCGTGCGGTTCCTCGGCTCTTATCCCAAAGCGGACGGTGTGGCGTCGACAGCGACGGACGGGACCGGCGACGCCGACTACCGTGAGTCGGCGACCTGGCTGGCCGCGCTGCGCCGAGGGGAGGACACGTGAGCCTGCGGGTCATGCTGATCCGGCACGGCGAGACCCCCTCGAACGTGCGGCACCTGCTCGACTCCCGCCCGCCCGGGCCGCCGCTGACCGAGATGGGCCGCAGGCAGGCCGCCGCCCTCGCCGAACGGCTCGCGGACGAGCCCGTGATCGCCGTCTATGCCAGTGTCGCCACGCGCGCGCAGGAGACCGCCGAACCGTTGGCGAAGACGCACGGGCTGCCGGTAGTGGTTGTCGACGGCGTGCACGAGCTTCAGGTCGGCGACTTGGAGGGCCGCTCGGACGACGCCGCGCTGACGCTGTTCGGCCAGGTCTTCGCCCAGTGGGCCGAAGGCGACGTGACCGCGGCGATGCCCGGCGGCGAGAGCGGCGAAGAGATCCGCGCGCGCTGCTTCGCCGCGCTCCGCGCGATCCAGGAGAGCCACCCGGACGGGTTGGTCGTGCTGGTCGCGCACGGCGGCGTCATCCGGCTCGTCGCCGACTGGCTGTGCGACAACATCGGCGCTCAGCTGGCCAACGCGCGACCCCTGCCCAACACTGGGCACGTGCTGATGGAGTGGCGCGAGACCGGGTGGCACTGCCTGGAGTGGACCGGGGTCGACCTCTAGGCCCTAGGTTCCTCACCCTCAGTGGTGTGAGTTGGGCCGATCGGGTGCTGCTCTCGACGAAAATGGGCCGACTTTGTCGGTGGCCCGGTTTACCCTCCGGGCACTGACTCATTCGGACTATCCAGGGAGGGCACATGCCCCCGCCCGCGTCCTCGATCGCTGTGCGCGCGGAAGCGTTGGTCAAGACCTTCGGGTCGACCCGCGCCCTCGACGGTGTCGATCTAGAGATCCCCGCAGGCACCGTTCTCGGTCTGCTCGGCCCCAACGGGGCCGGGAAGACCACCACCGTGCGAATCCTCACCACTCTGCTGCGCCCGGACTCCGGGCGGGCCTTCGTCGCGGGCCACGACGTGGTGGCCGATCCGGACGCCGTTCGGCGCTCGATCGGCCTGTCCGGCCAGTACGCGGCCGTGGACGAGCACCTCACCGGTTACGAAAACCTCTACATGGTCGGCAGGCTCTACGGGAAGAACCGCACCGACGCGGCGGCCCGCGCCCGCGAGCTGCTGACCCGGTTCCGGCTCCAGGACTCCGCGGACCGGCCAGCCAAGACCTACTCCGGCGGCATGCGCCGCAGGCTCGACCTCGCGGGCGCGCTGGTCGCCGAGCCAGCGGTCGTCGTGCTGGACGAGCCGACCACCGGGCTGGACCCGCGCGGGCGGCTCGACACCTGGGAGGTCATCGGCGAACTGGTCGCCGATGGCGCCACGGTCCTGCTCACCACGCAGTACTTGGAGGAGGCCGACCAGCTTGCCGACAAGATCTTCGTGATCGACCACGGCAAGGTCATCGCCGACGGCACAGCCGACCAGCTCAAGGCCCAGGTCGGCGGCGAGCGGCTGGAGATCATCGTGGGCGAGCCGGGCGAGTTGGCCCTGGCCGCCCAGGTGCTGTCCGAGGTCGGCTCCGACGAGCCGGTCACCGAGGAGCACCAGCGGCGCGTGCACGTCAAGGTCGACACCGGCCCGAAGGCCCTGGTCGAAGCGCTGCGCAGGCTCGACCAGCAGAGCGTCACCGTCCTCGATGTCGCCCTGCACCGCCCGACCCTCGACGACGTGTTCCTCTCCCTGACCGGCCATTCGGCCGAGGACGAGCCCGCCGCCGAGCCCGAGGGCAAGCGCACGGGCAGGAAGGCGAAGTCCCGATGACCACGATCTCCGCGAGCACCCGCGACAGCGGTGTCGTCACGTGGCGCAACCTGATGAACGTGCGCCGCCAGCCGGACTTGCTGCTGGGCGCGACCCTGCAGCCGATCATGTTCGTGCTGCTGTTCGCGTTCGTCTTCGGCAACAGCATCGGCAACGACCCCGATGCCTACCGCGAGTTCCTGATGGGCGGCATCTTCGCCCAGACGGTCGCGTTCAACTCCGCCTACACCACCATCGGCATGGCCGCCGACCTGGAGAAGGGCGTCATCGACCGATTCCGCTCGCTGCCCATGTCCCGGGCCGCGGTGCTGGTCGGCCGCACCACGTCCGACCTGGTGGTCAGCGCACTGGGCCTGCTGGTGATGTCGGTCTGCGGCCTGCTGGTCGGCTGGCGCATCCGCGGCAGCTTTGTGGACGCGGTCATCGGCTACGCCATGCTGCTGGCGTTCTCGTTCGCCATGTCCTGGATCGGCGCGTGGATCGGCATGGTGTCGGGCAGCGTCCAGGTCGCGCAGAGCGCGGGCTTCATCTGGATGTTCCCGGTCACCTTCATCTCGTCGGCGTTCGTCTCGGCGTCGAGCATGCCCGGCCCACTCAAGGTCTTCGCCGAGTGGAACCCGGTCACCGCCGTCGCCGACGCGGCCCGCGAACTGTTCGGCAACGAACGCCCCGGCGTGCTGGCCGCTCGCCCGGAGTCCTGGCCCGCGCAGCACGCGGTCCTGTTCGCGATCGTGTCGTGCGTGGCGATCCTGGTGATCTTCACCCCGATCGCGGTGGCGAAGTACCGCAAGGTCGCAAGCAAGTAGTGCCTCCGGTGAGGCGGCGCGTCGTCGTGCCGCCTCACCCGGGGTGCTCTCGCGGGCGTTGACGCACTTCATTGAGCGGCGCCGCGAGCGAGCGTTCAGGGTCGCCTTCGCCCGGGCGAATTCACTCAGCACCGCATGGAGTCGGGTCACCGATTGCTCGATGGAGCAATCGCACGGGAAGCCCTCAGGCTGGCGGAGTGGCGGCGGAGCGCTCGGCCGCGAACTCGGCCCGCGCGGCCGTGATCATGTCCGCGAGCATCGCCAACACCTCTTCCTCGACAACCAGGGTCAGGTTGTTCACGCGGTCGCCGAATTTCAGGTGCGCGACATCGCCTGCCTTCTCCCACCGGGGCGCGCACTGGGCGTCCAGTCCGATCCACAGATCCGAGGTGATCGGTTCGGTGATCATGAATCCGTCCTCCTGTTATGTCCCGCGCTCACCCGACATCGCCGGTGCGGCTTCCGCTCACGCAGCGCATTCCTGCCAACACGGCTACCGTATAACAGAGACACCATCTAACCCTCTGTCAAACGGGTGAATAACAGAGTCTCTTTCGAGTGAGCTTGATCGGGTTACCGCTGGGCGGGCAGCGGCCTGCGGCACACTGCGCCCATGGTTGACGATGATCCCGGGCCGCTCATTCAGCGGCTCGTGTGCGGCGAGAAGGCACGCGAACTGCGCATCGCCCGCGGCATCGAGCTGGCTGACGCCGACACGCGGTTGGGCAAGTATCGCGGCAAGCTCAGCAAAATCGAGACGGGCTTGCTGGCGCCGAAGCGGGACGAGACCACGACGCTGATCGAGATGTACGGCCTGACCGGCACGGAGGCGGAGGAGTTCCGGCAGCTCGCCAGCCAAGCCCGCAAGCGATCCGAGCCGCAAGCGGTGAGCGGGCCCGCGTACCTGCGCTATGTAGTGCTGGAACGCTCGGCCTCCGAGATCCGCATGGTCTATCCCGAGGTGCCGGGCCTGTTCCAAACCGAGGAGTACGCCAGGGCTGCGCTGTCCCGGTCGGCGGGCATCACCGCGGCCGAGTTGCCCAGGCTGACCGCGGCTCGCGTCGAGCGTGGCAACCGCCTGCTTGCGAACGGTGGGCCGCACGTGTTCGCGGTCATCGGCGAGGCCGCCCTCTACTACGAAGTCGGGGGCCGTGACGTGCTGCGGCGGCAGATCGAACACCTGCGGACGATCGCCGACTCACCGAACGTGTCACTGCGAGTCCTCGCCTACGAGACGGGCGTGAGCCCCGCGCTCAGTTGCCCGTTCACGCTGCTCTACATGCCGGTGCCCGCTCGGACGATCGCCTACGTGGAGACTCTGACCAAGTCCGACTACGTGAAGGCGACCAAGCCCTACGTCGAAACCTTCGCTCTGACCTGGGAGCTTGCCGACCCCGAGGACGCCAGCCGTGAGAGAATGCAGCGCAGAATCTCCGATCTGACGTGAAGGGGCGGTGGCCATGCCCATGACTGCTTCCGCTGTGTCGGGCGCACGGTGGCGCAAGAGCAGCCGAACGAGCGGGGGAGCGCAGGCGCAGTGCGTCGAGTTGGCCTGCTTGTCCGAGGGTGGTGCGGTGCGGGACAGCAAGCAGCCTTCCGGCGCGGTGTTGCTGCTCGACAACGCGGCTTTCCGCGGCTTCCTGACTGCGGCGCACGACGGCCAACTCGACCGCGGCTGACACCACGCGGGGTGCCGGGACACTGCACCGAGTCACCCAGTTTCGATTTCCCGATCTGATGTGAAGGAGCGGTGGCCATGACTGCTTCCGCTGTGTCGGGCGCACGGTGGCGCAAGAGCACCCGAACTGAAGGGGGAGCGCAGGCGCAGTGCGTCGAGTTGGCCTGCTTGTCCGAGGGCGGCGCGGTGCGCGACAGTAAGCAGCCCTCTGGCGCGGTGTTGCTGCTCGACAACGCGGCTTTCCGCGGCTTCCTGTCAGCAGCGCACGACGGCCAACTCGACCGCGGCTGACACCACGCGGGTCCCGGCACCGAGTCACCCACTTCCGAGTGAAGAAGAACTCCCGGGTAATTGTCCACGACGGACTGTTACCCGGGAGTTCTTCTGTGCGGCGGAAGTTTCTCTCAGTCTTCGCCGATTTTGGTGAGGCTCAGGGTGAAGCTGACGCTGATGAGCTGGAAGCCGGTCACCAGCAGGACCATGCCGAGGATCGGGACGCGCATGGTCTCCACAACGTCCAGGGCTCCGAAACCGGCCGCGCCCCAGATGCTCAGGGCGACCACGAAGCAGCCGATGCCCAGCAGAATCAGCAGGGCGCCGATCCACAGGCCACGTTCGAGTGAAGCTCGCGCTACGCGCAGGATCGTTCGGCCTGAGGGTGGGGGCAGGAGCCCGAGGTGGGCGGCGTAAGAGCGGGCCACCACCGCTAGCCCGATCCCTTGGAGGCCGAGCACGAACATGGTGGCGAAGGCCAGCATGGAGTGCAGGCCGAAGCCGATGCCGCCGACCTGGCGGGGGCCGAAGGACAGCCACAGCAGACCCAGCAGACCCACAGTCATCAGGGCGACCGACGGGTAATACAGCAGCCACCGGGGGCTGAACGCCAGCAGGAACCGCAGGTGGCGCCAGCCGTCGCGCCAAGTGCGCAGGTGGGGGGCGCGGCTGCGGCCGTCCGGGCGCAGGGTGGTGGGGACCTCGCGGATGTCGAAGTGGTTGAGCGAGGAGCGCACGACCATTTCGCTGGCGAACTCCATGCCGGAGGTGCGCAGGCCCAGCTCCAGCATGCGGTCGCGGCGGAAGGCGCGGATGCCGCAGTGGAAGTCGCCGACCGGGATGCGGAAGAACAGCTGGCCCAGCTTGGACAGCACGGGGTTGCCCAGGTAGCGGTGCAGGAACGGCATGGCGCCCTCGGCGATGCCGCCCTGGAAGCGGTTGCCCATGACCAGGTCGGCGCCCGCGCGCAGCTCCGTGAGGAAGCCGCCGATGTCGTCCAGGGCGTAGCTGTCGTCCGCGTCGGCCATCAGGACGTATTCGCCGCCAGCGGCTTCGATGCCCGCGGCGAGGGCGGCGCCGTAGCCGCGGCGGGGGACGTCCACGACCCGGGCGCCGTTGGCGCGGGCGATGTCCTGTGACCCGTCGGTTGAGCCGTTGTCCGCGACGATGACCTCGCCCACGACGCCGAGGGAGTCCAGGGAGTTCCGCGCCTTGCGGACGCAGGTCTCCAGCGTTTCGGCCTCGTTGAGGCAGGGCAGGACGATGGACAGCTCGATGACCGCTGACGGGGTCGTCTCGGCCTCGGCCACAGGCTTGGACGTTGTCATGGCTGTGCGCGCTCCTTAGCTGGACAGGCGCTGGAAGGGTATGGGGTGACCGACACGCGCCCGGCGACGGTGTGGAAACCGACGGCCTCATGGTAGGCCGACCGTCGCAAGCGGTTACCCTCAGACCCGTACTCGGTCGCGCGACGCGACACCATCACGTTCGGAGGGACCCCGTGTCCGACTGGTCAGACGTGTGGCTGGTTGTCCCGGTCTACAACGAGGGCGCGGTAATCGCCGAGGTCGCCCGTCGCGCGCTGCAGACCTTCCCCAACATCGTGTGCGTCGACGACGGCAGCCGCGACGACTCCGCCGCCCAGATCCGCACCACCGGCGCCCACCTGGTGCGCCACCCGGTGAACCTCGGGCAGGGCGCGGCGCTGCAGACCGGCGTCGAGTACGCCCGCGCGCAGCCAGGAGCCAAGTACTTCGTCACCTTCGACGCGGACGGGCAGCACCAGGTCGCCGACGTGGAGCGGATGCTCAAGCGGCTCAAGTCCGAGGACGTCGACATCGTCGTCGGCACGCGGTTCCGCGGCGGCGACACCAGCCACATCCCGTGGATCAAGCGGGTCGTGCTGCGCACGGTGGTCGCGCTGAGCCCGCGCACGAAGCGGCTCGGGCTGACCGACGCGCACAACGGGCTGCGGGTGTTCAACCGGACTGTCGCCGAGCAGATGAGCATCTCGCTCAACGGCATGGGGCACGCCTCGGAGATCGTGGAAATGATCGACCGGCACAAGTGGAGGGTCGCCGAGGAGCCGGTGACGATTCTCTACACCGAGTACTCCATGGCGAAGGGCCAGTCCCTCATCAACGGAGTGAACATCCTGTTCGACACCGCACTGAAGACCGGTTCGAGGCGCTGACATGCTGATCCAAGTTCTGCTTATCCTGGCGGTCGTGCTGCTGCTGGTGTTCTTCCTGCGCCACCACGGCAAGAGCAAGACCGCCGCCAGCGTGAAGATCGGGTTCGCGCTGTTCATGGTGTTCGGCGTGATCGCGGTGCTGCGGCCAGCCGAGCTGACCCGCCTGGCCAACCTGTTCGGCGTCGGCCGAGGCACCGACCTGCTGCTCTACGGCACGGTCGTCGCGTTCGGCTTCGCCACGATCAACACGTACCTGCGCTTCAAGGAGCTGGAGTACCGGTACGCGAAGCTGGTGCGCGCGGTGGCCATCCAGAACGCCGAGAAGCCGGACCCGGAGCCCGCCGAGCGCTAGCCCCGGAAATAGTCCACGGTCCGGCGCACGCCCTCGGCGATGTCCACTTCGGGCTTCCAGCCCAGGTCACGCCGGGCGGCGGCGTTGTCCAGCGCGGAGGCGCGCAGGTCGCCGAGGCGGGCGGGGGCGTGCTCGGGGTCGTCGGGGGCGCCTGCGGCCTGGGCGACGAGGGTGTGTAGTTCGCGGTCGGAGACCTGCACGCCGGTGCCGATGTTGTACCGGCGGCCTGCGCCGACCTCGCCCGCCGCGGCGACGAACGCGGACACGACGTCTTCCACGAACACGTAGTCGCGGGTGTTGCCGCCGTCGCCGAAGACCTTGGTGGGCTTACCGGTCAGCAGAGCATTGGCGAAGATGGCGACCACGCCCGCCTCTCCGTGCGGGTCTTGGCGCGGACCGTACACATTGGCCAGCGCCAGGTGAGTGCACTGGAGGCCATAGAGCTGGTGGTAGGTGTCCAGGTAGACCTCGCCGCTGACCTTGCTCGCCGCGTACGGCGACTTCGGGTTGATCGGCTGCGTCTCGGCGACCGGCAGCGCGTCGGGGGTGCCGTAGATGGACCCGCCGGACGAGGCGAACGCGATCTTGCGGACCCCGGCCTTGCGCGCGGCCTCGGCGAGGTTAACCGTGCCGAGGACGTTCTGCGTGAGGTCGAGCAGCGGGTCGGCCACGCTGACCCGCACGTCGATCTGCGCGGCGAGGTGGAAGACGACCTCGGGCCGGACGTCGGCGAGCACGTCGTGCAGTTCCGGCGCGGTGACGTCGACCTCGCGCAGCTCACAGCGGCCGGTGGCCAGCGCGGCGTCGAGGTTCGAGCGCTTGCCCCGGGTCAGGTTGTCGACCACCACCACGTCGTGGCCGTCCCGCAGGAGCCGGTCGACAAGGGTGGACCCGATGAAGCCGGCACCGCCGGTCACGAGAGCGCGCATGCGCCCCACTATGCCGTAACCGCCCCGACCGGAGTTCAGCCGACCGGCGGCCGTGTGGATCAGCCGGTGTGCCCGGGGCGGCGCATCACGTAGAGCACGTTGTTGCGGCGCGGCGGGATGCGGGCTTCCAGAGCGATGTCGTAGCCCGGCAGACCGGCGGCCAGGTAACCGCGCAACTCTTCCCGGCTGGGGAAGCGGACAGTCTTGTCGCCGGTCACATAGCGGTCGGCGGCGAACGCCATGGCGTGCGCGATGCCCGCGCCGCGCTCCCAGTCCTTCACAGCGATGACGCCGTCCTCGGTGCTCAGCGCGACGGCGTCGTTGAGCACCGGGACGCGCAGGCTCTCCGGGAGATGGTGCACCACGTCGACAATGCAGACGAGGTCGAACTGCTGCGGCTGCTCGGCGACCAGTTCCGAGGACGGGATGCTGCGGAACGTGGCGCGGCTGGTGTCGCCGCGGAAAAGCCTGCCGGGGTTGGGCGCGACGTCGATGCCGACGTACTCCGCCTCCGGGTAGACCTCGCACAGGCGCTGCCCGAAGGACCCGTCGCCGCAGCCGATCTCCAGGATGCGCTTGGCGGGCAGGGCGCTGGCGAGGGTCGTCGCCAGATCGTCGAGGTTGATGAACCGGTTCCGGTAGGCCTCGGCCGCCGGAATTTCAAACCGACCCAGCTTGTGGCGAATCGTCGGACCAATACCCACCGAAACTCCTTGACCACGGTGAACGCGAGGACCGGCCCAAGGTACCGCAAGGTGATTTCAGTCCCACTACGGCCGGGTCACCGCGCTGGTTCCGGCTCCTGGACCCGCTTGGCCGCCGTCTGGCGCAGCGGCCCGACCAGGCTGACCGCCATCACCGCGGTGACCAGGCCGCACGCGACGAGTTGCGCCCACACCGCGGTCCACACCGGGTCGATCGGCAGGGAGAGCAGGCCGATGAGCACGACCCCGCCGATCACCCAGGCGACGGTGACTATCCGGTGCTTGGACAGCGCTACCAGCGCGGGCAGAAGAACCTGGGTCAGCATCAGCAGGACCGTGCTGGCGGCAAGCAGCCCGAGCATGGCGTGCGGCAACCGGACTTCGGCGCCGAAGAGGAACTCCACCGCCCACGGGCCGAGGACCGTCGCGCCCAGCACGGTCGGCACCCCGATCGCGGCCAGCAACAGCAGGATCTTGCGCAGTGTCGCCCGCACCGCGGGCAGGTCGCCCACGGTCACCGCCTTGGTCAAGACCGGCATCAGCATGGCCTGCACCGCGGCGAACAACAGGACCGGAATCCGCACCAGCACGAACGCCGACGCGAAGGCCGCCGCGGTCGCCTTGTCGCTTTCCATGCGCGCGGTAACCAGAATGGGCGCGAGGTTGGCGACCGCCTGGAACCCCAGGGTCGCGCCGACCAGCAGCGTCATGCCGCGCGCCATCGCGGTCGCCGAGTGGTCTGTGGCAGTCGGCGGCGGCCCATCGACCTCGACAGCCGCCGTGCCCCGGTGCCGCAACCAGGGCAGCCCGGCGAGCAACGAGAACACCGCGCCCAAGGCGAACACGAACGCATAGAGGGTCGCGTTGGTCAGTCCAAGGACCACCACGGCCGCGCACAACACGATCCGCGACAGTCCCTCGACGGTAAGACTCACCGCATAACCGTTGAACCGCTGAGTGCCGCCGAGCAGCCCGCGCACCACGTACACGCCCGCCGAGCCCACCACCCCGAGCAGGAGCGCGAAGAACAGCCCCCACTGCCCGTAGAGCGCCTTGTCTGTCAGCACCGGCGAGGCCGCGGCCAACACCACCAGCACCAGGCCGACCAGTCCGGCGGCCACCATCGACGCCCGGCCCGCGATCGCGCGCAGCGAGCCGCCGGTGGCGAGCCACGCGCTGGTCGACCGGCTGGTCTCCTGCTCGACGCCGGTGAACACGCCCGGCCCGACGATGCTCATGATCAGGTAGAAGCTCGACACCGCCGCGGTGTCTCCCGCGGACAAGGTGTGCCCGGAAAGCGCGAGGAACCCGTAGCCCGCGAGACCGACCACGACGAGTCCGGCGCCCATCCCGGCGGCGGGACCGAAGCGTTCCCGGAGGCTTGCGGCAGTCACCGGACAACCGTAGAGAACGGTCGTCCGCTTAAGCTGCCCGGGTGCGACATGTGGTGGTGGTCGGCGGCGGCATCCTGGGCCTGGCGACAGCGCGTGAACTGGCGGGCCGCGGCCTGGCGGTCACCGTCTTGGAGAAAGAGGACCGGTGGGCGGCTCACCAGACCGGCCACAACTCCAACGTCGTGCACGCGGGCCTCTATTACGCGCCGGGGTCGTTCAAAGCCCGCATGTCGGTCGCGGGCAACCGCTCGATAGTCGAGTACGCGCGCGCTAACGGCGTTCCGGTAGAACTCTGCGGCAAGCTGGTCGTCGCCACCTCGGAGGCGGAGCTACCGGCTCTCCGGGTGCTCGCCGAGCGCGCGGAGGCCAACGGCGTCCCGGCCAAGCTCATCTCGGCCGCCGAAGCCCGCTCCTACGAGCCGGAGGTGTCTTGCATCGCGGCCCTGCGGGTCGAGAGCACCGGCATCATCGATTTCCCGGCCATGTGCGCCGCCCTGGTCCGCGACCTGCGCGAGGCGGACCTGCGCCTGTCGACCCCGGCCCTGGGCATCCGCCCCGGCCGGGCCGGTGGCGTCGAGGTCGCCACCGGGCGGGACGTCATCCGCGCCGACGCCCTGGTCAACTGCGCGGGCCTGCACAGCGACCGCATCGCCCGCATGGCGGGCCTGACCCCGGCGGCCCGCATCGTCCCCTTCCGCGGCGAGTACTACGAACTGCGGCCGTCGCGCGCCCACCTGGTCCGCGGCCTCATCTACCCGGTTCCCGACGCCTCCCTGCCGTTCCTCGGCGTCCACCTGACCCGGATGCTCGACGGCTCCGTCCACGCGGGCCCCAACGCCGTGCTGGCCCTGCGCCGCGAGGGCTACCGCTGGCGCGACATCTCCCTCGGCGACCTGCTGGACACCGCCCGCTTCCCCGGCACCTGGCGCCTGGCGCGCAAGTACGCCTACCCGATCGGCATGGACGAGGTCCTGCGGTCGCTGTCCCAGCGGCGCTTCGCCGCGAGCCTGGCCAAACTCGTCCCCGCGGTCGGCCAGGACGACATCGTCCGCTCCGGGGCGGGCGTCCGCGCCCAAGCCCTGCTGCCGGACGGCTCGATGGTCCAGGACTTCCTCATCGAGACGGCCCCGAACCAGGTCCACGTCCTCAACGCGCCGTCCCCTGCGGCCACGTGCGCGCTGGAAATCGGCCGCCACATCGCCGACCGGGTGACCGCGGACTGAGACGACTGTCCGGCCGCGGACAGGCTTGCCCGCGGCCGGACAGTCGCGCTAATGCGTGTGCCGGTTAGGCGACCGGACGCAGAACCTCTAGACCCAAGAACGGGCGCAGTGCCTCCGGCACCACCACCGAGCCGTCAGCCTGCTGGTGGTTCTCCAGAATCGCCACGATCCACCGGGTCGTCGCCAGGGTCCCGTTCAGGGTGGCGGCCACCTGCGGCTTGTTGTTCTCGTCCCGGTACCGCACGCCCAAGCGGCGGGCCTGGAATGTGGTGCAGTTGGAGGTCGAAGTGAGTTCGCGGTACGCCTGCTGCGTCGGGACCCACGCTTCGCAGTCGAACTTGCGGTGAGCGCTGGTGCCGAGATCGCCGGTAGCCGTGTCGATGACCCGGTACGGCACCTCGATCTTGCCCAGCATCTCCTTCTCCCAGTCGAGCAGGCGCTGGTGCTCGGCCTCGGCGTCCTCGGGCGCGCAGTAGCTGAACATCTCGATCTTGTCGAACTGGTGCACGCGGATGATGCCCCGGGTGTCCTTGCCGTACGACCCGGCTTCGCGGCGGAAGCAGGTCGACCAGCCCGCGTAGCGGCGCGGGCCCGCCGAGAGGTCGAGGATCTCGTCGGCGTGGTAGCCGGCGAGGGCGACCTCCGAGGTGCCGACCAGGTACAGGTCGTCGTCGCGCAGCCGGTAAATCTCGCTTTCGTGGGCGCCGAGGAACCCGGTGCCCGCCATGATCTCCGGCCGCACCAGCACGGGCGGGATGACCAGGGTGAACCCGGCCGCGGTCGCCTGCGCGGCGGCCATGTTCAGCAGCGCCAGTTGCAGCTGCGCGCCGACGCCGGTCAGGAAATAGAACCGCGAGCCGGACACCTTCGCCCCGCGCTCGGTGTCGATCGCGCCGAGTTTGAGGCCAAGGTCGAGGTGGTCGAGCGGGGTGAAGTCGAACTGGCGCGGCTCGCCGACGTGTTCGACGACGGTGTAGTCGTCCTCGCCGCCGACCGGGGCGTCCGGGTGGACGAGGTTGGGCAGGGCGCGGTGCAAGGCCTCCAGCGCCGCCTCAGCCTCGTTCTGCTCGGCCTCGGCCGCCTTGACCTCGGCGGCGAGTTCCTTGCCCTTGGCGAGCAGCGCGTCGCGCTCCTCGCCGCGGGCCTTGCCGACCTGCTTGCCGAACTGCTTCTGCTCGGCGCGCAAGGTGTCCGCGCGGGAGATCGCCGACCGCCGCCGTTCGTCGGCGGACAGCAGCGAGTCGACCGTGGTCGGGTCTTCGCCGCGGGCGCGCTGCGAGGCGCGCACGGTCTCCGGATCTTCGCGTAGAACCTTGAGGTCAATCACGGTGTGTGAGAGTAGTCCGCGGTCGCGTCGCTTCTCGACCGGTATCCGCGCTTACGAGATGGCGACGGCGACGATCAGGCCGAGCGCGATGTGCGCGGCGGCGACGACGACGCTGGCCGGGGCGAACTTCTCGCTCTCGATGGTGCCGCGCACGTCGAGCCGGGTCACCCATTCCAGGGTGCGCACGGCCAGCACCTGCACGACGATCCCGATCAGGCCGTAGACCACCGAGGTGATCAGGCCCGCGGTGAGGTCGCTGGCGGAGAAGAAGATCGCCACGACGATGATCAGCGCCATGCTGAGCATGCCGGAGGCGGTCACGATCACCGCGTTGGGCCTGCCGCCGCGGACCAGGTCGGACAGCTTGCCCGGGGTGGTCCAGTCGATCGCGTAGAAGCCGATGAGCATCAGCACGAGGCCGACGATCGCGTAGAGGGCGATGGCGCCGATGCCTTTGCCGAGGTCGGAGCCGAATCCGGCGGGCAGCGCGAGGTTCGACACCGCGGCGAGATGACTGGTCACACGTCCTCCATGGGCGTACAGGTCTTGCGGTTGCACATCATTGCGGTATCCGGTGGGGAACGAATGCCGCGCCGTCGTCGGTCACCAACCCGGCCGTCTCCCGGATTCCCAGGCCCGCCGAGTGGTCGCCGACGATCCAGGCGCCAAGAGCGGGCCGGTAACCATCGAACTCCGGCAGGGGGTCGAACGCCTGGTAAATAAATCCCTCATCGCCGTAGACGCCGGTTGTCTGCGTCTCGTAGCCGGTGGCCACGATCTGGATGTTGGCGCCCTCGCGGCCGAGTTTCGGCTTGCGCACATACTCGGTGAGCAGGCCGGGCTGGTCGAGGAACGCGGGCAGCAGGTTCGGGTGGCCCGGGTACATCTCCCAGAGCACCGCGAGGATCGCCTTGTTCGACAGCAGCATCTTCCACAGCGGCTCCACCCACAGGGTGCGCGGCAGCGACTCCACGACGCGCTTGCCGAACTCCTCGGTGACCACCCACTCCCACGGGTAGAGCTTCATCACCGTGCCCATCGGCGCCTCGGCGAGGTCGACGAACCGGGTGAGCACCGGGTCCCAGCCGACCTCCTCGATGGCCAGCCCGATGGTGTCCAGGCCCGCCTCCGCGGCTGTCTCCTGCAGGTAAGCGGTGGTGATGTGGTCTTCGCCGCTGGGGTCGGCCTGCGACCAGGCGAAGTGCACGACGCCGGACGGGAGCAGGTCGGCGACCTCGGTCCAGCGCTCGACCAGCTTCTCGTGGACGGAGTTCCACTGGTCGTCGGCCGGGAAGACCTCGGTCTTCCAGTACCACTGCACGACGGCCGCCTCCAGCAGGGAGGTCGGGGTGTCGGCGTTGTACTCCAGCAGCCGGGCCGGGCCGGAGCCGTCGTAGCGCAGGTCGAACCGGCCGTAGATGTGCGGGTCGCGCCGCTTCCACGACTCGGCGATGTGCGGCCACACCCACTCGGGGATGCCGAAGTCGCGGTACCGCTCGGTCAGCACGACGTTGTCGACCGCGTCCAGGCACATCGAGTGCAGCAGCTCGACGTCCGCCTCGATGGAGAGGACCTCGTCCATGTCGAACACGTAGTGCACCGACTCGTCCCAGTACGGGCGCGCGCCACCGCCGCCGTAGCGGGCGGGACTGCCGAAGACGAGCCCCTGGGATTCGATCTTCTTGCGCCAGTCGGCGCGGGGCTCGGACCGCTCTCGGCGCAACTCAGCTTCCCCCGCTCTTACCGCCGCTGCTGACGCCAAGACCACCGCGTTGCACCGTCTTACCGGAAGCGGTCTTGACGGAGGTGTTGCTCGACGGCGCGACGTAGCTGCCGCCGGTCACCTTCTGCCCGTAGGTGCCAGAGCCGCCGTAGTTGTAGCGGTAAGAGCTACCGCCGATGTAGATGAAGCCGCCACTGGAGTACCCGCCGTGGCTGCTCGCGTAAGAGTCGTCACAGAAGTCGTCGTCCACGACCACGCCATTGGTGTCGACACAGTGCGCGACGACCTCGTCATCGTCCGGAGTCGCCGCCGCGTAGATCACCGCGACGACGGCGACGACGCCCACGGTGACGCCGGTCCCGATGAGGATCCGCTTGCGCTTCTTGCGCTTGCGCTCGGCCTCGGCGATCTCGGCCTCTTCCGCTTCCCGCTCGCGCCGCAGGGCTTCCCGCCGGGCCCGCTGCTCGGCGAGCGTGGGCTCCCGGGGAGTGGTCGACTCGTCCTGGAAGCTGATCGACCCGCGCTTGCGCTCGGGTTCCGGCTCGTACTTCGGCACCACCAGGGGGGTCGTCTCGGGGTCGCCCGAAGTCGACGCGCCGCCGGTGGGCCCGCTGGTGCCGTCGCCTGCCTCGAAGGCCCGCGTCTCCTCGGTGGAGCCGTCGGGCGTGGCCGGGTTCGTCGGCTTGTCGCTGCCTGGCTTGTCGCTGCTCGGCATGTCGTTGTCAGTCATGAACCACTCCCGGCGCGAACCCTACCGACCGTTGGCCGTCGGGGTCCGATGATTGTCCTGATCGCAACCTGACGCATCTCCGTTCGGTCCCGGTGGCCGCCGCCCCCGGCGGGACACGGCATCATGGAGTAGATGTCTGGACGCGGCGACTGGTTTCGGTCGAATGACAGCACGGCGAAAACCCGGCTCATGATGGTCGGGGCGTTCGCGGGCGCGCTGCTGCTCTTGGCCACCAGCATGGCGTTCTCCTGGCCGGTCGGCGTGGGCGGCGACCTCACCCCGGCCGAGGAGGAGCGCGCCCGCGCGTTCGACGCCCCCACCGGCAGCTGTCTCAACTGGACCCCGCCGGACGGGGCAGACCTGCGGCAGGTCGACTGCGCGCAGCCGCACCTGTTCGAGGTGACCAGCAACGTCGACATCTCCGCCGAGCACCCGCCGGACGCCGCCCCGCCCGACCTGGCGCGCTGGCAGGAGATCGCCCTGGCCAAGTGCACCCCCGGCGCGACCACCTACCTCGGCGGCAGGCTCGACCCGTTCGGCAAGTACACGGTCAACGCGCTCAAGCCCAGTGACGCGCAGTGGCGCGACGGCGACCGCAAGTTGCGGTGTGGACTCCAGCGGGCGGGCCTGTCGGGCAATCTGCTGCCCAGCACCGGGTCCGCGGCCAACCAGGACCAGTCCAATGTGCACGAGCCGGGCACCTGCCTCGCGCTCGACGGCCAGAACATCGGCGGCCCCATCGACTGCGACAAGGCGCACGCGTTCGAGATCGTCGGCAGCGTCGACCTCGGCCCCGCCTTCCCCAACGAGTTCCCGGACGAGGTGGCGCAGACCGAGAAGGCGATCGAGCTGTGCGCTCCGGTCACCGCCGCGTACACCGGCGGCGCCGACCTCGCGGCGAAGGGCCTCACCCCGTACCCGGACACGCTGCGGCCCGAGAGCTGGGAGGTCGGCTCCCGCAAGGTCGACTGCAAGGTCGGCGCGAAGCTGTCCGACGGCAGCGGCCTGGCCCCGGTCCGCGGCAGCGTGCGGGCCGCGCCCGCCCCGTCGAGCCCGGCCCCGCCACCGAGTTCGCCGGGCGGGTGAGCCGGTGGCCGTGGAGATGACCCGGCGCCGCTTCGAGGAGCTGGTGGCCGACGCCCTCGACCTGATCCCGCCCGCGTTCGCCTCGGCGATGGACAACGTCGTCGTGCTGGTGGAGGACCGCGACCCGGAGGACCCGACGCTGCTCGGCCTCTACCACGGCATCGCGCTTACCGAGCGCACGTCAATGTACGGCGGCGAGCTTCCCGACCGGATCTTCATCTACCGCGACGCGATACTCGACATCTGCGACAGCGAAGAGGACGTGGTCGAAGAGGTCGCCGTCACCGTCGTCCATGAGATCGCCCATCACTTCGGCGTGGACGACGAGCGCCTCCACGAGCTCGGCTGGGGCTGAGCCCCAGCCGAGCCACGCGGTTCAGAGGCAGGACTCGACCACGTCGGCGGCGGCCCGAGCGCCGCCAGCGGCACGGATCTCCGCGCGCATCTTCGCGAGGTTCGCCGCGATCTCCGGGTCGGAGCTGACCCGCGAGACCGCCGCGCGCAGCGCCGCTGGCGTGACCTCGTCCTTGGGCAGATGCGCGCCGAGCCCCAGGTCGACCAGGCGGGCGGCGTTGAACGGCTGGTCCACGGCCTGCGGTACGGCGACCATCGGAACCCCGAAGCACAGCCCCTCCATGACCGAGCCCATGCCGCCGTGCGTGACGAAAGCGGTCGCCTGCGACAGCACGCTCACCTGCGGCACCCACCGCACGACCTTGATGTCGTCCGGGACCTCACCGAGGTCGCGCGGGTCGACAAACCGGCCGACGGAAAGCAGAACGTGCCACCCCATGCCGGTGAACGCGTCAACGCACTGTCGGTAGAAGTCGAGCTGGTCGGTGTACGCGGACCCCAGGCTCACCAACAGCACCGGCTTGTCCCCCGGCGCCTGCCACTCGCCCTGGTGTGCCCGCTCGTCCACACTCGGTCCGACGAACGTGTACCGCTCATCGACCGTCTCACCCCGCATCTGCCAGGCGCGCGGAATGGTCACCACACACCGCTTCGGCTGGTACTTGACCTCCGATGCGGTGATCTCGGCCCCGATGCGCGCGGCGAACGCCTCCAGTTCGGCCTCCATCGCCGCGATCGCCGGGTCCGGCGCGGCTTCGAGGTCGATGCCGAAGTCCTCGGCCCACCCCTCGTAGGCGACGAACGTCGGCGAGAGCTGGATCGCGGGCACTCCCCACTTCTTCGCCAGCACCGGCGCCTGCCAGGCCCCGATGTCGTACACGACGAGATCCGGTAGATCGCCCGCGTACGCGGCCTCGATTTGCGGTGTCACCGCGATGAACTCGTCGTGAAACAACCGCTGCGCCGCGACGACGTCGTCGTCGGCGGGCCATTCCCGCCGTGGGTTCGACTCGGAGGGGAAGGTCGAGTCATAGAGGACGGCGGTGGCCCCCGCTTCGGTCACCTGCTTCGCGAACTCCGAATTGATCGCGAACGTCACCCGGTGCCCGCGCCGAACCAGCTCGGCGACCAGGGACAGACTCGGATTGACGTGGCCGTGGGCGGGCACGGCCATGAAAGAGATGTGCTTGGACAAGACGGACTCCCAGGTACTCGGATCAGCGGACGCCGGCGCGGGCCGCCCCACGGCATGGGGCGCCCGGGGGCGGGATCAGAGGTAGAAGACCTGGAAACCGAACATGCCTCGACGGTAGCGCAGGCGGCTCGCCATTACACCCGATTTATCGCTCTGTCCATTGTGCTCTGTCGCCTGTGGATGGTTTCGGGGTATGTGGATAACTTCCGCCTCGCCCGCCGCTCCCGACCTAACCTCAAGCCATGACCACATTTCCTCGCACACCCGCCCACCCCTCGGCCGTCAGGCCCGGGACCATCGCCGCAGGCGCGTTCGACACCGCCCGACCCAGGCCCATCGCATCCGGGTCCGGTGGTGTCGGCTCACCCAATGAGGCGGGCGCGCTTCCAGATGGCTGTCGATGGGCCGCCGATCATCCCCGTCTCCGTGAGGAACTCGACCACCTTCTCGGTCATCCAGCGGCGGGTCTCCCGGTAGTGCGGGTTCGCCATGGCCACCGCGCGGCCTTCCCGAGGAGCGATCCCGACCGCCCGGTAGATCCTCGGGTTCACCAGCGCGTCCATCACCGCGACCGCCACGGCGGCGGTGACCAGGCGGTGGAACTCCAACTGGGCGCGGCTGAGCGTGGGGACAGCGCGGAGCACCTCTTCGCGGGCGTAGCGGACGTGGCGGGCTTCCTCGATCACGTGGATTCGGTTGACCATGCGGATCAGCGGCTGCATGTCCGGGTCGTCCATGGTCGAGCGCTGGAGCCGGTCGGTCGCCTCCTCGGCGACGAGCACGGCCGCGAACATCGACGGTCCGCCCGCGACGGTCTTGTAGATCCGGCCGAGCCGGTGCAACAGCCTGCCCGGACCGTAGGCGGGCGCGCCGAACCGCTCGATCGCCTTGGCGAACATGATCGAGTGCCGGGTCTCGTCCCCGATCTCGGTGAGGGCGTACTGGGCGTGCGGGCTGCGCGGGTCGAGGTCGTAGGCGTAGCGGACCAGCAGTTGCATGAGGATGATCTCGAACCAGAGGCCGACACTGGCGATGCTGGCGATCTCGTGCTTGGACAGCTCGACGCGCTGTTCCTCGCTCAGCCCCCGCCAGAGGTCGGTGCCGTAGAGGGACACCCGCTCGAACGGCATGTAGGCCTTGCCCTCGGCGAGCGGCGCTGCCCAGTCGATGTCCAGGAACGGGTCGTAGGTGTTGCGCACCGACGCGTCGAGAAGCCGCGCGGCGACCCGGTCGGCATCTTTCGGTTGCGGTACCCGCGCCATCGCCGTCCACCCCTCAGCCTGGTGGCCTCATCGCCACCGGTGTTACCGGTAGTAACAGTTACCTCTTGTCCAGAGTGGGTGACCCGGGCCACTCCTGTCAAGGGGCCGCGCGGCTTCGCGGAGATCGCGGCCACGCCTCCTCCCGCACAAGGTTCCGAGCCCAACCGAATCCCAGGAAAACCGACCGCCCACGAAGACCACTCCTCGAACGGGAAACGGAGGAAGCCATGACCTGAGGCGGTCGATCCCGCCACGATTCGTCCCAGGCGGACGACCTGCGGAAACCCCGCTCGGGGGTTAGCGTCGAAGCCATGAGCGTGGCGGCGAAAGTCCTCGACGCGGTGCTGGACCGCACGGTGGTTCCCGGCTACACCCGGCTCGGCTACGCGGTGCGCAGCAGGTTCTGGCCCGCCGATCCGGCGCCCGACGCCCTGGAGGGCTGCGTGGTGCTGGCGACGGGGGTGAGTTCCGAGTTGGGCAAGGCCGCCGTCGTCGGCTTGGCCAGGCTCGGCGCGACAGTGCACCTGCTGGTCGACGACCTTGAGGAGGGAGAACGGGAACGCCTCGACATCGCCGAGAAGGTCCCCGACGCCCACCTCGAACTGGAGGAGTGCGACCTGACGGACCTGCGAGCCGTCCGCGAGTTCGCCGAACGCTTCCTTAGCTCCCACGGCAGCCTCGACGTGCTGGTGCACAACGCGGGTGCCACGGACGGCGGCGGCGCGCACGACAGCGGCACGACCGCTGGTGTCGAGAACAGCGGCGCAGCCGCCGAGGGCACGGGTGCGGGCGGGACGACCGACGACCTCGGCCGGGCCACCGATCCCGGTGGAGCCGACGAGACAGGTGTGCCCACTGGTTCACGCGAGCCTGTCGACGCGGGGCGCGCGGGCGTAGTCGGGACCGCTGGTCTTGACGCGGCCAGTCCGTCCGACGCTGCCGAGACGGACGCGGCGGCCGGTCGGGATGTGGCTGCCGGGACCGACGCGGCTGCCGGGAGCGACGCGGCTGCTGGTGGCGGCGCGGCTCCTGGTGGGGATGCGGCTGTTGGTGGGGATGCCGCTGCCGGTGGGGGCGCGGCTGTCGGTGGGGATGCGGCTGCCGGGAGGGGCGCGGCTGTCGGTGGGGGCGCGGCTGCCGAGAGAGATGCGGCTGTCGGTGGGGGCGTGGTCGAGGACGTGTTGGTCCGGGATGTGCTGGGACCGTTCCTGCTCACCGGACTGTTGCGGCCCGCGCTGGCCGCCGCCAAGGGGCGGGTGGTGTTCGTGACCTCCGGTGCCGCCTACACCCATCCGCTGCGTGGGGATGACGCGCGGTCGGCGGCGGGGGAGCACCGCGAGAAGGGCGACGGGCGAATCAAGCGGATGCGGCTGGTGCTGGCCGAGCAGTGGGCGCACCGCCTCGCCGATGACGGGGTTGTGGTGCACAGCGCCCAGCCCGGGTGGGCGCGGGTCCCGGGCGTGACCGCGTTGGTGCCGGGTGCGTTGGCGCCGGGAGCCGAGAAAGTCGTGGGTTCGCTGCTGCGCACTCCCGACCAGGGCGCCGACACGATCGTCTGGGTCGCGGCCGCCGACGAGCCCGGACGGTCGAGCGGGCATCTGTGGCAAGACCGGGCCATCCGCCCGACCCACTACCTTCCCTGGCGCCACGACGACCCGCGGGCCCGGCAAGACCTGTGGGACCTGTGCGTCCGAGAGACCGGACTGTCACTCTGACCCGTCGCGGCTCACAGGCCGACACGGTCGCGAGAAGCAACACCCAGGCAAAGAACCAACCTCGGAAACGCGCCTCGCCCTCCACCAGCGACCCCCGAGCGGAACGGGGCGGTGTCACGCCCAGCCCCTGCTGGGTCAGCGCCCTACTCGTCGGTGAGGCGATGCGCTCCTTGGGCCTCGCCCGCTGTGCGGGCGGCTCACCTCGCCGTCAGGGTGGCGCTTCGCCCGCGCGTCGGTTCTGGGCGGGTGCCTCACCTGCGTCTTGCCTGTTCGGGCGGCACTCCACCTGGGGCGCCCCACCGGCGCGGGGCGCGGGGGTGGGCCATGTGGAAGGTGCCAAGCCTTCACTCGGCGCTCACTCTGTGGTTGTGGGCGGGTGCCAAGGTTGCCTACCGCTTACTAGGAGGATGCCCGTGAAACGCGCCCTGTTACTCGTACTCCCGTTAGTCGCGGGGGCCATCGCCGCGCCGGTGGCCGATGCCGCTTCGGGAGTGTCGCCCGTGGTTCGGTTCGCGACGTTCAACGCGTCGCTGAATCGAGCCGCTGCCGGGCAGCTTGTGGCGGATTTGTCGACGCCGGACAACGTTCAGGCGCGGAAGGTGGCTGAGGTCGTTCAGCGCAACCGGCCGGATGTGCTGCTCATCAACGAGTTCGACTACGCGCCCGCGGCTGTTGATCTCTTTCGGGACAACTACCTGGAGCGCGGGCAGAATGGTGCGGCGGGGATCGACTACCCGTACGCGTTCAGCGCGCCGGTCAACACCGGGGTGCCGACCGGGTTCGACCTCAATCGGGACGGGCGGACCGGGACGGCGGACGACGCCTACGGGTTCGGGTTCTTCCCCGGGCAGTACGGGATGCTGGTGCTGTCGAAATACCCCATCGACACCGCGGCGATCCGCACATTCCAGCACTTCCGGTGGAAGGACATGCCGGGCGCGCTGCTGCCGGACGACCCGGCGACGCCAGCGGCGGGGGACTGGTATTCGCCCGCCGTGCTGGACGTGTTCCGGTTGTCCTCGAAGTCGCACTGGGATGTGCCGATCAAGGTGGGGCGGCACGACGTGCACTTCCTGGTCTCGCACCCCACTCCGCCGGTGTTCGACGGGGCCGAGGACCGCAACGGGACCCGCAATCACGACGAAATCCGGTTCTGGGCCGACTACCTGAACCCCGGTAAGAGCCGCTACATCTACGACGACAACGGCAATCGCGGCGGACTGCGGTTCGGGGAGCGGTTCGTCGTCGCGGGAGACCAGAACTCCGACGAGGTCGACGGCGACAGCGTCCCCGGCGCGATCCAGCAGCTCCTCACCGCGCCCAGGGTGTTCGACGTGCGGCCGGGGTCGGCGGGTGGGGTCGAGGCGGCCCGGGTGCAGGGCGGCGCGAACAACACCCACATGGGCGATCCGTATTTTGACACCGGTGACTTCTCCGACAACGCCCCCGGCAATTTGCGCGCCGATTACGTGCTGCCGTCGCGTGAGCTGTTCCCCCTGGAAAGCGCCGTTTTCTGGCCGCTTCCCGGCACCGAGTTCGACCGGCTCAACGACGCGACAGACCACAAACTAGTCCGGGTCGACGTGCGCCTAAACCGAGTTAACTCGAAAGAGTGACCAACGGTTGCGGGTCATTCTCGACCGCATGACGCTCGAATGATGGACACAACAACGAGGTTGCGATTGCGGTTCGCGGCCGGAATTGTCGGCGCGGTGGCGGCGGTGTTCCTCACGCAGGGGCAAGCCGTCACCGCGAACGGCCCGGCCGCGACGACCGCCATCGCCGAAACCACAATCCACGACCAGATCGACATCGAAGAGGACATCGCGGTCGAGCACGGCGCGATGACCGATCTCGACACCCAGGAAAAGGTGCGTGACCAGGCGCTGCGCATGGTCGACGCCCGGTACCTGACCGTTGCCGAGCCTGCCGCCCGCGCGGTGGCCACCGAGTTCAAGATCCCGGCTTCGGTGACGGCCGCGCAGTCGATCCTGGAATCCGGATGGGGCCGCAGCGCCCTCGCGGTGAACGACAGGAACTTCTTCGGGTTCAAGTGCACCGCCGCGGGCCCCGGTCCGATCGCGATCGGCTGTCGTGACTATCCGACAACCGAATGCACGCCCGAGTGTCACCCGGCCACGGCCTGGTTCCGCGTGTACGACTCCCTGGGCTCCTCCTTCCGCGACTACGGCAGGCTGATCACCAGGAGCCCGTACTACGCCGCCGCGTTGCCGCTGGCAGGCGACCCGAACGCGTTCATAGCCGAGATCGCCAAGCGGTACGCCACGGACCCCATGTACGCCGACAAGGTGATCAAGATCATGCGGGACCACAACCTCTACCGGTTCGACCGGCCGAAACCGTGAGTGACGGGCCGTACGCGTTACGCCTCGTGACCGTGAAAGTGCGGTCCCGCCGAAAATAGAGCCGTTCGTCCTGTATTTCGCGACTCCCTCCGCGCTCTGTAAGTGGTGAGAGCACCGCCCTTGGCGCAGGAGGAACGCGATGTTGTGCACAGTGGACCTGGAAGAGGAGCTGGCAACTCTTGAAGCATCGCTGACCAGGGTCGCCGAGCCCGCCCGCCACGGCACGCGCGTCACGACCCGGGTCGAGCGGGACAACCTGGACGCGGTCGTCGCCGAGGCCATCGGGGGCGACGCCCGCGCGACCGAGGAGCTCCTGGTCTTCCTGCGTCCCCTGGTCCTGCGGTACTGCCGGAGCAAACTGGGCAGGCTCCCGCGCTCGTTCAGCAGCGCCGACGACGTGGCGCAGGAGGTGTGCGTCGCGGTGTTCCGCGCGCTGCCCACCTACCAGCAGCTCGGCCGTCCTTTCCTGTCGTTCGTCTACGGCATCGCCGCGCACAAGATCGCCGACGTGCACCGGGCCAACACCCGGGACAAGTCCGAGCCGATCGCGGACACGCCGGACGTGATGAGCGTTGAGGACGGCCCGGAACAGCTCACGCTGCGCAACGAGCTGGTAGAGCAGACCGGTGCCCTCTTGCGCACGCTGACGCCCCGCCAGCGCGAGATCCTGGTCCTGCGCGTGGTCATGGGCATGTCAGCGCAGGAGACCGCGAACATCGTCGGCACCACGGCGGAGGCCATCCGGGTCGCGCAGCACCGGGCGTTGAATCGGCTGCGCAAGACCCTGGCGCGCCGCCGCTAAGACCAACGCCGGTAAGAGCAGCTAAGACCAACACGGTAAGACCCGAGGGTGGGAGACCCGTCGGTCGTGGCCTGGCCGGGGAGGGACAGGCCACGACCGACGTGGGATGGCGCGGTCCGGCGGGTCAGTCCTTGCGCAGGGCCGCGCCGCCGACGCCGGGCGGGAAGCGGTGCTCGTTGCGGTCGATCTTGGCGTTGGCCGCGGCGACGAGGTCGACGCCGAGCACGTCGGCCAGCCGGATCAGGTACAGGAACACGTCGGCGAGCTCGTCTTCGATCCGGGGGCGCAGCGCTGGGTCGTCCGCCGCGGCGGACGCCTCGGCCGCGGTGAGCCACTGGAACAGCTCCGTCAGCTCGCCCACCTCGCCGGTGAGGGCCATGACCAGGTTCTTCGGGGTGTGGAACGGGCCCCAGTCGCGGGCTTCGGCGAACGCGCGCTGCCGGGCGGCGAGGTCGTCCAGGGTCATTTGTCGGTCTTCTTCTTGGACCGCAGCAGCACCTTGTCCGACTGCGGCATGACCGTGCCCGCGGGCGGGATCTGCTCGACGACCACCCAGTTGCGGTCGGACACCAGGAACCTGCCCTGACCGGTGGCGTCTTCCTCGGTCAGGTAGTGGAAACCGGCTCGCTGCAGCGTGTCCTGGGCGTCTTGGTGGACCATCCCGACCACGTTCGGCAGCGCCAGCGACGCCGTGGACGCGCTCGGCGGGACCAGGGTCGGCACTTCGGGCACCGGACCGGCCGGGTCGCAGCCCGCGAGGGCGACGGCGAGCAGGACAGCGGCGAGCACGCGCATGGGACCCCCTGGTTCGGCCTGGGCGCCTCAATAGTCACCGATCGCCTGACGCGCCGCTACCCTCCGCCACCCCTGCTTCGCTCATCCCGTGTCGCGGGCCGCGCGCCGCCGTTCGTGCGCGCGTTCGTAGTGGTTGGCGTCCATTTCCACGATCAGCGGCCCGAGCGCCATCACCAGCAGCAGCCCGATCCCCAGCACGACTCCGACCCAGATCAACACCGCGATCACCATGCTCCCCACCTCCGTCGTTGTTTCCGCTGCTCACAGCGTCTCTCGTGACCGGGGGGCAGCGGATCGGCCGGACGGGTGGGCCTGCCGGGCCGTCCGGTCAGCAGGGGGTGGCCGAACCGCGGCCGATCGGCTGACCCGGGTTCGCCGGTCGGCCGAGGCGCGGCGGCGTCATCGGCTCTACGTTTGTCCGCCATGGACCTTCACCTGCCCGTTCGGCGGTGGCTGGCTGGACCGCTCGCCCTGGCCTACCTGTTCGACCTGCTGCTGCTCGGCGGCGGCGGGGGCGGCGACCTCACGGCCGCGCTCCTTCCGCTTCCGCTGATCGCCTGCGCGCTGCTCGCGCTGATCTGGCCGGTCGCGGGCGCGCTGGGCGGGGCGGGCGCCCTGCTGCTGACCACCGCGGTGCTGCGGCACATCGGCTGGGTGCCGCTGACCACGCCGGGCATCGAGAACCTGCTGCTGTCGGAGACGGTGGCGGGCGGGCTGCTGGTGGCCGTCGTGGTGTGGCGGTGCGGTCGGTGGACGGCGGTGGCCATGGTGGTGACGCTGGTGGCGGCCGGGTTGGCCGCGGTAGTCGGGCGGGCGCCCTGGTTGCTCCTGTCGAGTTGGCGGGAGCTGCTGTTCTCGCTGTTCATGGGCCTGGTCGTGCTGATCGGCGGGTGCGTGGTCGGGATCGCGCTGCGCTCCCAGGGTGACCAGCGGATGTCCCCTCGGGCGCGCGCCCTGGTGCGGCGGCAGTGGCCGCTGGCGGTCGCGCTGGTGTTCCTGCTGTTCGTGGATCTGGCGGCGGTGGTGGACGGGCTGGGCCCGCGTGGTTTTGCCGATGTGGTCTATCTGGTGCCGTTGCTGCTCATGCTGGCGACCGGGGCGTGCGCGTTCCTCGGCCCGCTGGCCCCGACGCGGTGGACGCTTACCGCTGCGGCGTTAGTGGCCGGTTCGGCGTTGGCGCTGGTCCCGTTTGAGGTGATGTTCGGCTTCGTGCCGCGGTTCCCGCCGCCCACCAGCGTCGCCGCGGCGCAGATGGCGTTGGTCGCCTACGTGGTGCGGTCCGTGGACCGGCGGCAGGCCGCGGTGTGCGTTGGCGCGCTGGTCGGGGCCGACCTGTTCGCGGTGGTCGCCACGACCCACTACAGCGGCAGGGGCGGCTCGGCGTTGCCCGAGTTCCTGCTGGTCGCGGCGTTCCTGCTGGTGGTGTCGGTGGCCACCGGCCAGTACTTCCGCTCCCGCGACCGCGAACGCCAGCAGACGGTCCAGGTGGCGGTCACCGGGGCGCAGCAGGCGGAGCGGATGGCCCTGGCCCGGGAGCTGCACGACGTAGTCGCCCACCACGTGACCGGGATCGTCGTGCAGGCCCAGGCCGCGCGGCTGGTCGCGGAAACGAACCCGGCCGCGGTCGCGCCCGCGCTGGCCAAGATCGAGAACTCGGGGACCGAGGCGCTGGCCGCCATGCGGATGCTGGTCGGCAGCATGCGCGGGGCCGCGCCCGCGGGCGGCTCCGGCGCGGCGAGCCAGGCGACCAGCGACCTCGAAGCCGACCTGCACGCCCTCGCCGAGGGCTACGGCGGGCCGACTGTCCAGATGGAGCTGGACTTGCCGGTCGCGCTGCCGCCGGAGGCGGGCCGGTCGGTGCTTCGGTTAGTGCAAGAGTCGCTGACGAACGTCGGTAAGCACGCCCGCGCCGCGCAGACCGTCCAGGTGCGCATCGAGACCACGGGCGACGAGTTGCGCCTGCGGGTCACCGACGACGCGCCGATCCCCGAGACCCGGCCGACGAAGGACACCGGCGGCTACGGCCTGGTCGGGATGCGCGAGCGGGTCGAGCTGCTCGGCGGCCGGTTCACCGCCGGTCCCGGCGAGACGGCAGGCTGGACCGTGGACGCTCGGATTCCGCTCAGAAGGGACGGCACGTGATCCGCATCCTGATCGCCGACGACCAGGAAATGGTCCGGGCGGGTTTCCGGATGATCCTGGAGACCCAGGACGACATGACCGTCGTCGCCGATGTGGCCGACGGGGTGAACGCGCTGGCCAGGGCCAGGGAGCTGCGGCCGGACGTGTGCCTGCTCGACATCCGGATGCCCGGCCTCGACGGTCTTGAGGTCACCCGCGCGCTGGCCGGGCCGGACGTCGCCGACCCGCTCAAGGTCGTCGTGGTGACCACCTTCGACCTCGACGAGTACGTCCACGCCGCGCTGGCCAACGGCGCGAGCGGGTTCCTGCTCAAGGACGCGGGCCCCGCGCTGCTCATGGAGGCGGTCCGCGCCGCGGTGCGCGGTGACGCCCTGGTCTCGCCGCAGATCACCGTGCGGCTGCTCAAGCACTTCACCTCGGCCGCGGTGAAGGCGCCCGCGCCCGAGACCGCCGCGCTTACCGAACGGGAGACAGACGTCGTGCGCGCGGCGGCCAGAGGTCTCACCAACACCGAGATAGGCGCCGAGCTCTACCTCTCGCTGTCGACGGTGAAGACGCACCTGGCCGCCGTGCAGGCCAAGATCGGCGCCCGCAACCGGGTCGAGGTCGCCGCCTGGGCCTGGCGCACGGGCCTGATGAGCTGACCCTAGGCCGCGGTCACTTGACCACGGTCTTCACGGTGAGCTGGTTGCCCGGCGGGGAGCCCGCGCAGCCGGTCCCGGGCAGTTCCACGAACATCGACGCGGTGTCGTGCGGCGGGTAGACCCGCAGGCCGCGCACCTCGGTCGGCTTGCACGCGGCCTCGTCGTAGTTGCGCACGTTGACGAACCCGATGTCGGCGCTCGCGCTCGCGCCGGGCGCCAGGGTCACCGGAGCGCCCTTGGTGCCGACTCGGTACGCGGCCGGGCCTACCTGGTGCCCGTCAGCGCCCGCGACGTAAGAGACCCCCGGAAAGCCCTGGATGGTGCAGGTGCGTGTGCCGGAGTTAGTGAAGACCAGCGACCGGTAAACGGTGCCCGCGGCGGCGTCGCCGTCGCGGATGGAGAGCTTGAGGTCGGCGGCCTTGCAGTCGTTGGCGCCCGCCGTGCCGTTGTCGGCCTGGCTGGTTGCGGTGGGCCCACCGCCCGCGTCGGCGGTCGCGGGCGGCGCGGCCACGGGCGACGACGTGGTCTCGGTCGTCGTGGTGGCGCTGGTAGTGGTTGTGGTGGTGGTCGTCGGAGTGGTGAGCTGGGTCTGCCCAGCGGATGGGGCGGCGGTGTTGTCGTTGCCGCAGGCCGCGGTCAACGCCGCCAACAGGACTCCGCTCGCGATCAGTGTCTTACGCCCGTGCACGGTGATCTCGCCTCCAGACATGCCTGAAACCGCCGGATCGTCCATACAGAGGACGGGTGACCACGCCGAAAGGTTGCCTGTCCACCGCATAGGTCAACGATGGGCTAATTTTTCACCACCCGCCACCCCTGGTGCGCCTGATCCGGGGTGAGCTGGGAAAAGCGCCGCCCATTCGGGGGTGGCACCACCCCGACGACGGACAGTGGCGTCACAGCATGGCGGGACTGCGGCGGACGCCGGGGCCAGATCATGACCACCTCGGACCGAAGACTCGGGTGGCTGCTTGGCTCCAGCGCCCTGTCCAACCTGGGTGACGGTATCGGTAAAGTCGCCTTTCCGCTGGTCGCGGCCAGCCTGACCCCACCAGTGGAATCAGGGTGTCGCGCAGGCGGTGATCCGGTACAGCTTCGCCTCGCCGTCCGAGGCGACAAGCTGGAATCCGGGTTTGCCCGCGGGGTCCTCGAACCCGGGATAGTTCGCGTTGCGCGGGTCCCAGGGCCAGAACTCGGACTCCCCGATGAGCAGGTGCGTCACCCCGAGCTTGCGCGCCGCGGGACACACCTTGGGATCGCTGGCGACATCGTCAAGATGCTGCGCGAGGTAAGTCTGCTCCTCGGTCGGGCTGGGCATGGTGAAGTGCGGATACAAGGTCTGCCGGTCCGCCAACGCCCACAGGAGCCCACTGCCGTCCCACGGATTGTTGGCGACCACGGCATCCTCGGGAATCTGGTCCTTGACCCGGGCGAAGAACTCCCGCTGCTCGTCGTCGGCGAGCGTCGCGGTCTCCGGGAGGTTCTGGTACGAGCCCGCGATGCGGGCGGTCCGGTCCGGCAGGTACATCCCCCGGCTGCCGAGGGCCAGCAGCGCCACCACGACGACAGCGGCGGTGGTCGCGCTGGCCAAGCCGAGGCGGGGGCCGAACCGGTGCCACGGGGTGCCTTCCGCCGCCACCCGGCCCGCGATCTTGTCGGCGAGGAAGAGGACGCCCGCGGTGGCGAGGACGACGCCGGTGATGGGAAGCATGGCGGCCAGGCGGTACGAGTCGTTGTACCAGTACCCGGTGAACTTCTGGGTGTCCGGCCGGTTGAACGAGGCGGCCACCAGGTACAGGAAGCCGGTGGCCACGTGCCCGGCGACCACCCAGCGCAGGGGAACCGACCGCAGGCAGGCGACCACGCCGACCAGGACGACGGCCGAGATGAACCACAGGGCTGGCCTGCCGTTGGTGGCGTTGAGCAGGATCTCGCCGACCGCGCGGGACGGGGTGTCGAACGGGGCCCAGTAGGTGGTGCGGGTGTTGGCGAACAGCGGGTTCGACGTGGTCGCCGTCCAGTACCAGACCGCGCCGAGGACGGCGACGACCGCGACCAGTTCCGCGCCGCCGCGGGCGGACTTGCCCGCCTTGTGCAGCCGCCACGAGCGCCGGATGACGGACGCGAGCAGCGGGAACACGGCGAGCACGATCAGGCTGAACGCCGCGCCCGGGTTGGCCAGGCCGATGGCCAGCCCGACCACGGGCAGCAGCACCAGCGACCGGATGCGGCCGAGGGCGTCGTCCTTGGCCAGGCCGGTGATGGACACCGCCAGCGCCAGCGCGGCCGGGACCAGGGCGAGGCCGAGGGCGTTGGGCCAGAGCACCCCGAACCCGAGCAGCCCCCAGGGGAACGCGCCGAAGCCGATGCTGAGCACCCCGGTCACCGCCAGCGCCGCCCGGGACGGGCCGAAGACCTGGCGGGCCAGGACCAGGCAGGACAGCGGCCACACCACGATCGCGATCGCCGCCGACAGCAGGTTCGCCGCGGCCGGGACGCTGGCGCCGGTGCTCATCACGACCAGCGACCCCAGGTCGTGCCAGGCGGCGGGGTAGAAGCCGCTGCCGCCGTTGGTGGGCGAGCCGAGTTCGGCGAGGTTGAGCGAGGAGCCGTTGCCGGAGTCGAGGATGAACGCGATGGCGTTCATGTGGAACATCGCGTCGTAGGTCTGCGACAGGTTGTCGGGCCTGCCGAAGCCGCGGAAGACCGTCACCGCGCCCAGCGCCAGCGCGGGCAGCAGACCGAGGACGGCGGCCAGGGTGACCGGGCGCGGATCAGGAGTGCGGGCGACCCGGAACCGGCGGCGCAGCACGAGAGCGCCGACACCGAACGCGACCCCCAGCGCCGCGCACACCGCGACCGGCAGCACCGGCGACCACGACAGGCCCGCCTTGTCCGCGGCGACGGCGACCACCGCGGTGGCGCCGGTCGTGATCGCGGGCGCCACTCCCCAGGCCGCCACCCCGCGCAACCCCAGTGGGTAGGTGACCGCCAGACCCGGTAGCAGGAGCCAGAGAGTGCAGACAAGCGCGACCGGAATGGCCTCGAACCAGGTCATGGACGTAGAGGGTAGCCACCCCCTGGTGGCCGGTACCCTGGCCGGGCACCTCGTCGCCGGGCGCGATCTGCCCGCCCCACATTCCCCCGCGGAGCCAGCACATGGACACGCCATCGCCCCAACCGACCACCCTGCCCAGGGTGAGCGCGATCGTCCTCGCCTGGAAGTCGGAGCCGTGGCTTCGGCGCAGTGTGACGGCGTTGCTGGCGTCGGAGAAGGTCGATGTGGATGTGGTGCTGGTCGACAACGGCTGCACCGACGACGATGTCGAGGTGCTCGCCGAGCTCGACCGGGTGACCGTGGTCCGGCCTGGCCGGAACCTCGGGTACTCCGGAGGGAACAACGCCGGTGTCGCCGTGTCGAACGGCGAGTACGTCGCCCTGATCAACGGCGACGCCATCGTGGAGCCCGGCACCCTCGCCCGCCTGATCGACGAACTGGTGGCCCGCCCCGAGGTGGGCATCGCCGCGGCGAGCGTGCGGCTGGCGGAGGACCCGAGCCTGCTCAACTCCAGCGGCAACATGGTCCACGTGCTCGGCATCAGCTGGGTGGGCGGCCTCGGCGAGCCGGAGACCCGCACCGCGCCGACCGAGGTCGCGGGCGCCATGGGGGCCGGGCTGGTCACCACCCGGGCGCACTGGGACCGGCTGGGCGGGTTCTTCGAGCACTACTTCGCCTACCACGAGGACGCCGACCTCTCCATCCGCACCTGGCGGCTGGGGTTGAAGGTCGTGAACGTGCCCGACGCCGTTCTCCTGCACCGTTACGAGTTCTCGCGCAACACGAACAAGTACTACCTGGTCGAGCGCAACCGCCTGATCTTCGTGACCACGCTGTGGAGCGCGCGGGCGTTGCTGCTGCTCAGCCCCGCCTTGCTCGCCCTTGAGGTCGCGATGCTGGCGCTGGCCGTCAAGGAGGGCTGGGCCCGGGACAAGGTGCGCGGCTGGGTGTGGCTCTGGAAGCACCGGCGCGACCTGCGGGAACGGCGGGCGCTGGTGCGGGCCGCGCAGACCGTGCCGGACAAGGAGTGGATGCGGGTGCTCACCACGACGCTGGACACCCCGCTCATCAAGGTCCCCGGCGTGGTCCTGCGGCCGCTCAACGCTGTGACGACGGCGTACTGGAAGGTCGTCCGCCATCTCGTCTGAGCTGGGTGCTCTGGTCTGCGTGGCTGTGGGGTTGCTCTCTGGGTTTCTGGGGTGGCTGGGTGTGGGGGTTTGCTCGATGGGGTGGAGTGGTTTCTTTGGGGCCCCTACGAAGGAAGATCCCGTCGTGGGAAAGACGGGTGGGGAGCCTTCGGCCCCACGACCACGGCGAGTTTAGGGATCTTCCTTCTCCCCCAAAGAAACCACTCCACCCCATCGAGCACCGGGCGAGCATAGGTGCGGCCTGGCAGGAGCATGGGTGTGCTGCTCCACCCATCGAGCACTGGGCGAGCCTCGGTGCGGCCAGCCTGGTTGGGGGGCCGGTGGAGTCCTTACCTTTTAAGAATTAAGAAGGCTTGCGGGTCACCACCACGTAGGGCCTGCTCAGGTCGTCTGCGACAACCCACTCCGGGGAGGCGAACTGGGCTGGGGTGAAGGCCCGGTCCAGGGCTGTCCAGGTTTGGTCGTCGCGGCGGTGGAGGACGAAGACGTCGATCGGGCCGAACTTGGTGTCGCCCGCTGCTCGGGCTAGGTCGCTGGGGTCCTTGGTGTCGGACAGGCGGACCAGTTCCTCGTGGCGGTCGTCCCAGTAGGACAGGGAGCTGGCCGAGGTGCGGTCGGTGCCCATGTAGCCGCGCCAGGGCAGGTAGGCGAAGAGGCGTTCGTCGGCGGAGAGGGTCACCGGGCGGTCTTCTGTTCCGCGTGCGCGTCGCACCCGGTCCTCGATCTCTTCCGTGGGAAGGCAGCCCTGCCTGCCGGTCGGTGGCGCGAACTTCGGATAAGAGCAGTCCGGTAGCGGTTCCAGGTGGGCCATGGTCGAGTAGTCGGCGTGGTCGGCGGCCCACTCCGAGGCGCCCAGGGTGGGTGTGGGGCGCCAGTCGTCCCAGTAGGTGACGCCTGCCCAGAGGACCGCGATGGCGGTCGCCGCGACGCCCACTCGGGGTGGGGCGGTCAGGTTGAGGCGGCGCAGGAGCGCCGGGGCCGCCTGGGCGAGGGTGAGCACGCCCGCCGCCGCCAGGGTGATGCCGGTGAGGCGGGGGATGTAGTGGATCAGGGTGGTGTGCTCGGTCAGGACGAAGCGGATGCCCATGAGGACCCAGAACAGGGACGAGCCCAGCACCAAGTACAGCATCGGCCAGGCCCAGGAGGTGCGGGTCCGGTACCAGATCAGGCCCGCCAGACCGGTCAGCTCCAGGGCACCCAGGAGGGTGGGCTGGAGGAAGGGGAAGCCGTTCTCCGGGATTTCGTAGCTCATATAGAGGTCGCCCAGGCCCTGTCCGCCCTGGGTCAGGACAGCCAGGGCGTACGGCGCCAGGTAAGGGCTGGCCACGACGAGGGCGACCACGCCGACGCCGACCACGTGCAGCGCGTAGCCCTTGCGGTCGTCGCTGCGGCGCCACGCGCCGACCAGGATGGCGAGGATGCCCAGGACGCCGAAGGGGAACCAGCCGTTGTAGGTGAGCATGATCAGGCCGCCGAGCACGCCCGCGGGGAGCCAGTGGAGCCTGCCTCGGGCCGGGTTGGTGAACGCGGCGATCAGCCAGGGGACGAACACGAACAGGGTGATCACCGAGAACGCCTTGCGCGGGTCGCCGAAGACCAGCAGGCCGACGCCGCTGACCGCGAGGGCCGTCGCCGAGGGGACCAGCCTGCGCCACATCAGGAACGCGGCGAGCACGGCGAACGAGGTGACCAGCACTTCCGCCGCCGAGAGCAGCTGCCAGGCGGGGACGTCGAGCAGGTTCGACGCCCGGCCGACCAGCCACGGGTACAGCGGCGGGTACTCGGAGGTGATGTTCTCGATGAACGCGTCCGACGGCTTGGGGTTGACGCTGTAGCGGTTGGCCGCCGCCGCCATCCGGCCCATGTCGCCGACCAGGCCGGAGAAGCCGAACGGGGTGCCGTTGAGGGCCACCTGCAACGCGAAGGCCACCCACGCCGCGAACAGACCGGCCCCGACCGCGGCGACTCGCTCACCCGCGCGCTTGAGGCAGGCGGCCGCGGTGACCACGGCGAACAGGGCGCCGCCAGCGGCGAAGGGGACGAAGGCGCCGCGCACGCTGAACGGGTCGCTGTCGTTGGCGCGTTCCACGATCAGCAACAGGGGAGTGGCGACAAGCCAGGTCAGGATCGCGATTACCGAAGGGCCGGTAAGCGCGGTGCGCCACCGGCTCGGTTTCGCGGTCTCGCCCGGGGAGTCCGCTGGCTCGTCCAGTGCGGTCGTAGCGGGCTGGGACGCTGATTCCGGCACCGAGACACCTGCCATGCGAGGGGAGTGGACGCCGCCCAGGCGGACGACCCGGCACGCACCATAACGTTGTCCTGGCCTGCCCCTGACCTGGGGGCCGCCACCCCACCGGCTGGTAGGCGGACTCGTCTACAGCCGAACGGGTAGCCTGTTAGGGCCTCATTCGACGTGTGCCGTGACAGACCGAAACCGATACCGATACTGACGCAGCGCCGCGCCTGGCGACCCGGAGGACGACAGACCTATGCCCAGTAGCACCTCGTCAAGGAGCGGCTCGGCGGAAACGGAGAGCGCGGGCGAGCGGGCGAACGCCGCCGCGCGGCCGGACGACAGCCTGGTGGGCCACGCCTCGACCGGTCGCCTGGTCGCCCAGCGCGGACTGTTCCACGGACCGGCGGTCATCCCGCAGGACCTCTACGCGGGCATCGGGCACGGCTCGGCCACCCGGGGCCGCGAGCGCCTGGTGGTGAACCCGAACTCCGCGGTCACCACCGACACCTACTTCGGCCGCTTCCCGGCGAGTTACTGGCAGCGATGGACCGTCGTTGACGAGGTCGTGGTCGAGCTGGCCGCCACCGGGTCGGGCAAGATCGCGCTGGTCGCCTCCGACCTGGAGGGGGAGACCCGGGTCGTGGTGGCGCGGACCGTGCGGGACGCCGAGAACGAGACCGTGCGGCTCACCGCGAAGCTGAACATGTTCCTCGACGGCGGGTTCCTCTGGGTGGAGTTCACCACCGAGGAGTCCGCGCTGACCGTCGAGCGGATGCGCTGGACGGTCGACGCGCCCGAGGTCATCCGCCCGACCGCGGTCGTCATCTGCACCTTCAACCGCGCCGACGACTGCGTGGCCACCCTGGGCGCGCTCGCGGGCGACCCGGCCGCGCTCGACGTGATCGACGCCGTCTACGTCGTGGACCAGGGCACCGACACGGTGTCGTCCCGGGCGGCGTTCCCGGACGCGGAGAAGGCCCTCGACGGCAGGCTGCGCTACCTGCGCCAGCCCAACCTCGGCGGCGCGGGCGGGTTCGGCCGGGGCATGTACGAGGTCACCGAGGTCAGCCACGCCGACCAGGCGAACGTGCTGCTCATGGACGACGACGTGCTGCTCGACCCGGAGATCGCGATCCGGCTCACCGCGTTCGCCAACCGCACCGCCGCGCCGACCATCGTCGGCGGGCAGATGCTGCGGCTGCTGCACCCGACCAAGCTGCTCGCGGGCGCGGAGTACGCCGACTTCGCCCAGCTCGTCCCGGGCAAGGTCGTCAAGGGCGGGCTGGACGACGTCGACCTGCTCGAAGAGGCCAAGGACGACGACGGCAAGCCCACCGGCAAGCTCAACCGGGGCGACCTGCGGGTGGACGCGCACTACAACGCCTGGTGGTCCTGCCTGATCCCGTCCGAGGTGGTCAACCGGCTCGGCTACCCGCTGCCGCTGTTCTTCCAGTGGGACGACGTCGAGTACGGCTACCGCGCCCGCGCCCAGGGCATCGCCACGGTGACCCTGCCCGGCGCGGGGCTCTGGCATGCGGACTTCGACTGGAAGGACGCGGACAAGTGGAACGAGTACTTCGCCGTCCGCAACGCCATGGTCGTCTCCGCGCTGCACTCCGAGACCGACCCCAAGCGCATCGCCCGGGTGCTGCTGTCCCGCATCGTGCGCTACCTGCTGAGCATGCAGTACGGCCTGGCGCTCACGGTGATCAAGGCGGCGGAGGACTTCCTCAAGGGCCCGGTGATCTTCGCTGACGGCGGCGCCGCCGCGGCGGCCGAGATCCGCAAGCTGCGCGCGGAGTACCCGGACACGATCATGCACTCGCCCGCCGAGGTGGGGCAGGTGCCGATGATCAAGGCGGGCCCGACCCCGAGCTGGAACCGGCTGGTGCTGCTCAAGCGGCTCGTCTACCTGGCGATGGGTAAGACTGTGCACGACGTCGGCGCGGTCCCCGCCGGGGACGCCGCGTGGTGGCACGTGTCGCAGTTCGACAAGGTCGTGGTGACCGACGCCTCGCAGGAGGGCGTGCGTATCCGCAAGCGTGACCGGGAGCAGGTCGTCGCCCTGGCCAAGCGGGCCGCTGCCGTGGCCCGCCTGCTGGTCTCGGAGACGCCCCGGCTGCGCGGCGAGTACCGGGCAGCGGTGCCCGAGGTGACCAGCAAGGACAACTGGAAACGGCTCTACGACCTGTAGACGGGTCGCCGAAAACCGGGGCCGCGGGCCCGCTGGAGGAATGCAGTGACCGAGCAGGCTAGTGCGACACGAGCCGGTGGTGAGCCCGCCGCGAGCACGCGCACGGTGCTCCAGCGGGTGATCTTCCCGCGCGGCAATCCGCCGGAAGTGCGCCCGCTGTACCTGGACGAGCCGGACAACGTGCACAGCCACGTGTCGTCCCGCACCGCGGTGACCGTGCCGGTGTCGGCGCGGGTGTCGTTCGCGTCGTACTTCAACGCGTTCCCGGCGAGTTACTGGCAGCGCTGGACGCGGCTCAAGGACGTCGTGCTGCGGCTCAACGTGCGCGGCGGCGGGCGGGTCGACGTGTACCGGTCCAAGCCCAACGGCGACCAGGTGCACATCCAAGGCCAGGACGTGCACAGTGGCAGCGAGTGGGAGACCGTCGAGTTCCGGATCAGCCTGGCGCCGTTCAGTGAGGGCGGCTGGATCTGGTTCAACGTGTTTACCGACGACTCGACGTTCGAGGTCGCCGACGCGGTGTGGGCCACCGACCTCGACTTGCCCGCGAAGCGGCTGTCGATCGGCACCACCACGTTCAACCGGGTGGACGACTGCGTCGGCGCGCTGCTGGCCCTCGGCGAGGACCCGGCGGTGCTCGACATCCTCGCCAAGGTCTACGTCGCAGACCAGGGCACGCAGAAGATTTCCGGGCACCCGCGCTTCGCCGAGGCGGTCGACCTGCTCGGCGGCAGGCTTGAGGTCATCGAGCAGGGCAACCTCGGCGGGTCCGGCGGGTTCAGCCGGGCGCTGTTCGAGTCCCTTGAGCACTCCGACGTCGAGCAGATCATGCTCATGGACGACGACATCGCCCTGGAGCCGGACAGCATCCTGCGGGCGAGCGCGTTCGCCCGGGCCGCGGTGAACCCGGTGATCGTCGGCAGCCAGATGCTCAACCTGCAGGCCAAGTCGCGGCTGCACAGCATGGGCGAGGTCGTGGACCTGGCCACCTGCGTGTGGCGGCCCGCGCCGGGCGCCGTGGTTGACCACGACTTCGGCGCGCACTCGCTGCGCGAGACCCGCGCGCTGCACCGGCGCATCGAATCCACCTACAACGGCTGGTGGATGTGCCTGTTCCCGCGCGAGGTGGTCGAGGCGACCGGGCTGCCGCTGCCGCTGTTCATCAAGTGGGACGACGCGGAGTACTCGATGCGCGCCCTGCGCAACGGCTACCCGACGGTGACGCTGCCGGGCTCGGGCGTGTGGCACATGCCGTGGACCGACAAGAACGACCTGTCCGACTGGACTGTCTACTTCCACCTGCGCAACCGGCTGGTCATCGCCGCCCTGCACAGCCCGCACGACCTGCGCAAGACGCTGCTCAAGCAGGGGCTGCGCGCGACCATCCGGCGGCTGCTGTCGATGGAGTACTCGACCGTCGCGATCGAACTGAAGGCGATCGAGGACTTCCTGGCGGGCCCGGACCGCCTCTTCGACCTGCTGCGCACCGGTCTGCCGGAGGTCCAGCAGGTCCGCAAGCAGTACACCGACGCGCAGACCCTCCCGTCCGCGGGCGAGTTCCCACCGCCCACCTTGGACTCGGTGCGCGCGGAGCAGATGCTGCGCCCGCCGGTCCACCCGGTGAAGATCGCCGCGCAGGCGTCGAAGGCGCTGCTGCACAACCTGCGCACCCCGGAGCCCACGGCGAGTGAGCGCCCACAGGTCAATGTGCCCGCAGGCAGCGCACTGTGGTTCCTCTTGGGCAATTTGGACAGTGCGACAGTGTCCAACCCGGACGGCAGCGGCGTCGCTTTCCGCAGGCGCGACCCGAAGGTCTTCCGGGAGCTGTCCAAGGCCGCCGCGCAGGCTTACCGGCGGCTGGCGACCGAGTGGCCGAGGATGCAGGAGAGCTACCGGGCAGCACTGCCCGAGCTGACCTCCGCCGAGTCTTGGCGCAAGGTCTTCGAGAACTAGGGCCTGTATCGAAGTACCGGCACGCACCAGCCGCGCCGGATGCGGCCCCTGGCGGCACGGCCGCGACGCCCTAGTACAACACCGGTACGAGCGGCGCCGCGGCCGCACCGCCAGGGAACCGTCCAGCCCATGAAGTCGCGGTAGCGCGCGCTCTCCGGGTACGGCCCCTGGCAGAAGGTCGCGTAGCCGACGTCCCGCGAGTGCAGGTAGGACAACTCGTTGATGTGGGCCGTGGTGTCTAGTCCGCTCGGCGAGCGCGGCACAACTCCTTCGTCAACTGGGCGTCGGGCCCTGGTCCGGGCGCAGCACCGGGCCGCAGGTGCCCCGGGGCGCGGCCTGCTGGACGCGGATCGCGGGCCGCACCACGGTGTCTGCGTAGGTCCGCAGCGCCGCCAGGGCTTCCGGGTTCGGCACGGCGTCCTTGCGCACCCAGTCGCCGCCCGCGGCGCCGTCCTCGGCGACGACGACGTGGTAGTCCGCCGCCAGGCGTGGGTCGCCGATCAGGCCGGTCTGCGTGCTCCACGGCGCGTGCATGTGGATGAAGGTCGGCTTGACCTCGGTGAACACGTGGTCGCGCAGGCCGCGCCAGTTCTTGTCGTGCCAGAAGTCGGCGATCGGGGCGTCGGCGAGTCCCGCGAGGTCGATCAGGGTGAGCCGGGTGGACATGGCGGTCGCGCCGAGGTCGGGGGCCAGCAGCGAGGCCGTCCGCAGGCCGAGCGCGTCGGCGTAGCCGTTGAAGCCGCGGCCGAACGCCTCCCCGACCAGGCACATCGGCACGGTCGGGGCCGCGCGGAAGGTCTTTCCGGCGGTGGTGAACACGGCCAGGCTCGGCAGCGTCGCCAGCACCAAGCCCGCCGCGAGCAGCAGCCGGGCCCGCGCGCTCACCGACCGCAGCGCGGTCGGCAGGGCCAGCGCGCCGCCCAGCGCGACCAGCACCCAGAACGGCGTCGCGAACCGCAGCTCGCCCATCCAGTCCGGCGCGAGGACGCAGAACGCCAGCAGCGACAGCCCCAGCGGAACCAGCACCCCGCCCAGCGCGGCCCGCAGCCGCGACGGGTGCGCCAGCGCGATCCCGACGCACACAGCCCAGCCGAGGAACGCCAGCCCGCCGCCGTAGCCGATCAGCTCGCCGACCCGCGACAGGCTCTCCAACTCCGGGGGCTCCTGCCCCTTGGCGACGGCGGTGTTGGCGACCAGCCTGCCGAACACCACCAGCCGCCACCCGACGTACGCGCCGTAGGGGACCAGGCAGGCGAGCACGCTGATCAGCGCCGCGCGCACGCTCACCGCGAACATCGGGCGGGTCAGGCGGAACAGCACGAGCAGCGGGTACGCGCCCAGGTAGATGATCCCGTCCGGCCGGGTCAGCGCGGCCAGGGCGACCAGCAGCCCGGCGTAGAGCGCCACCCGGGGCGCGAGCAGGCGGTCGTCCATGACCGCCCGGAACAGCAGGGACGCGAGGGCGGCCACGCTCAGCGCGTAGAGGGAGTTCTCCAGCCCGGAGAAGGACCAGATCACGAACGACGGCACCACCGCCAGCGCCGCGCCGACGAGCAGTGTCAGCGCCCACGGGCGGCGGGTGACTTTGGCCGCGGCCAGGTGGGCGGCGACGAGGATGCCCGCGCAGCAGAGCAGGGCAAGCGCTTTCGGGAACAGCACGTAGTCGGGGATCCCGAAGATCGCGCCCCGGTCGAACAGGCCGACCAACCGGCCGACCGTCAGCAGCGCCAGCCAGGTGGGGTTGGAATATCCCTCAACCGGGTCAGCTCCCGGTTGCAGCACCGGGCCGAGCCCGTCGGCGACGCTGCGCGCGTAGGCGAAGGTGATGGCGGCGTCATCGACCACCCAGTTCCCGTACAGCGCGGCGTGCCCGCCGATCAGCGCGGCGCCTCCCGCGACCGCACCCGCCGCGGCCACCCGCCCACCATGGCGCGGACGCTCGCTCGGCTGGTCCGGTTCGGTCGGTTGCGCGGCAGGCTCGTGACCCGCGACCAGTGTCTCCACCGGCGGGAGTGTACGGAACCGGCACACAGCGCGGGGGCACCCCCCCCGGGGGGGGGGGGGGGGGGTGTTGGGGTGTCCGCTGGAGCCGAAAGGGCGGGAGAACGGGGGGTCGGGGGGATCTTTTGCCTCCTAGGGCGCCGCACCCCCCCCATC